>CAJKWK010000063.1 GCA_905203555.1 uncultured Lachnospiraceae bacterium
CGGTGCAAGCCCCGTTGTATAAGAATTAATCAAAAAGAACAGCGCATCTTCAGACAAAATCTTTGTACAGAGCTGTACCAGCGGATGAATCATATCCTCAATCTTCCAGATTTCACCTTTCGGACCGCGCCCATAGGACGGAGGATCCATAATAATTGCATCATATTTATTTCCACGGCGAATCTCCCGTTCTACAAACTTTACGCAGTCATCCACAAGCCAGCGAATCGGCGCATCTTTCAATCCAGAAGAAACCGCATTTTCCTTTGCCCATGTAACCATTCCCTTTGATGCATCCACGTGTGTTACCTGTGCGCCCGCCGCAGCTGCCGCAAGAGTTGCACCTCCTGTATATGCAAATAGATTCAACACTTTGACCGGACGATCAGCCTTGCGAATCAAATCTGAAAACCAATCCCAGTTTGTTGCCTGTTCCGGGAACAGCCCTGTATGTTTAAAACTAAATGGTTTCAAATTAAATGTTAATTCTCCATAATGAATCTGCCACTGCTGAGGAAGGTCAAAAAATTCCCATTCACCGCCGCCTTTTTTGCTGCGGTGATAATGTCCGTTGCAATGTTTCCATCCATAATCTGACTTTGGTGTATCCCATATCACCTGTGGGTCCGGACGGACAAGGAGATAATCTCCCCAACGTTCCAGTTTCTCCCCTTTGGAACAATCTATCACTTCATAATCTTTCCAGTTATCTGCAATCCACATAAATTTGTAGTCCCTTCTATTTTTGTCTATTCTATTTTTGTCTATTCTATTTGCATTATCTAATATTTCTTATGAAATATATTTTACTGCTGCAAGTGCCGCAACTGCTCCATCCGCTGCCGCTGTTGTCAACTGACGAACCTCTTTCGTCCGGCAGTCCCCTGCCGCAAACACTCCCGCCTGAGAAGTAATGCAGTCTTCTCCCGACTTCACAAAACCACTTGGATCCAATTCCACAAGATCCGCAAACACTTCATTTTTCGGAAGATGACCAATTGCAACAAAAATACCATCAACATCCAGCTGCTGTTCTTCGCCGGAATTTTTATCTGCTACGATCAGTCCCTGTACCATCTGCTCTCCCAAAATACTCTTAGGCAGGGCATTCAATACAAACTCAACATTTTCTTTCTGTTTCAGCGCATTTACATTTTTTGCATCCCCGCGAAATTCGTCTCGGCGGTGCACCAGATATACCTTATTACAATAGTTTGACAAAAAATCCGCATCCTGCAGCGCCGTATTTCCGCCCCCGATAACAGCTACGTTTTTTCCTCTGAAAAACATACCGTCACAAGTCGCACAATAGGAAATCCCTGCTCCTGTTAATTTTTCTTCCTTTTCCAATCCCAAATGCCGATGTGTTACTCCGGTTGCCACTATAATGGATTGGCACAGATACTCCTGTTCTTCTGTTTTTACAAGAAAGCCCTCTTCTGTTTTTCTTACTTCCTTCACCTGCTCATGCTTAGTCTCCGTTCCCAACTGAACCGCCTGCTCCATCAGATTCATCGAATACTGTGCTCCGCTGATGCTGGCAATTCCCGGATAATTTTCCACATTCGGAGAAAATACAATCTGTCCGCCATAGTTCGCACCTTCAAATACAACCGTCTGCTTTCCTGCACGCTGCCCATAAATTGCTGCTGTTAATCCTGCTGTTCCGCCACCAATAATTCCTATATCATACATACGATTTCCCTCTTACTTTCTATTTTTATCTTCTTTTACTTTCCCGTTTCACTTACATTTTCCCAGACATCTCAGCACACGCTTTCATTGCCTCAATCACCGCGCTTCTAAATCCTTTCTCCTCCAGAACCCGAACCGCTTCAATCGTCGTACCTCCCGGAGAACATACCATATCCTTTAATTCTCCCGGATGTTTTCCTGTTTCCAGCACCATTTTTGCACTTCCCATCACTGCCTGTGCAGCAAATTTATAGGCCTGTGCACGCGGCATTCCATCTGCCACTGCCGCATCTGCCATCGCTTCGATAAACATAAACACATATGCCGGTGAACTTCCACTGGTGGAAACGACTACATCCATCAAATGCTCGGATACAACCTCCGCCTTACCAAATGCCTGAAGAATCCGGAGTACTTCCTTTAATTCCTCTTCTGTCACATAAGAATTGGCACAAACTGCCGTCATTCCTTCCCCTACCATAGCCGGTGTATTTGGCATTGTACGGACAATCTTTACCGGCTTACCAAACTGTTCTTCCAGCCATTCCAACGTTTTCCCCGGCGCAATCGTAATTACAATCTGATCCTCCCGGATACAGCTCTTAATCTCTTCGATTACAGACGGATAAAACTGTGGTTTTACCGAAAGAATGAGCTTGTCAGAGGTATTTGCCACTTCCTTATTATCCGCTGTGACATGAATCCCATACATTTCTTTTACTCTGGAGCGACCTTCCTCAGAAACATCCGCACCGATGATCTGATCGGCTTCAATCACTCCCTGACGAACAATTCCACCCATAATCGCACTTGCCATATTTCCTGTTCCAATAAATCCTAACTTCATTTTCCATGTCCTCCTTGTTGTCTTCCAGTCTGCTCTATCTATTGATGCTTTTCTGATCTTTTTCCTACATACTTTTCATCAGGACCGTACACGAAACCCACGTTCACCTTCTATCAGCGGAATCTCCTTTGTATCCATCCACTCAATCACAATATAATGTCCATGATTCAGACCTACGAGCAGCTTATTGATCAGAGTTTCACGCCCCTGTACCTCCATCACAACCGTACCATCATATTCATTGACAACCCAGCCTGTCAACTCCATGGATTGTGCCAGATATTTTGCCGTATATCGAAATCCAACGCCCTGTACCTGTCCATGAAATACAATATGTTTTCTCACTTCCGACATCTTTATTTCCTTCCTTTACTTCTACTATTTTATCCTGTTTTTCTATGAAAAGCAAACCATTCTGAGGATTCCTAGAACCAGCAAATGTGCCGGATAAAACAGATAAAAGAACCACTTTGAAAATTTTCTTCCCCGATTCGCCTGTTTTCCATTATATAAATACAAAATCGCCATTCCTGCCGCCAACACAAAAAATGCTGCTATCCCAGTCATCGCAACTGCATCTCCACCGGAAAAATACATGCTCTTTGTCATATACATCGGTAACAGAAATATACCTGTGGAAATACAGACAGCACGCATCATCTTCTTTTGAGAGCCATAGGCATACGCAAACAGTAAAGTATAAACCGGTGCCATCGTCGGCCAATCACAAAAACTATTCATAATAATAATTCCTGCAAATAGAATATAGCGCACAATTTCACTTCGTACATACACTTTTACTTCTATCAATAAAAAACAAAGAAAAAGTGTAAACATCATATTCAATCTGCCCGGCCACTGCTCTCCTTGTGACAATGCCATATAAAAAGGCACTTGTGAAAGAACTCCAAATCCTAATAATCGTAGCATATACCGTATTCTTGAATGTGTATAGTAATACCCTTCCACCAGAAAAAAACACATCAACGGAGCCGTAATATACCCAATATCCAGACACAGCTCCCCATACCAGCTCCCTTTTTCAAAAAAAACATCAGAAATATGATTTAACAGCATGGCTGCGATTGCTGCATACTTTAACATTTCCCGATTTAACACACGAATATTTTTCTCTTTAATCACGTTTTTCACTCCGTATTTCATATATCCTGCTATATGTCACTCAGTATACCATGAGTTTTCTCATCCCGCAATTCCAGACAAAATAGATTCCGAAACAAAATAATAAGCACCGGCAGTTTTCCCGTCTGCCGGTGCTCGTCTTTTATTTCTTAACCCCTATTTCCTTTTCCCGCGAATAATCACTACTGCAATTATCGCTATGCAAGCTACCATAACCAAAACTATCGGAAGAAGATTTCCTTCATCACCAGTTTGCACTGCCTGACCTTTTTGATCTGTATTTTGACCTGCATTATTTTGATTTCCTTCTACATCTACTGTAGTTTTCCGTACCAATGCACGACGTGCATTTTCTAATTCTTCTGTTGCTGCTTTTACTTCTTTTGCACTACCTGACTTCAGAAGTTTTTTCGCTTTTTTCAATGCATCTTCTAATCTCTGATAAGAGTCTTCTGTATACAACTTCTTATCCACTTTTTCAGCTGCTTGAATCTTATCCTTTAATGCTTCTACATTAACCAGCTTCTTCATTGCCTCTTGAATCTTATCAATATATTTATCATCACCGCTCTTTTCTGCCTCTGCGACAATATCCATCAATTCCTGATAAGAATCTTCTGTATAAGATTCAGCCTTCAATGCCTTCGCTGCCTGAATCATCTGCTCCAAAGTTACTTTTTCACTTGCAGTCAATCCATTATATTTTTCTTCGATTAGTTTCAGCGCCTCTGCAACCTGTTCTTTTGTACCTGCATCAAGAAGTTGTTTTCCTGCTTCTACAGCTGCAACATAAGACTGATAACTTTCTTTCGTATATAAAGAACCGTCTACGCTTTCTGACTGTTTAATTGCTGCCTTCAGAGCACTGATATCAACTAGATTTGACATTCTATTCTGGAAAGCAGTTCTCTTAGCAATAAATTCTTTTGGATTTACACGTTCTGTTCCGTCTATTTCTGCCTCTTTATCCTTAGCCACCAACGTATCAATCTCTGATTTAATCGCTGTCAATGCCTGATAACTTGCTTTTGTATACTGATCTGCTTCAACCAAATCATATTTTTCAGCTTCCAGCTCTGCAAGTTCTCTGTTTCTTGTAGAATATACAAGATTATTCTGCGCTTCTGTCACATTTTTCATAAGCTCATCTGCATCTGTCTGCGACAAATTATCCGGAGTTTTCATTGCCTTTTCCAACTTGCCAATTAAATTTTCATAAGCAGAATAAGTAACTTTTGTATAAATCGTTTCCTCATTACTGATTTTTCCAGCCAACATTTTTTTCATCTTTGCGACGGTTTCTTCATTCGCTTTTATCTTTGCATTTGTACGTGCTGACTCTAATGCTTTAATCGCTGAATCCACCATTGCCTGACTTGCATTTTCATTATCATAGATTTCCTGTGCAGTTTCTTTTGCCTGTGTGTAAGCTGTTTTGCTATCAGTTGTCCATGTGTCATCCTCTGCTTTTGCAAGTTCTGCTTTTAATGTTTCTTTGTTCACTTCTCCACCACGTTCTGATGAAGTTTCAATCTCAGCAATTTCCGGAATTACATCTTTCCAAGTAACAGTCAGTGTTTCCAGCATTTTTCCTTCCGGAATAACAAACTCATTGATTACTTGATTCAGTTTTCCAAGTTTTACTTCTTTACTAGCTTTTGTAACATTACTCTTATCTAAATAAGTTGCTGTAACATCTGCTTTAGAAATATCGCCGATCTGTATCAGACGAACAGATGCGATTGATGTTGGATCTAACACTCTCCATGTAAATGAACTGTTCTTTTTAGAAGACTTATAAGTTGTACCATAACTTCCATCCCGCATATTAGACGGAATCTTTCCTGCTTCTTCAATTGCTTCTGACACAATCTGTCTACTCTGCTCAGAAGAAATATATTCTCCTCCATTGATCTGCAGTTCATTAATTGCAACCCATCTATGATTATATGTTTCATTCGGCATGATGCGGATATATCTTCCATCTACATCCAGATCTTTTACTTCTTTATACATATATCCCGGATTTTTATCATCATGGGTCAGCGTAATGCCTTGCATGTCTTTCGCAACCGTATTATCATGCACATTTTGAGTCGGTTTTCCAACTGTCATAACCTCTGTCCAGTTCGTACCATCTGTTGACACTTCAAATTTTGCATTTCTCAAATAATTCAACTGTGTTTCTACAATATAGTAACGCAGAGAGTTAAAGTGAATCACTTGTCCCAGATCAAATGTGATATGTTTGCCGGCTTCCTGTTTTCCATTGATCATACCCAATGTACTTAATTTTCCATCAAACACATTTCCAACAGTTCCTGCCACACGCATATCATTTTCATTCTGTGCTTTTTCAAAGTTTGTATCTACTTTTTTAGCTCCAACAAACTTATAAGTCACTGCAAAATCATTCAAAGTAATCTCTTTTGCTTCTTCGCCATTATTTCTAATGCGTATATACGCTGCATCTACATTTTTTGCATCTGCTGCGTAAGGCTGCCATGTAATTTCATTCATGGACGTCTCCAGAACTACATTTCCCGGAAGTTCTGGAACTGTAATATTCTGTATTGCTTTGATATCACCAAGTTTTACTCCGATATACTCGTCTTTGTTCAATGTAACTGTTCCATTGCTTAATGAAACGCTGCCTTCCTCCAGACTTGCAGTGATATTTGTATCAACGTTCGTATAAAGCCCTGCTCTCGCACCACTTGCCTTTTCTTTTACAGTAAATTCAGAGAATTTCACCCATTTCTGACGATCTTCTAAATTACAAATTCTGATGTATCTTGCACGTGTTCCGGTAAGATCGATATTCAATATATCCTTTCCTGAGTCTACACCAGTATAATTATCATATCCATCTACCGGAGTCCATTTATCTCCATCAAGAGATGTCTCGATCTTATACCGTTTCAGCTTATCTCCATTATCTGCACCTACTACAATATGTGCACTGGAAAGATCTGCAACTTTACCAAAATCATATCCCAGATAATCATTTTCCTTACAAGTATCGTTTGTTGTATTACCGGAACCGTCTGGATCATACCATACATAACTGTTATCGTCTCCATCATACAATTTTGATTCCACGTGTGTAGAATCCGCAACTGTCCAGCGATCTGTATGTATAATATTGTACTCAATTGGTCTTGCATCTTCATTTGCCGGAGAAAGAATCTCTATTTCACCAATTCTTACCCAGCCTCCTGTTACTGTTTTATTATGAATACGCACCGCTTTTACATTAGCAACATTTCCGAATGAAACGGTCTGATCACCTTTATCCGACAATGTACCCGCTTTTGTCCATGTACTCGTTCCCTCAATCTGATACTCTACATCTGCATTGCTGAACTTATCACCCGTTGCTGAAACTCCCTGCACCAAACGGAAGGAACCAATTGTTTTTGGCTCCGGGAAAGTAACTGTCAATGTTGCTCCTGCTGGAATTGTATCTCTTCCGGATCCTTCATACGGTCCTCTAGCCAACCATACTTCACTGCTGTCATCTCTATCAAAATATCTATCTTCCGTTGCGTTATTTTGTATAGATATCTGATTATATGTAACAGTTCCTGTATATCTTTCCTGTGTATTTGGATTGATTCCAGTGTCAATATAATCAGTTACATATTTTGCCATTGCTTTAATAAATGGAACAATATGCTGTACTCCGACTTCTGCTTTTTCATAATGATCCAGATACCAGAGTTCATGTGTCTTTGACTGCTCGAACGCTGCTTTTGCTTCTGCATTATAACGAAGTGCAGTATCTGCTTCCTCATTGATAATCGCCTTGATAGCATTCAAATATCCAATTGCTGAAACAGTTGTATCATCCCAGCAATCCAGCCAATATACAATCTGATCTCTAACCTTTGTGTCTACAGCCTGTTCTCTATAAACAGCAGCTGCATTCTGTAAAATCTGGAATTCAGCAATCAATGCATCCGCTTCTTCTACAGTAACTGTACCTGTCTTTAATTTATCACGAAACGCCGTCAGTTTCGGAGCTAACTCTACAGATTCCTGCAATGCTGTTACTCGATTATCCATGTTCTGATTCATCATATGTTTAGACAATTCATACAACGCTGTAGAGGCTTCCGTTTCCACTGCTGAATTGTGATCTACATACTTGAAAGAATCCTTCCATGCCTTGTTTGCTATATCTGCATTTTCCCAAATATTCCATGAATAACATGCATTTCCGAAAATTGCCACTTTACTTGGCTCTGACTGCTGCATCGGATTAAGTACGATACCTTGAATCTTTGCCGGATCAACTCCTGGATGTAGAAATGTTGTATATCCGCCCATAATCAGATGGTTTTTAGAATTATCTGTACAAGGCCAGTTAATCCACATATAAGGACCGCGTCCCGCATTATTCGTAAATGTATTGGTAAAGTTCTGGTTTACTTCGCCCCATACCTTACCGCCTGTCATAACAATCTGTACATTTTCCGGGAAATTCTTGTAATATCCCTGTCCGTTGTACATATATTCCTGTGGACAAAACGGCAGCGTCTGTTTCAGATCCGGATAAGTTTTTTTCATTTCTGCCAGCCATGCTGTCATATCCGTTAAAAACTTATTATAATTATCTCCACCTACATTTCCCGCATCGTCTGCCAGAATTGCAACCTGTCTGACACCGGCTTCAATCACCTGAGCAAGTTTATCTTGTACTGCTTTTAAATCAGCTTGATAATTACTGTCAAATCTAACCGGATTATACATAAACGTATGAAGTGCATACACAAAACGGCATTTAGATGCATTACCCGCTTCTGCTAAAGGTCTGATTAATGTATTCAGTTCCTCTTCTGTATACAATTCTCTCCATTTTGCATTATGCTTTGGATCATTTTTCGGCGCATAGAAATAGGAATTCAGTTTATAATAACCGCCCCATTTCATAAGATTGATTCGATCTTCTGTAGACCATGGATTTCCATAATACCCTTCAATAAATCCACGACTTGCAACATCTGCCCAGTCCTCAATGTGAAAATTCCGGATGGTATTACTATCCATCTGCTTCAAAATATGATACAACGTCGTCAATCCATAATAACTTGCATCTGTGTCTGCACCTACTACAGTAATCACATCGTTATTACTATCCAGTACATAGGCATCCAGTTTTTCATACAAATCCGCTGACTGCATATTCACATGTTCATCTGCATAAGTATCTGCAACTTCTCCCGAACCATCAATTCCAACAAGAATATTCGTCTTGCCCTCTTCAATTGACTCGGATGTGGTCACTGTTACCCCGTCTTTCAACGCAAGTGCTTCTGCTAACCGATCTTTCGTTGCCTGATCGATTCCTGATTCATATACTACATTGACCTCGTTTTTGATAACATAGTCACCTTCCGTATATTGAATCACCTGTGGATTCGGATAAATTTCATACTCTGCAGCCGCAGCTTCGCTCCGGACTGACGGTATTGTCAGTCCAGAAACAGTCATTACTAATGCCATGACTCCTGCAGCGAATTTCTGAAAGCCTTTTTTGTTCTTTCTATTAATTCGTAACTTTTTCAAAATTTCCTCCTTGAAAAGATTGTCACATAATACTCTTCAAATTGATTATTTAACATCTTTCCTTTTCTTTCCAATCATTATAGCTCCTACTATACCAGCTGCTGCTAATGCAACCACCCAAATTCCTACTGATGCAGCATCCCCTGTTTGTACTGCATTATTTGAATTGTTTGTATTGCCTGTATTTCCTGTGGAGCCACCATTTCCGTCCGGCTTACCTGAACCCTGGTTGCCTGAATCTGGTTTCTCTGGATCCGGCTTTTCCGGGTCCGGCTTTTCCGGGTCCGGCTTTTCCGGGTCCGGCTTCTCTGGATCCGGTTTTTCTGGATCCGGTTTTTCAGCTTCTGTAACTGTGATTGCAAACTCTGTTTCAAAATCACCATAGGTCACTGTTACTTTTGTATTTCCTTTAGACAACGCCGTCTTTGTATCCGGATTAAATGTAAAGTCTTTTGCAGTCTCTTCTGAATACACAACTTCCGCTGTTGTACCATTGTCATATAATGTAGTAAGCACAAGACCTGTAGGATCTAAGGTTTCTCCTTCTTTATATGTTGTTTTTGTCGGGAAGCTCTTTATGGAAATATTATTCATTTCCGGTTTTTTCAACTCAATTGTAAATGATATCTCTTGACTTCCTGTATATCCATACTGTCCAATACCTGTTACGATTGCAGTTGCAGTTCCTGGTGCTTCATTATTACTATAAGTAAGTTTGTAGTCTATGCCATATCTGAGCACCTTATCTCCCAAGGTAACTTCAATGTCTTCTTTTGACAATGTTACCGGATGATCTTTATCTACTACTGAAACCAGTTTTTTCTCATTTACAAGAGAAACAGTTGCATCTGAAATGTTTGTCTTTGAATCTGCTTTACGCAAGCGAATCTCTGCAGCACTTGCAAATTTATTCTGCTGTGATCCTTCACCATAAGTTTCAACGCCGGTAAGTCGAACATATTTTGCTTCTGTCGGTTCATTAAACATTGCGATATACCAGTCATCTGTATTATCCCAATTTCCAACAGAAACTTCTGTCCACTCTTGATCATCCTTACTTACCTCTACTCGATACTTACTGATACGTCCATTTGAAGCGCCACTACGTCCTTTGTAGCGTAATGCATCTAGGCTAGTAACTTCACCTAACTCAAATTTAATCCAAAACTCATCAGGGCTCGCTAACGGATCCCATGATGTATGCCAGATAGTACCTTCATTGCCATCTAAAACATATCTTGCCGGACCTTCATTGTTTTGTCCTTTCTGTTCACTTCCAGCTGTCACTGACATTTTTTGGGTATCATAATCCCGTCCTGAATAAGTTGGGTCTTCACTCTCTACACTTGGAGCATTCAGATTGATAACAAATTCATTTCTGGTTGTATGATCTTCTGATTCAATGATTAACTTCGCTTTGTTTTCATACGGCGGTACATAAGTTACCGCTGCATTATCAGCTGTTGCATAGTCTAGTGTTTCAATAACAATAGCTTCTGTATCAAAACTTCCTGCTGCAAGTTCTTCCTCACTTAACTCAAGACCATTTACTCTTAACATTGAAAGATTTGCAGTAGAATTGGTTGTATATGAACCATTCCACTCAATAATCTCTACTTCTGTAATACCAGTACATGTTTCTGCTTTCCCTGCCTCTTGAGGAGTTGTATTTGTTACTTGCAGTTTTACAAAAGTTGCTACAGTTGGATCAAATGTATATGTATATGCTTTTACACGTTCTGGACTTTCATTTTCCGCAATTGTTTCTTCCACTGAAAGTTCTTTCCAGCTTCCTTCATCTCCTGTTTCAGATACAAAGAGTTTTGTTCTTCCTTCCAGCGGGAATGTCATTGCACCATTATCTTTGGAATAATATACAACAATTTTCCCTACACGCTGCTGAGTAGCATAGCGGAATGTGATTTCAGAAGTTGGATCTGTCTTTCTAGTTGCCCAGTTTGACCAACAAGTTGGATTTGCGCCTCCACTATTGTTGGCTCCGATTTCTTTCTTTCCATCCTTAATTGCATCCAGTGTATCTGACTGTTGTCCTTCCGGTACATCCTGACTTAAGTATGCCGCGCTACTTACACTGGAGCCTAACTCTATCTTCTGTTTTTCTACACGAACTGTTGCCGTCACCTCCAACGGCTGTCCCAGTACATTTGCGGTTCCTATTACCGTCACAAAGCCTTCTTTATCATAACTTCCATCTGGTTGTCCCCATTCGACTGGGAATGACGCATTCATAATCTCACCATTCAGAAGTACCGCCGGTCTGGATTCTGGCAGTTTCGGTGCTTCTCCAACTGGAACTGTTGTTGAATAATTCAGCAGAGAAACTACCTGATCAATCAAATTGACGATTACTGTAAGAGTATCTCCTGCCTCTGTTGTACCTGCCACAGAAAATGTACCACTCTGTGCAATCTGTTCTTCTGTAATTGCATCCCATGTTACAGGAATCTCTTTTTCACTTCCATCTGTATACACTGCTTTAACAGTACTCGGAAGCTGTGGCATATTACCGGTTTTTACATAGTAGTTTTTAGACATTTCGTAATAACTGATAGCCTTTTCTACTGTTGTATCCTGTTCTACCGGAGTCGTTGTTACTGTCACTGAAGAAGTTCCCACCCCTTTTGCACTGGCTGTTACTGTAAAACTTCCCGCTTTTTTTGTAGACTGTACAATTGCCAGTACTTTTCCTGCAAATGCATTTCTGCTGTTTGCCTGATAGGAGGTATGATCGTCTTGTCTTCCGTTATCAACACCTACCAGTTTACCTTCACCTTCTACTTTAAAGGTTACTTTATCTTCCGCATTCGGAATAATATTTCCATCTTTATCTGTTACGTCTACAGTTACATAAGTTAAGTCCGCTCCATCTGCTGCAATTGTATCGCGGTCAACTGTAGCTTTTAAATTCTTCTTCTCACTGGTGGTTGTTACGGATGTTCGACCATTCAGTTTTTCCTCTGAAATTTTCTGTCCATCCTGCCCATAAGCTACTGCTGAAATTGTACCTGCTTTATACGGAACCTGCCATGTCAGATATAAATTCTTATGTTCTGTACCAGACTTGTCCGCGCCTTCATAATACTGATATGTATACCCTTGTGTATTTGATTGTTTCTGCGTAAATTCCTTTGTTCCAAGGGTTTTCTTCTCACCCGTTTTTGCATCTGTAAAGAATAATTCTACTTTTTTCGCATCTGTATAAACGACAACAGGAACATTTCCACTGCCATCTTTCTTCACTACATCTTCATTCCATGCCGGTAAAATATGAAGGGTATTTACTTCATCATTCCACTGGCTCTGATAGAAGTAGTAACTGTCTTTTGGAAATCCTGCGGTGTCAATAATTCCAAAATATGAATTCTTTGGAGACGGCCATGTTCCTTGTGCTCCTTTTCCAGTTCCGTTCCATGGTGTCGGCTCTCCAATATAATCAAAACCGGTCCATACATATTCGCCTGCCACAAAATCTCTCTTAATAACCTCGTACCAAGCACTGCTGGCAACTGCCCCCCAGTTAACTGCTGAATTATCATAGGATGTTAACTTCTGACCCGTCTTACTTCCATCTGTTCTGTCATATACACCTCTACTGTTGACTGCTGAAGCAGTTTCAGAACCATACAACTTCCAATTTGGGTTACTATTATGAAGCGTATCATAATCATTTCCAGAACAATAATTCAAACCAACCGTACCATTTGCAGTTGTCATATCATTCATCATGTTTTTCGGTATTCCAACCTTAACACCTTTTAACACGTTGTCGCCTCGTGTTGCCGGTCTTGTCGTATCCAATGCCAAAGTCCAATCAATCAGCTTTTTCTGATTATCTGCATACGCCTGTGTCAATACACCGCCTGCACCTTCCTGAACTTCATTTCCAAGGGACCACATAATAACTGACGGAGCATTCCAGCCACGTTTTACTGTTGCTGTTAAATCATATTGTGCCCAAGTCATTCCATCTTTTTTGCCAAGAATCTGATTGCTTTCACCTATTGTCTGATTGAAGAATCTGGCATAATCATTGTTATTTCCATTCTTAGCATTTTGCCAGCCATCAAACATCTCTTCTACAACAAGGATACCTTTTTCATTACAAATATTTATCAGTTCTTCTGCTGCCGGGTTATGTGTAACACGAATGGAGTTACATCCCATTTCCCTTAAGATTTCCACCTGACGCTCAATTGCACGTTCCCATGCCTCTGCTCCAAGCGCTCCCTGATCGTGGTGCATACACACACCTTTCAGTTTCATATTTGTTCCGTTTAATGAAAATCCACTATTTGCATCAAACTTAAAATAACGGAATCCGTATTCTGTATCGTAAGTATCTACAACCTGTTCATCAATCTTTACTTCTGTACGCACTATATAAAGCGCCGGATTTGTTGTACTCCATAATTCTGGATTCTGTGCACTTACTGTTGCATCAATCGCTGTGGTTTCACCTGCCGCAATCGTTGTGGTTTCTGTTGTCACAGTTCCGATATTAGCGCTTGGCTCCCCACCTTTTTTGAAAATGGTATGAGTCAATGTCACATTCTGTTCTCTGTCTGAATCATTGGCTACAGTTGTCTTAATATTAGTAGTCACCGCTCCGCCTTTTTCTGTTTCCAAATTTGGAGTTTCTACCTTTGTCCCATATAAGTCAACATGTACAGGATCTACAATATTCAAATCTACACTTCTATAGATACCACTTCCTGAATACCAACGGCTGGATGGTGTCTGATGATTTACCTTTACTGTAATTACATTCTCACCATCAAAATTTACCAAATCTGTGATATCAAATGAGAATGGAGTATATCCATACGGATGGCTTCCCACCTGTGTTCCATTGACCCAGACTGTAGCATCCATATATACGCCACCAAAATCAATTCGCACACGTTTATTCTCCGCTGTTTTTCCAAGCGTGAAACTCTTTCTGTACCAGCCAATTCCACCCGGAAGATATCCGCTTTCTGCTTCCATCTTCGTTGAATACTCTTGTTCAATACTGTAGTCATGAGGCAGATTTACATGTTCCCATTTAGAATCATCAAATGCCGGTTCTTCCGCACCTGATGCATCTCCCAAATAGAACTTCCAGTTGTCATTAAAATTGACATCTCGTTTTGCTGCAGAATAATTGTTTACATAAACAACTTCTTTATCAGAACTCATCTGGCTTTCTGTTCCAGAAAGCACATTGACCGGAGTTCCTGCCGCAAATGAAACACTTGGAGCAAGCATTCCAAAGGCAAGCGTAAGTGCAGCTGCAGCCATACCTTTTCTTTTTAAATTATACTTTTTCATACTTTTTTCCTTTTTAGACTTTTTATAGCCTATCCTCTTCCTCCATTTCCTTATTTATTTTGCAAAATCAGACCGCAAAAAACCTCCGGGCAGGTTTTGGGGAAAAATAAAAACCGGACGTTATAATTCAAGAAGACTTTAAAAGCGATGATGCTATGTCTTCCTAACTCCAACTCCGGTTTTGCCCTTAAAGGTAACAATCCAATTTTTGCAATATAATCTTTTTATAATTTTAACATTTCTGTAAAAAAAATCCTACTTTTTTCTTGTTTTTATATAAACTTCGTGATTTTCACTAAT
>CAJKWK010000064.1 GCA_905203555.1 uncultured Lachnospiraceae bacterium
TCAACCTGTATAAATTTTTCAATGTTCTTTTAATTTAGCCTTGACTTTTTATTTGTAGGCTATCTTTAGATTTCATAGGTATTGATTTCCGTATTTATATTAGTGTTCATACTTAATTTTAACGAATTATTAAAAAAAAGCAGTTCGTATTTTCGGTAAAATGTTATAAAATTAGTTTAACAGAAGAAGGTGTCGAATAACAAAACAAAAAAGCAAAATAACAAACGCAGGGTTGAGATTATTTTTGTATGATACAGATAAATAAGAGTGACAAGGAGGCTCAATATGAAGAAATTTGAAGAAACATTTTTGCTCGGAGCGGCCACAGCAGCACATCAGGTAGAAGGCAATAATAAAAACAGTGACTGTTGGGCGATGGAACAGATGGAGCATACTGCCTATTTAGAACCATCTTTAGATGCAGTAGATCATTATAACCGGTATGAAGAGGATATTAGATGGATGGCAGAGGCTGGATTAAATGCCTATCGGTTTTCATTGGAATGGGCGAGAATCGAGCCGGAGGAAATGGTGTTTGATGAAAAGGAGATTGAACATTATCGCAGTGTGATTCGATGCTGCAAGAAATATGGAATCGAGCCCATCGTGACATTGCATCATTTTTCCAGTCCGGTCTGGTTGATTACAAAAGGTGGCTGGGAAGCGGAAAGTGTTGTGGAGGATTTCGCAAAATATGTTCGCTATGTCATGGAACGTCTTGGAGAAGAACTTCAGTATGTGTGTACGATCAATGAAGCAAATATCGGACTGCAGATTGCCGGAATCGCAGAGCGTTATAAGAAAATGATGATGGCTCAGATGGGAGCAGCAGGCGGCACAGACGGCGAAGACGGAAATGTACAGATGGGAATGAATCTCCAGAAAATGCTGGAAGGACAGAAGGCTCAGGCAGCGGAAAATAAAAAAGTGTTTGGCGTAGAGAAGGTGGAAAACTTTACTTCTATGCGAACCCGCGAAGGCGATCGTTTGATCATGAAAGCACATCAGGCGGCAAGGAAAGTAATCAAAGAGCTGTGTCCGCAGGTAAAGGTTGGTCTTACGTTGTCACTGCATGATATACAGGTGGCTGAAACAGGCGGCGAAGGATTTGCCCGGAAAGAATGGGAGGATGAGTTTTTACATTATCTCCCGTATATTCAGGAAGATGACTTTTTGGGAGTACAGAATTATACGCGTTCTCGTTTTGGAAAAGAGGGAAGAATGGGAAATCCGGAGAATGCAGAACTGACACAGATGGACTATGAATTTTATCCGGAGGCACTGGAGCATGTGATTCGAAAAGTGGCGAAAGAATTCCATCAGGAACTGATTGTGACCGAAAATGGAATTGCAGTGGCAGATGATAACCGAAGGATTGCCTTTTTGGAACAGGCGCTTGAGGGAGTTCAAAATTGTATTGCAGACGGAATCAAGGTAAAGGGGTATTGTTATTGGAGTCTGTTGGACAACTTTGAATGGCAGAAGGGTTACTCTATGACCTTTGGTTTAATCGCAGTTGACCGCAGCAGCCAGAAACGGATCCCAAAAGAGAGCTTTTATTATCTTGGGAAACAACGTGAGATCCGTTAGAAAAAGGAAAGCATATGGAAAAAGAAACATTTGAATTTATATATTCGGAAAAGGCAAATATACAATCTTTTATGAAAGCTGTGCAGAAATGTGAAAATGATGTCTGGTTTGAAACGTTAGAGGGGGACAAGCTTTCATTAAAATCCACATTTTGTCAAGTAATCATGATTTCCCTTTCCGGACATCCTGAGGTACTTCGCGGAGCAAAGGTCCGGGGAACAGGCAGTCAGGATTATCAGAGGCTATCATTATATCGGGCAGAAGATATGATCTAAAAATAGGAGAGGAAGTTCGATGGAGAAGAAGGAACGCATGCAGTTTTTTCTGGAACTGCTTAATTGTAATTATGAATTGCGGTATTGGAAATATGATGCAGAGTATCATCTGTTGGAAACAACATGGGAAAATGATCTGTTTTCCGGAGAATTTTTCTCTTATGTAGGAATGGAAAAAATTCTGAGAAAACGTCAGCAAGAGGGATTGTTGTATCCGGTCGTGTTAGAAGCAGGGAATAATCTGTTGTGGATTGCGGGATTTGAGCGTACAAAAGAGTGGATCGAACATATTTATTACATCGGTCCGATTTACAGTGGAAGAGACAGTATGCTGATTCTGCGGAAGAAACTGGATTCCTATAATCTTTCTGTGGCGCTTCGCTCCAGGTTGTTCCGGATATTTGAGGAAATTCCGATTGTGCCGGGTAATATATTGACACAGTATGCGGTGATGTTTGAATATGCGATGAATGGAAATCGAATAGAAGCAAGAGAGATTGAAATTGTGAACATTCTGCCGGGAGCGGAAGAGGAAGTGCAGATGGGAGCTTCCGAGAAACATTCAGGAATCTGGGAAGCTGAGCAGAATCTTTGCAGAATGTTGGAGGAAGGAAGTCCACATTATAAAGAAATGTTGAAGGTATCTTCTATGCTGAGTGCGGGAATGAAAGTGGATTATGGCGATACGCTCCGGCGTCACAAGAATAATACATTGGTACTTTTGACTATTTGTTCCAGAGCAAGTATGCGAGGCGGTCTGTCCCCGGAAATTGCATATAATTTAAATGATTATTATGCACAGAAGATTGAAGCATGTAAGTCTATGACGGACACGACAAAGATCTGTCAGAGGTTGTTGGAAGACTATGTGGGAAGAGTGCGTGAAAGCAGAGAAAATCCGAATGTATCGGATTGCATTCGTAATAGTTGTGAATATATCAAAGGGCATCTGTCTGAAGTGATTTCCATAGGAAAATTGGCAGAGCAATCCGGATATACGGAATATTATTTTTCCCGTAAATTTAAAAAAGAGACGGGATTCAGTGTAAATGAATATGTGCTTCATGAAAAAATAGAACAGGCGAAGACGATGTTGACAGGGGGAACGGAAAGTATCCAGTCGATCAGTGACAGTCTTGCATTTGGAAACAGAAGTTATTTTTACTCCTGTTTCCAAAAGGAAGTTGGGATTTCGCCGAGTGAGTACAGAAGAAAAAAAGGTGGAAAATAAAAGGAGAGTTTGAGTTATGGGTAAGAAATTGAGCGCAAGTGAAATCGATGGCGTACAGTATCGTCGTGCAAAGCTGTGGCAGATTATTTTATATGCATGTAATGCATTTGTTGGAATGACAGTATATTCACTGATTGGAATGGCAAGTTATGCTGCAAGTATCGGATTTGGAATCGGAACGGCTGTAATTGGTGTGATTTTGACAGGAACCCGTATTTTAGACGGAGTGACAGACCCGATGTTAGCATTTTTATATGATAAGGTAAATACAAAATATGGAAAAATCCGGATTTTACTGATTGTCGGATTCGTGATTGAAGCAGTTGCACTGTTGTGTATGTATGACTGGGCGGCAGGAAAAGGTCTGGGAACAGTGGCATTTGTATTGTTTTATGTTATCTATGTGATTGGTTATACAATTGTGAATATGACAGCGCAGACAATTCCGCCGTTAATGACCAACGATCCGAGACAGCGTCCGACGCTTGGGGTGTGGGTGACAGCGTTGAATTACATGGTTCCGATGGTATTGACAATTGTATTGAATGTTGTCATGCTTCCGAAATTTGGCGGTACATATAATCAGGAATTTTTAAGCGCAGCATGTAAGCTTTGTCTGCTTTTGGCTGCAGTAGGTGTCGCATTGGTATGTATTGGAGTGAGTGAATATGATAAACCGGAAAATTTTAAAGGTTTGACAAAGGAAAGAGAGCCGTTAAAAGTTAAAGATATGTTAGAGGTGCTGAAAGGCAATCGTCCGCTGCAGTGCTATATTATTTCTGCTGCATCTGATAAAATTGCACAGGTAACAGCTTCTCAGGCAGTCATTGTAACCTTGTTAAATGGAATTATTATCGGTAATATGGGGATTTCTACGATCCTGACTGTAATTGGAATGCTTCCATCTATTTTGTTTGCAATCGGAGGAGCAAAGTATGCAGGAAAGTATGGCAATATGGAGACCATTGTCACATGGACCAAAATTTGTATTGTAATTTCAGTGATTATGTGTGGATTCTTTGTGGTTATTAATCCGAAGGATATTGCAAAAATGGGCGTGGTGACAATTATTTACGTGGTATTCACGCTTTGTAAAAATGGCGCTAATATGTGTGTAACAACAGCAAATACAGCGTTTATGTCAGATTTGATCGACTATGAGCTGGACAGAAGCGGACGTTATGTACCGGCAGTGATAACAGGAACTTACAGTTTTCTTGATAAACTGATTTCTTCTTGTGGTGCGGCGATTGCAGCAGGTGCAGTTGCGCTGGTTGGTTATAAAACAACGGTTCCACAGCCTGGTGATGCAAGTACACCGGCAATTTTTTGGCTGACCATGTTCTTGACGTTTGGACTTCCGATTATCGGATGGATCTGTACATTGGTGGCTATGAAATTCTGTAAATTGAACAAGGCAGAAATGGTAGAAGTTCAGAAACGGATTGCAGCGAAAAAAGAAGCGCTGAAAAAGGAGGCATAAAACTTGAAAAAGTATTATTGTAACCCGATGAATGTTCCATATCGGTATCAGTTTAATATGGATCCGAGAACTCATGGAAAGCTGCAGATCGACCGGGAGGGGGCTGATCCATCGATGATTTTATTTCATGGAAAATATTATCTTTTTGCGTCTATGAATTTATCGGTATGGGTATCAGAAGATCTGGTTCACTGGGAGTCATATAGACTCCCGGAGAACCTGCCGTTGTATGATTATGCACCTGATGCACGTGTGTGCGGAGACTATGTATATTTCTGTGCATCGAAAAAGGGAACGGTATGCAATTATTACCGGACCAAAGATATTATAAATGGACCTTATGAAGAGATTCCGGGAACGTTTGATTTCTGGGATCCAAATTTGTTCTTTGATGAGGACGGAAAGATCTATTTTTATTGGGGATGTTCTAACCAGACGCCTGTCTGGGGTGTAGAATTGGAGCCGGAGACCATGAAACCGAAAACAGAATGGAAGGAATTACTTTTCGGAGATGGGTATTGCCGCGGTTATGAACGAATGGGAGAAGATCATTGTGAATTTCCTCGTAGCGATGAAGAGGTTGAAGTGATGTTCCAGGCGTTTGTACGACAAAGTCAGATGCCGGAGGAGTCAATACCGAAAGTTTATATTCCTGCAATTAAAGGAATGTTTACGAGACGTCCTTTTATTGAGGGACCCTGGATGGATAAATATGAGGGAAGATATTATCTGCAGTATGCCTGTCCGGGAACAGAATATAATGGTTATGCGGATGGTGTCTATGTAGCGGAGCATCCGCTGGGACCATTTATATTGGCGAAGAATAACCCGTATTCTTATCATCCGGGTGGTTTTATGCCGGGAGCCGGGCATGGATCTACAATGAGGGATTTACAGCAGAATCTCTGGCATACCGCAACAATGCGGATCAGTGTAAATCATCAATTTGAACGCCGGGTTGGTCTGTGGCCGGCTGGTTTTGATTCGGATGGAGAACTATTCTGTAATCAGAATTACGGAGACTGGCCTATTGCGGTTGAGGATGGTAAGATGGATCCCTGGAAAGAGCCGGAATGGTTTTTGCTGAATTATGCAAAACCGGCAAAAGCCTCTTCTTTTGTAAAAGGAAAAGAACCGGAGAAAGCATTTGATGAAAATGCAAAAACGTGGTGGAGAGCAGCAGATTCTGAGAGCGGACAGTGGCTGGAGACAGATTTGGGAACGGTGATGGATGTGCGTGCGATCCAGATTAATTTTGCCGATGATGCGCTCCCGATTGCTTCACCGGGGAAAATACAGGGCAGTGAAACACAGCCACGTTATATTGAAGAGAGAGAGCTTGTGACGCGTTGGAAGTTAGAAGGTTCTCTGGATGGGGCGGAGTATTTTATGATTGAAGATAAGTCGAAGGTTGATACAGACCTGCCTCATGATCTGGTTGTAAGGGAAGAAGGATTGCAGGTTCGATATTTACGTTTGACAATTGTGGAGATTCCGTATCATGTAGAACCGTGTATATCAGGATTTCGTGTATTTGGAAAGGGCGCCGGAGACAAGCCTGTTCCACCCAAATATCACGCAGTAAAAAGTGAGGATGGACTGGATCTTCTAGTATCGATCGGGGAAACTGCAGATGCTATCGGATATAACATTTTATGGGGACATGAGGAAAGAAAATTGTATCACAGCTATCAGATTTACAGGAATCCGGAATCGGTGCAAAAGGCAGTAGAACAACAGATAGAAAAAAGAATCGGCGCATTGGTGAAAGAGCAGGAGTGCTTTGTACGGGTGGATTCTTATAATGAGAATGGAATCACCCATGGTACTGTAAAAAAGGTGTTGGAAAGAAAGTAGGTAGTGAAATAGATGAAACTGACAATCAATGATAACTGGAAATTTGTGAAACAGGCAGGAAATGCAGCGGAAGCTATGCAGGTAGAGGGGGAACGGATTTCGCTCCCGCATACATGGAATGCCGAAGACGGACAAGATGGCGGGAATGATTACTATCGCGGAACCTGTTGGTATATCAAAGAGCTGACTGAGGTAGAGAAGACAGAAGAGGAAGAAGTGTATCTGGAATTTCTTGGCGCTGCTATGATCAGTGATGTGTATTTGAACGGAGAAAAACTGTTTCATCACGAAGGCGGGTATTCTACATTTCGCGTCAATCTGACAGCGCATTTGACAGAGAAAAATGTACTTGCAGTTGCGGTGGATAATGGGGATAATACGATCTGCTATCCGCAGAAGGCAGATTTTACTTTTTATGGGGGATTATATAGAAATGTCAATCTTCTTGTAGTGCCGAGAGAACATTTTGCGCTGGATTATTGTGGAACACCGGGTATCAAAGTGACGCCGGAAGTGGATCTGGAGACAAAAAAAGCAAACGTTACGGTAGAAGTATGGACTTCCGGGAATCCGAAAGAGGTAACGATTACCGCAGCGGAACAGACAAAGAACGTTGAAGTGTCGGGAAATTACGCAAAGACGGTATTTGAGATTGAACAGGTACATCTTTGGGATGGATTAGAA
Organism: uncultured Lachnospiraceae bacterium; assembly: GCA_905203555.1. Lineage (GTDB taxonomy): Bacteria > Bacillota > Clostridia > Lachnospirales > Lachnospiraceae > Schaedlerella. The sequence continues at coordinate 7,121 of CAJKWK010000064.1, forward strand.
GACCCTTATCTGTATTCGGCAGAGGCGGTTCTTGCAAGCGGTGACCGAGTGAGTACGAGGTTTGGATGCAGAACATTTGAAATGGACTCACAAAAAGGATTTCTTTTAAATGGCCGCAGTTATCCGCTGAGAGGAGTGAGTCGGCATCAGGATGTAAAAGGTGTTGGAAATGCTTTGTCATTGGAAGACCATCAGCGTGATATGGAGATTATCAAGGAACTGGGGGCAACGACACTTCGTCTTGCTCATTATCAGCATGCGCAGGAATTTTATGATCTGTGTGATGAAAATGGTCTGGTTGTATGGGCAGAAATTCCGTATATTACGATGCATATGAGCAGTGCGCGTGCCAATACGCTGTCTCAGATGGAGGAGCTGATCGTACAGAATTACAATCATCCAAGCATTTGCTGTTGGGGGCTGTCCAATGAAATTACAGCTGCTAGTGCAGTGGATGAGGATTTGCTGGAAAATCACAGACTGTTAAACGATCTTTGTCATCGGCTGGACGCTACCCGTCCTACGACTATGGCAAATGTATTTATGCTGGAAATAGACAGTCCGATCTTGGAAATTCCGGATATTAATAGTTACAATCTGTATTTCGGATGGTATCTTGGAGATTTGGAACAGAATGAGGAATTTTTTGACGAATATCATGAGAAATATCCGGATCGTGTCATTGGCTTTTCTGAGTATGGGGCAGATGCTAACCCACAGTATCAGTCATCCAAACCGGAGAAGGGAGATTATACAGAAAGTTATCAGGCAGTGTACCATGAGCATATGTTGAAAATGATTGAGGAACGCCCTTGGCTGTGGGCGACGCACGTATGGAATCTGTTTGATTTCGCCGCAGATGGAAGAGACGAAGGCGGAAAACATGGGGAGAATCAAAAGGGATTGGTTACCATTGACCGTCGTTTGAAAAAGGATGCGTTTTATTTATATAAGGCAGCTTGGAATCAGAAAGAACCCTTTGTGCATTTGTGTGGAAAACGGTATGCAGATCGTGCAGAAGAGATGACAGAGGTAAAAGTATATTCCAATCAGCCGGAAGTGACGTTGTTTGTGGATGGAAATGAATTAGAAACAAAGACAGGAAAAACGATCTTTGCTTTTTCGGTTGCGCTTCAGGGAGAGCATACGATAGAAGCAAGGAGTGGTGCAGTGTCTGATCAGATGCAGATTCGAAGGGTGGAAGAAGAAAACCCCACATATCGCATGGTGCAGGCAAAGCCGGTTGCGAACTGGTTTGATGCAAGTACATATGATGAAACCTGTTATTCTGTATTTGATAAGTTGGGCGAGATTCGAGAAAATCCAAAGGCAGGAGCGGTCATCAATCAGTTGATGGAACAGGGCGCTCAGAGCCGGGGTGATGTGGCGGAAGCAGTCAAAGACAATCCGGCACTGCAGAGAATGATGGGCAGAATCACAGTAGAAAGTCTTTTGAAACAAGGAGGCGCGGATGCAGAAAGCATCAAGCAGGTGAACCGCATCCTGCAGGGAATCAAAAAGGAGCAGTGAAGACATAAGATGAGCGAGAAAATAAAAGCATTGCAAAAAGGAGAGGGCGGAAATTATATCTTTCCGTTCTTCTGGCAGCATGGAGAAACGGAAGCGGTTCTCAGGGAATATATGAAAGCCATCCATGAGGCAAATATCGGAGCTGTCTGTGTAGAGAGCAGACCGCATCCGGATTTTTGCGGAGAACAGTGGTGGCATGACATGGACATCATTTTGGAAGAGGCGAAACGATATGGAATGAAGGTCTGGATTCTGGATGACAGTCATTTCCCGACCGGGTATGCAAATGGGGCAATGAAGGATCAGCCGTTGGAGTTGTACCGCCAGAGTATTACATGCAGACAGTATCGGGGACGGCAGGGGGAGCAAATTGTGATTCCTGCTGAAGATATCAAGAAGGCCCGTCCTTTTGAGCCCAATATGATGGAGCAGATGATGACTCATAATTCCGCGGATGGAGCTACAAAGCAATTTGAGGATGACAGATTACTTGGAATTTATGCAATTCGTCAAGACGGAGCAGGTGGATTTCTCAGGAAAGAGTATCGAATAAATTTGATATCTGAGGTTTCTGAAAATGGTTTGTTGTGGGAGGTGCCGGAAGGAGAATGGAAGGTTTATGTACTGCAGCTTACCCGAAACAGAGGACCACACCGGGATTACATTAATATGATGGATCGGGAATCTTGCAAGGTGCAGATCCAGGCAGTGTATGAGCCGCACTGGGAGCATTATCAGGCTGAATTCGGAACAACGATCGCCGGATTCTTTTCCGATGAGCCGGAACTGGGTAATGGACATTTGTATGATCATAATAATGGTCTGGGATGTTCAGAGGAAATGGATTATCCTTGGAGCCGAGAACTAGAAGCGGAATTGAGGAAAGAACTGGGGGAAGATTTTGTAGGACGGCTGGCACTTCTCTGGGAGCAGAATGCAGACAAGGCAGAAACGGCAGCAGTGCGTTATGCATATATGGATCACGTGTCCAGATTGGTGGAAAAGGATTTTTCATGGCCGATCGGTGAATGGTGCAGAAAGCATGGAGTGGCATATATCGGACATTTGATCGAGGATAATAATCATGCATCAAAGACAGGGGCTTCTCTTGGGCATTATTTCCGTGGTCTTGCAGGACAGGATATGGCGGGAATCGATGATATTGGAGGACAGGTGATGCCGGGACAGGAGGACTTGGATCTTAATATGCCTCCATTCCACAGTAGAAACGGTTCTTTTTATCATTATGGATTAGGTAAATTAGGTTCCTCAGCAGCGGCGATTGAACCGTTGAAAAAGGGAAACTCCATGTGTGAAATCTTCGGAGCTTACGGATGGGGAGAGGGAGTTCGCCTGGAAAAATATTTATTAGATCATTTTATGGTACGTGGAATCAATCATTTTGTGCCACATGCTTTTTCGGCAAAGGAATATCCGGATCCGGATTGCCCGCCGCATTTTTATGCCCATGGAAATCACCCACAGTATCGTCATTTTGGGGCTTTGATGGCATATGGCAATCGGGTATTGGAACTGCTTAATGGAGGCGTGCATATTGCACCGGCAGCAGTGTTGTATCATGGAGAAAGTGAGTGGATGGGCGATGCAATGGCTTCCGATATAGTAGGGCATCAGTTATATGATCATCAAATCGATTATGATTATATTCCCCAGGATGTGTTTTTGCCTGAAAATGCGTATGATATGGAAATTACATATGATGCAGAACGTGCGGAAGGAAGTTTCCGGGTGAATACACAAAACTACCGCGTATTGATAGTGCCAAAATTACAATTTATAACACCGCATATGAAAGCTGCATTGAAACAACTCCAAGCGGCGCATTTTCCGGTGTATTTTGTAGATGGCTTGCCGGAAGGAGTAGAGGGCGAAGTAGTTTCTCTTTCTGAACTGGCAGAGATGTTGGAAAAATCGGGAATCAGTGAGATTTCTATTACGCCGGAAAATAACAGAATCCGTTATTATCATTATGAACATACGGATGGAAGTGCAGTGTATATGTTTGTTAATGAAGGCAGTGGTGTATATGAGGGAACGGTACTAAAGTCGGATTTCAGAGGATGCTATATGTACGATGCATGGGGAAATACCATTCAGGATGCAGAGGCAGTATGGGACGAGGTGGATGGAATAACTAGGGTTTCACTTGCATTAGAACCGTTGAAAAGTTGTTTGCTTGTATTTGAGCAAAGAGAAAAGGCAGAAGCAGCTTTAAAAGAGAAGAAGATACCGAAGAAGACACCGTTTACCAGAACGGGTGCTGAAATTCAATTTTCAGGGACCTGGCAGCGAAGTATTTGCAGAAGTATTGAGTATCCACACTTCAAAGCGAAAAAAGAAGTGACAATTCCAGATCGACTGCACGAAGAAGAACCGGAATTTTCCGGATTTGTCCGTTATGAAAATCGATTTGTGGGAGAGGCAGCAGCTACATATATTCTGGAAATCAGTGATGCATATGAAGGGGTAGAAGTATTCCTAAACGGAAAAAGTCTGGGGATTCAGATCGTACCAACCTATCGTTATGAATTGAGTTCTAATGTAAAGGATGGCGAAAATGAAATTGCAATCGAAGTTGCAACAACCTTGGAACGTGAGACTGCAAAATATCCAAATCCATATGCAAAATATATCGGTCAGGAAGTGAAACCGTCCAGTTTCTCAGGAATTACGGGAGAGGTAAGACTTCTGAAACATGAAAACTAAATGTGAAAAAGGTTAAAAGGTTACCAACAAATTCACAAGGGTTATCAACAAAAAACACATAGATTTTATGGGAAGTGTATGCTAAGGTAGATATACACTTCCCATTATTAAGTTAATAACAAATTATTTTCTGCAGGATGTTCTTCCTGCGACAGTTCTATGATGGGTTTCATATCGATGTCTGAGTCAGGCACGATCCAAGAATGTAAAAAGTGAAAGACACAAAGGAAAAAGATTTGCACAGAAAAAGGAGGATGTGCCTATGGCGACAAAGTTGAAAGAGTATTTTCCGATATTGAAAGAAAGGGAAACACTGCTTTCTGAGATTCAGGGTAAACCGGAGTTGAAAAAATTATTTGAAGAATGGACGGAGGAACAGCAGAGAGAATTTTTGGATTTCTGTACTGGAGTACGAGGAATCAAGTTTCTGTATGACGGATTCTTTAAAGAAGTAATGAATCCGGAGTATACACCGGAGCGGTTAGAAGAGTTTTTGTCACTGATCTTGGGAAAAGCAGTGAAGATTCTGGAAATCCTTCCCAACGATTCTACACGAATTGCAGATGAGATGACTCTGTTGATTATGGATATTGTTGTACAGTTAGAAGATGGTACAATTGTGAATCTGGAGGTCCAGAAGATCGGTTATAAATTTCCGGGAGAACGGTGTGCCTGCTATTCTGCGGACTTGCTTTTGCGCCAGTATAAACGGGTGAAGGGACGGAAGAAAAAGAAGTTCAGTTATAAAGATATCAAAGGTGTATATACGATTGTTTTATTTGAAAAAAGCCCGAAGGAGTTTCATGCATATCCGGACAGATACAGGCATCAATCAAAACAGGTATTTGACAGCAGACTGGAGTGGAATCTGCTGCAGGAATATATTTGTATTCCACTTGACATCTATAAGGAAAGCTATCAAAATGAAAACATGAATATAGGAAAGCCCCGGTTTGAGAATAAACTGGAGGCATGGCTGGCTTTTTTGTGCATGGATGATCCGGAGGTGGTGATTCGGCTGATCAAAGAGTATCCGGAGTTTCAGGAGATGTATGAGGAAGCGTATCAGCTGTGTCAGAACATGGATGAGGTGATGAGGATGTTTTCGAAGGAATTGCTGGAGTTGGATCGGAATACAGTGCAGTTGATGATAGATGAGATGCAGGATGAGATTAATGTACAGAAAAATATGTTGGAAGAGAAGGATGCAAGGTTAGAACTACAAAGGAAACAACTGGAGCAGCAAGAGTGTGCGAGAAAGACTGAAAGGGTACAGATGTTGCGGCGGGTGTATGCAAAGTTGCAGAATATGGAGGAAACGGCGCAGTTAGTGGATTGTTCTATAGAGGAAGTAGAAGCGGCTGTGAAGGGGTTGAATGAAGAATAGAAAAATCGCTGTTGTGGTTTGGCTAGAATCACAGCAGCGATTTTTGGGTAATTAGAGTTTCTGTTTTTTAACAAGGTTTTTTCGTTTTCTTCGTTTTTGAATGAATCTTACAATTCCAACGATTAGCAGAATGAAAAGGAGAATAACGCCATATAGCATCCATGCAAATTTATTCGGGTGTTTCAAAAGGTCAATGATGTTATGGCTGTCATCCAATTGTTTTCGGTCTTCTGGGGCTGCATAATATGCAGGAATTTCTGAAACTCCATTTTGGTTGGGGGCAAAGGATTCCAGATAAGAGGCCAGTGCGTACCATTCTTTTACTTCTGTACCATTCTGGTCAAGGATGATATGGTCTTCAAAATCGGTGATTACATTTTCGCTCTTGTCTTTTGGGGAAAGTTTTAAGAGCCCCATCGAAGTATCCTCAATAGTTCCCAGCATTTGTGCAGAATAGAGTCCGGCTACAACACGATACAGTTTCTCATCTTCTACAGGGGCACGCTCCTGCCCATTGGTGTATGGGACATTTGTAACAAATTCCACATCAGTTACACGATTTAATAATAAGCGGTTTGGATTGTAAGTCCAGCGAAGACCGCTTGGATAGAGCTGGGCAGTTGTCATGATCGGAGAAATGGAAACATCTATTTCCGCAATTGTTTTTAATTCTTTTCCGGTAAGGTACACACTGACTAACGGATATCCTGGAATTCGATCAGCGCCAATTCCGAGAGAACTGACATTAAAAGCGTCGGATACAGTAACAGTTCCCTTTTGGAATGTTTCGCGAATGGTCCCGGAAGGAGAAATAGCAACGGCTACTTTTTCATAGTCGTTTCCTTCTGCCTGCTGGACGGCATATACATAGGAATCTGCAATGAGACTGCCAAGCGGATCTTCTTTGTGCTCCAGTGCGAAATCACTCATTTGAGTAAATGTAGTCGGGTTTTCGGCAAGAACCTGATCAAACGTATAACCAAAGTTCCACAATCGTATAGGGAGTGCTGCCATAGGTTTCCATTGCTGATCTGATTAAAAGATTGTCATCCGAAGTGTTTTTGGACCAGTCAATATTTGCACTGACAAGAGCCGGCAGTTGAAAATCAGGTGATACTTTTGCATGTGCTACTGCAGAAAGGAGCATATTGGAAAGCCCTTTGCTGCGATAGTCAAATTCGTGATTGCCAAAAGTGGTGGCATCATATTCGATTTCTCCCATTAATAAGAGCTCAGGTGCCTCAGTTTCATAGATTGTCTGGTACAGTGTTCCCATGGCAAAGTCCCCGCCGTCTACTAGAAATGTAGAAGGGTATTCCGCACGTTTTAGATCTACCATGGTTTTTAATTTGGCGAATCCGCCAACAGTTTCGAGGGTTCCGTTTTCTCTGCGGAGGTTGTCTGTTCCGGCTCGGCAGCCAGAGCTTGTGTCAGACAAAGGGGGCAGAAAAGTGTGGCTGCAAGTAGTGCAGCAATCCATTTACATTTGGTTTTCATAATGTCCTCCAGTTTGGTATTTTAATACACTTAATGTCCTATCTGTTATTTTGATTTGCAATAGGCAAAAAATGAATATTGTCGGAAAAAAAGAAAAACAATTGACAAAAAATGAAATCTCGTATATAGTTCACAATGTAAACTAAAGGTAGTGTCAAGTGAGTTATGAAAAACTGAGTTAAAGGAAAAAGGCTCAGACGA
>CAJKWK010000065.1 GCA_905203555.1 uncultured Lachnospiraceae bacterium
TGGATAATTCCTTACCGGCTGTAAGGGATATTAACCATAAAAATATTGTAGTAGATAAGGGGGAGTGGATACTGATTTATGGTGGATACGATAGATTACTATAATAGAAATGTACAAGATTTTGTGGATAGAACAGTATCTGTTGATTTTACACGAATTCAGAAAGTTTTTCTGGAACTATTGCCTAGGGAGGCTCGGATTCTTGACTTCGGCTGCGGTTCTGGACGCGATACAAAGTATTTTTTAGACTGTGGTTATCAAGTAGATGCAATGGATGGTTCTATAGAATTATGTAGAGTTGCAAGTGAATATACGGGTATTCATGTAAAGCAGATGCTTTTTCAAGAATTGGATGAAGTAGAAAAATATGATGGTATTTGGGCTTGCGCATCGATATTACATGTAAAGAAAACAGAGTTGCCGGATATTATTCGTAAAATGAGTTTGGCAACAAAACAAAATGGTATTATCTATATTTCTTTTAAGTACGGAGATTATGAAGGGGAAAGAAACAGAAGATATTTTACTGATATGACAGAAATTTCAATGAAAGAATTGTTAGTTGATTTTCCGAAATTAAAGGTGGAAAAGCAATGGATTACCGGTGATGTTAGAGCAGATCGAGGAGATGAAAGATGGTTAAATATGATTCTCAGGAAATAGATTATCAACTTCATATTGATTCCGGATATTATAATACGCTGGATCTTGAAGGATTTTCTCGAATGATGAAAGATCCTTCATACTGTTATAAGTTCTATTGGCTGGAAGCTATTGTGCAGTTGATTTCTGAAGATAAACGAGAAACCACATATAACGAAATCATAAACGAAATGATTGCAAATGCTTGGTATTCTGTATTGGAATTTCACGTTCATCTTAGTGGTATCTGGGGAGATGGGGATATCAAAGATAGTCTGGAAAAAGCCGTTTTGAAATTACATAAGTTAACAGGTTTACCAAGCAATGTTTCAAAAGTAGAAATAAAAAATAAAATTGCTGAATTTGATAAAGAACTGCACGGAGAGAAGATAACTCTTACGCAGAATGTACCATACAAGGCTTTATCTGGATTTGCTAATAGATATTCGGAGCGTATTGTGTCCATTCCATTATTTTGGAATCACGGATCTGGAAGTTATTGCTGATGCCGGAAAATCGTCAGAAGAAAAGGTAGAAAATTTCAGATATTTAACATCAGATGAGCGTGTATATAATGTCATGCAACAGGCAGAATTTTTTGGCTATAGCGGAGATAGAGTTAAAGGTTTGATTTTCTGCAGTCGAATTGATGAGGCGAGAGAGTTGTCTTCCAAATTTAATGAAAAAGGTTGGAGAACTTTAGTGTTGAGTGGAGGTGATTCAGAAGCTGTCAGATCAGCTGCTATCGAAAGACTTGCTGGTGATGAAGCAGAAGATGCACTGGATTATATTATTTCTGTAGATATTTTTTCAGAAGGCGTGGATATTCCAGAAATTAACCAAGTTATTATGCTTCGACCAACAGAATCTCCAATTATTTTTATCCAGCAATTAGGACGAGGTCTTCGTAAAGCAGAAGATAAAGAATATGTAGTTGTTATTGACTTTATTGGAAATTATCGTAACAATTTCATGATTCCAATTGCACTTTCCGGAGACCGCAGTTATAACAAGGACAATATTCGTCGTTATGTTACAGAAGGCGGTCGAGTGATTCCGGGGGCAAGTACGATCCATTTTGATGAGGTTTCAAGAAAACGAATTTTTCAAGCGATTGATAATGCGAATTTCAGTGATATTAAATTGATTCGTGAGAATTATACAAATCTGAAAAATAAGTTGGGACATATTCCTGCATTGGATGATTTTGATAAATATGGCGAAATGGATGTACTTCGGATTTTTGATAATAATAGCTTGGGCTCTTATTATAAGTTTCTTGTGAAATATGAAAAAGAATATACAATACGATTGTCCGAAGCGGAAGAAAAAGTAATAGAATTCGTTTCTAAAAAACTGGCAAGCGGGAAAAGAATTCATGAGCTGGAAATGTTAAAACGATTGTTTAAATATCAACATGGAATCGTGACCCAATTAAAGAAATCATTGTATGAAAATTATAACTGCTCCATGGATGATAATTGTGCAGAGAATATTGTTAATGTGATGACAAATGAATTCCCTACAAGCAGTGCTAAGAAAACATATTCTCAGTGTATTTTTTTAGAAAAAGAAGGATCAGACTACAGCATATCCCAATCATTTTGCGAAATGTTACAAAATGAAGATTTTTATAATATTTTAGAAGAACTAGTTGATTTTGGTATTTCTCGTTATAAAGAAAATTTCAGTATGCGTTATCAAGACACGGATTTAGTTTTGTATCAAAAATATACATATGAAGATGCTTGTCGTTTGTTAAATTGGGAAAGAAATGAAGTTACATTGAATATTGGTGGTTATAAGTACGATAAAAAAACAAAAACATTTCCTGTATTTATTAACTATGATAAGCAGGATGATATTAGTGATACTACAAAATACGAAGACCATTTCACAAGCCGCAATCGATTGATTGCGATTTCAAAAAGTGGAAGAAGTATTGAATCAGAAGATGTGCAGAATTTCCTAAATGCAAAGGAACGAGGAATAGATGTGCAGCTTTTTGTGAGAAAAAACAAAGATGATAAAATATCAAAAGAATTCTATTATTTGGGTCGAATGTATGCTACGAGCGGAGTAAAAGAATTTATAATGCCGAATACGGATAAATCGGCAGTTGAAATCGAATGGGAATTGGATACTCCGGTTCGAGAGGATATTTACGAGTACATTGTAAATGGATAATGGTATTTAGCAAAGAGAATAGGAAAGGAATAAATTGTTCATGAAGACAGTTAGAGTTGTTGCTGCCATAATAATTGAAAACGGCAAAGTTTTTGCAACACAGCGCGGATATGGTGAATTTAAAGATGGATGGGAATTCCCTGGCGGTAAGATTGAGCAAGGGGAAACACCAGAAGAGGCGATTGTGAGAGAAATCAAAGAAGAGCTAGATACGGTGGTGGAAGTTGGAGAGTTATTAGATACTGTTGAATATGATTATCCAAACTTTCACTTATCTATGGATTGCTTTATTTGTAAAATTAAATCCGGGGACTTGGTGCTAAAAGAACATGAAGCTGCAAAATGGTTGACAAAGGAGATATTGCGAAGTGTGGAGTGGCTACCGGCGGATGAGGGATTAGTTGGAAAAATTGAAAAATATTTGAAGGAAGATTATAAAAAGGTGGTGAAGCATTCTTTAGAAGACTTGAAAATTTAGATTTCTTTAAATATTACCATTTAAAGAACGGAATATTTTTGCTGAAATATTTGAGAGATAGTGAAGAATTTAAGTATAAAAAGATTGGCTTTGTGGTACCACAGACTTCTTTGAGAAAAACTTTAAAAGGAATTTTTAAGAGTAGATATGGACTTAAGCCAGCGGATGTATTGTCGCCTTCTGATGTCACGAAACAGTATTATGATATTTTGCTTGTAGATGAAGCATATAGATTGCATCAGTATAAAAATATTTCATATATGGGAGCATTTAAAGCAAGTTGTAAAAGAATCGGATTAACAACGGAAAGTGATGAGTTAGATTGGATACTTCATCAATGTAAATGTCCTATACTTTTCTATGATGAAATGCAAATTGTTGGTCCATCAGGAATTGATGTGAAACGATTTGGTAGTAAAATGAAAAAGGAACAAGAAAAGCGCATGCTGACATATTATAGCTTACAAACACAGATGCGTGTTAAAGGTGGAGATGATTATATTGCTTATGTAAAAGAACTCTTATCCGGCAAAGTAAAATTGAAGAAAAGTTTTGTAAATTACGATTTGATTTTAATGTCTGACTTTGCAAAATTCAATGAGTTGATGTACCAGAAAGAAAAGGAAGTAGGTCTGGTGAGGATGGTAGCCGGATATGCATGGGACTGGATTAGTAAAAAAGATAAAACTGTTTATGATATTGAAATTCAAGAAATAAAGAAACAGTGGAATCATTCTACGGAAGGCTGGATTCATTCAGAAAATGCAATAAATGAGGGTGGGTGTATCCATTCTATACAGGGGTACGACTTAAATTATGCATTCATTATTCTTGGTAATGAAATAGGGTATGATCCGGATGAAAAAAATATTATAATTCATTCAGAAAATTATTTCGATCAAAATGGTAAAAGGACAGCAGAATATGAAGAACTGAAAGAGTATATACAACATATTTATTATGTTCTTATGACAAGAGGGATTCGAGGAATCTATTTATATGTGTGTGATTCGAATTTGAGAAATTATATTTCACAATATGTAGATGTAGAATAAGGGAGAAGAGGAGTATCAAAATGACGCAAGAAACGATGAATGAGGTATTAAAGTTCAGAGATGATAGAGCGTGGAAACAGTTTCATAATCCTAAAGATTTAGCGATTTCCATTAGTTTGGAAGCAGCAGAATTGCTTGAAGTATTCCAGTGGAGTGCAGGAGATGTGGTCCTATGTCAAGATTTAGTACAAGTTAAAATGAGGTTTTCCTCATCTTAACTTGCCATAAGCAATTCGTCTTTCTGGATTCTACGATACAGTTCTTCATAATCATTTGGAGACATATAGTCACAATGGCTATGAATACGTTTTGTATTGTAGAATGCTTCCAGATATTCGAAGACCAATCGGTACGCATGATCATAATCGCGGATTTTGAAGCGGTTCAGCCATTCACGTTTGATCAATGAATGGAATGATTCAATACATGCGTTGTCCCAAGGATAAGCTTTTTTCGAATAACTACACTGTATACCGGCAGTTATCCTCTTGTATTCTTTGGATACATACTGGCTGCCACGATCGGAATGCAGAATCAATGGTTCTTCGATTTTACGTCTTACTTTAGCTTTCTTTATTGTTTCAATCACGCAAGATACTTCCAGTGTTTTAGAAAGTGTCCAGGCAATGATTTTTCTGGAATATAAATCCATAATACTGGTTAGATAAACAAATCCGTCTATCGTCCAGATATATGTGATATCAGAACACCAGACAGCATTTGGGTGTTCCGGATTAAACTGTTCATCAAGGATATTTTGCAATTCGCTACTGAAGTCAGAATCTTTTGTGGTAATAGTCCATGGTTTTACCCATTGTGCTTTGATTCCCATTTGCCTCATGTATTTACCAACTGTACGTTCAGAGATTACTTCTCCTGATTTTCGCAGTTCTTTGGTAATCTTTGGGGCACCGTAATTCTGTTTTGATTCATTATAAATATCCTTGATTTTGGCTTTTACCGCTTCACGACGCTGTTCAGCGTTTGAAGGAACATGTTTTAGCCATGCACGGTAACCAGAACGGGAAACGCCGAGATATTTCAACATTCCGGAGACAGAAACCCGGCGTCCAACCTTATGGGCAGTTTCTGCCTTCTCAGCAACTTCGAGATAAATGGCTTCCGTCATTTTCCCAGAATGTTGATTGCTTTTTTTAGTACATCAAGAGCGTCCTGTGCATCACGAAGTTCACGTTTTAATCGTGCGATTTCTTTTGCTTCATCAGAAGCATAGTTACCAGAACCACGGCATTCAATATCACCTGTCTTACGTAGCTCCTTTTGCCAACGTGATAATGTTTGTTGACTGATTCCTAAATTTGATGCACAGCCCTGCAGTCCCAAGTCTCTGTGATCATGATAATACTGGACTGCATCCAGTTTAAATTGTTTGTCATAGTGCTTTGCCATAATGAGATCCTCCTTCAGTGCGGTACCTACATTGTACCATGAAATATTAGATTAGGAATTCTCATTTTGACTTGTACTATTTATATTCTAACACCAATGTGGTTTGTGAAAAAAAGTTGGATAAAATAAAGGAAGAGTTAGCTGATGTAGTTAACTATTGTATTTTAATGGCAGATACTTGTGGATTAGACTTAGATGAAATTGTTCGTGATAAAGTTAAAAAGAACAATGAGAAATATCCAGTAGAGAAAGCCTTTGGGAGTAAAGAAAAGTATACAGAATTTAAATAACAATGCATTCAATTTTTGAAAAGTGATATTTATAAAGTATAATTAAACTGGAAGAGATAAAATGGAGAAAATAAAGGTACTATTCATCTGCCACGGCAATATACTAACCTTGATTAAAAATACTTGATTTTACAGTGTTTTGGGGATGTTACAGTAGATTTTTACCAACGATTTACCAAAGCTATTTGAGTAGGGGATAAACTACTCAGGATATGTAAAGTGAAGTATTATAATAGAGTCCTAGCAAAGAAAATCCGCAATTTAGCGGATTTTTTTAATACATTCGTTAAATAAGAGCAATCTGTTAATCTTATCATCATAAAATTCTTTTTGCTGTTCAATCACAGCTTTATCATTATCCTCATAGGCAATTAAATCTATCTGTTGTTTACAATTTAGATAAGAACAAATAGCTTCATTTATTTGTGAATCTTCAAATGTCATGTGTATGCTGCTGGGGATGTAGTTGCCATCTTTATCCTTATCAGCAGATATTTTCAATGGAGATTGTTCGTTAAGCTTCATAACTAAAGAAAGAACATCACTAACAGTATTAATATCGTAATCAAGAAATACAGTTACGCTAATGCCAAGAGCTTCTGCTATTTTTTGAAGCTGATCTGGTTTTGGATTTCGTTCACCGCTTTCATATTTCTTTATGGTAGATAAATAAATACCGGACTGTTTTGATAATTCGTCCTGTGTCATATCTTTTAATTTTCTATATTTTTGAATTTTACTTCCAATTGAATGTCTATTATCCATTAATAATCACCTCAAACAAATTGATATGAATATTTTAACACAGAGTTCACAAAAGTGGTACATTATTTTGAAAATATATTGACAACCACAAATGTGGACTATATAATGAAAATACGAACAGACCACAAATGAGGACTAACATAAAAAGAATAGATATGTTGAAAATACTTCTTTTGGCGAAGTTCAAGGATTCAAAATTTTGCTATATCATAATCCTGCGAGTTGCAAAGCAGCTCATACAATTGAATAACAATTACAGATATAGTGATAATTCCGGTTCAGATACCTGATGGAAATCAAATATACTTGCGAAGAGTGCTGAAGGATTGAGAAATGAAAGTGGAGCGAGTAAGGGTAGTCAATACTGTTGCGGAAGGATAATAAACTATGAAGGTGTTCAAAGGGAACTTCCTGGCTCTCAAAAAGGCGGTAGAGAGGATAGCATTATTTAATTTAACTTAATGCGTCGTAAACGCAGATGCGGCTTATCTGTAATTCCTATGTGTGCAGGCAAATGGGAAAAAAGCACACCTACATGGCATGAGCCGTGTAGAAAGCAGGTAAGTAGTGAATGGAATTAACTTTTAAAGGTGTGGATATAAGCACTGAGGAAAAGTTCGTCAGCTACATTAATTCACTGAATACAGCGATAATGAAGCAAAATGCCATGAATGAAATCAAGCAGGATTTATATGATGTTTCTTATTTGAAAAAGCGTTACCGAAAGATTGTAGCCAAAAATGAGAAAGCACTATTTATGGCAGACCACGAATGTTTGAAATGTGTTTATTTCCAAAGACTGGCACGAAAATGTCAGGCAAATTGTAAGTGCCCCTTAGAAGAATCTACAGAAGGAGGCGTATTTACATGAAGCTATGCTGGATTGTTGTGTTGGTCGGAATAAGTATCATCCTGGTTTTTCTATATTCATTAGTTGCAATGTCGTCCAGATCAGAGAGGTTTATTGAGCAGCTTATGGAAGAGGAAGGGAGAAAAGGTACAGATGAGCAGGATATGGAAGCAATTATTACGGAAGGGAAGGAGAGACAGGAACATGAATAACAAGTTAGAAGTAATCGGCATTGATCATGGCTGGTCAATGATGAAAACAATCTCTCAGGTATTTGTCACAGGTGTTAAGGAGATTACAACAACTCCAGCACTTTTCGGTGATGTACTCGAGTATGAAGGAAAGTTCTATAAGGTTGGAACTGTGAGGCAGGAAGTAAAGGATACCAAGGTCGAAGATGACAGCTTTTATCTTCTCACTCTTGCAGCAGTTGCTAAGGAACTTAAAAGAAGAGGTCTTGCAGAGGCAAAGGTATTCCTTGCCGTAGGACTACCACTTACAAGGTTTGGAGCAGAGAAGAATGATTTTATCAAGTACCTGACAAAGAATAAGCGTGTAAGCTTCAAATATGAGAATGAGCCGTATTATATTGAAATTGATGATGTGGCAGTATTCCCTCAGTGTTATGCAGCAGTAGTGGACAAGATTCCTACAATGGCAAAGAAAACGCTGATAGTAGATATCGGTAGCTGGACAATCGACATTATGCCGGTAATCAACAAGTCACCGGATGAATCAAAGTGTGTGACGATACCAAAAGGTCTTATTACCTGTATGCGTTCTATCAATGAGCAGTGTGTAAGACAACTTAACGGAGAGGTAGACGAGTCAGAGATACAGAACATCATGCGATATGGCAGGTCAGATATTGATGATGAATACTTTGCCATTATTAAGGCAGAGATAGAGGATTTTGTTGATAAGGTATATAACTCAATCCGTGAGTTTGGGTATAACTTAAAGACTACACCGATTGTATTTGTCGGTGGCGGGGCAGTTGTGATGAAGAATTTTGGTAGTCATGATGCTAAGAACATTTCCTATAACCTTGATGTAAAGGCAAATGCAAGAGGATATGAGCAGCTTGCCACAATGGGACTTAAAAGCACTAAGCGATTATCATAAGGAGGCAGATGATGGGAAGAAGACTTGAATATGAAGTAAAAACTTCTGTCCGCCTCAACATGAGCAATCCTCAGCATGTGAAAATCAATGATGTGATTCAGAACCTTGATCCGAAGATTTTCAAATCTAAGAACCAGTTCATTATAGATGCGATTCAGTTCTACATTGATAATTATGGAAAAGAAACTTTTGTTATCAAGAAGAAGGAAAAAGAGAGGGCTGAATATATCCGGTCAGAAGATATTGATGACATTAAGGAAGAAGTCATTGAAGCAGCAACCAATGAGGCTAGGAAAGAGGTCATAAGGCTGTTAGGCGGAGTGATATCCGGAATGAATGTTGGTCAGCCGGTAATAATGCAGGTAGCCAATAGTGAAGCACAAGAACCTACAGAAGATGTTATGGACGATGCAGATGTTGCAGGACTTGCAATGGGATGGATGTCGAAAGGAGACTGATTATTATGAGAAGAGTTATGGGAGCCGTAGGAACAGTAATTTTAGAGATACTCAAGTGGATATTAAGGATAATTCTTGGAGCGTTGAAGCTGGTCTTAGGACTTGCCAGAATAATTCTTCTTCTATTCGCTATGGTGGCAAGGATATTTCTTTCATTCGTAAGAATGGGCACATTCTGAGAGGAGGTGAGCGTATGCAGGTAAAGGGTTTATTCTTAAATTATAAGAAAAACAGAAGACTTATGCAGTATTTCTTTAAAATAAGAGAGCTGGTATAATGAAAGGAGTTTAAGATGCACAGAATACGGGACAGTCCTATGTGTCCCGTGCATTACAGATAAATAGTTCACCGCAAGGGTGGATGGCACGGAACACAAAGCCCGTCCCTCTTGCGGAGAAGGGATGGGTGATTACTATGAAGAAGATAAGGATTATCTTATTATCCGCACTACTGGTCTTTTCAATGGCTGCCTGTAATGGTGGTAAGGAAAAGGCTGATAATAAGACAGAGAAACAGACGGAAAGTGTAAAGCCAACTGAAGAAGCAGAAATGGCAACGGAAGCTGTCACAGAGGTCGCAACCGAAGTTGAAATTGAAGAGACAGAGAAAGATATTGCCGAGGCTAAAGATTCAGAAGAGAAGACTGATAAGGAAGATAACCGGTCAGCTGATAATGAAACTGCTTCAAAGCAGGAAGAAAAGCCGGAGCAGAATGACGAGCCGGAACAGAAAGCTCCTGCAAGTGGTAATAAGGAAGCTGGAGGAAATCAGAGTAATGCAGGTAATGGTGGTCAGACTACAGACAGTCCGAAAGACAATGTGAGCAATCCACAGCCTGCATCCGTGGCATACAGTCCACAGAATGTTGTGTCACTTGCAACAGCAAAGTGTCAGGCAGGAGGGATGATTACCACACAGCAGAATTTACAGAATCATTTGAATGACGGTAGTATCACGCAGGAAGAGTACAATGAGTATTATCCTTACGATGGTATGGAAGGCTCTTATTATAGTGTGTTTGTAGAGACAGACCTCAACAAAGCAAGTACCATTGATGGACAGCGGTTATCATCTGAGGATGCAATTGCAGAATATATTGCAAGTATGTTACTTTTGGAAACAGATCCGGTATTCTACATCAGTTATGATGGAGTTTACACGACAGGCGGCACAGACTATTACGAGTTTCGATGTCACAGATAAATAAAAACGAATAGAAGCAGAAGGAAGAAAGATGTAAGCCATAAACTTATGTCTTTCTTTTTTTATGCGTAAATTAAGGAGGAAAGAGCACATGAAACAGAAACTAAAGCGTTTTATGGCAGGATTTATGGCTATGCTCACACTGGTTGGAACACTCTTTACGAATGGAACAACAGCATTTGCAGCCAGTCCGCAGGCAAATATTGCGTTCTGGAATGCGTCAGTCAAAAATTCCGGAGAAGTAAGTGAGCTGAAGCCCGGATATAATCATGGCAAGATTCTGTATTCAATTCTTGACGGAAATTCTGCATATTGTATGAATTTCGGATTAAGAGCAGATGGCGGTCAGCTTATGAACAGCTACGATGATGCGAGCACATCAATGTCAGCACAGCAGAGAAAACTTTTAAGTTACTGCCTTTATTATGGGTTTAACAGTACACAAAAGGCGGCACCAAGCAACAGTCAGTGCGATGAGTATATCGCAACTCAGGCAATGGTATGGGTTATTGTAGCAGATATCTTTGGAACCGGAAGTGGTGATTCGGCAGCAAGAAAGCTCTGTAACACAGCACCAAGTCCTGATTCTTCATACAGCTATTATGAGAGACTCAGGGACAATATCAGCAGCTCCTACAATGCAACACTTCCAAGTTTTGCATCACGCAGAACCAGTGAGGCACCAACTTATGAATTAAAGTGGAATGAGGGAAGTCAGAGATTTGAAACAACATTATCTGACAGCAATGGTGTTTTATCGGATTTTGATTTTGGCATCAGCGGATATTCTGTTGATAAGAATGGCAACAGTATTACAATCTCTTCAACGAGCGTGAATACTACAGCTACAACAGGAACATTCACATCCAATGCTGGCAAGATTGAGACAACATCAAGCTGTGTATTCTGGCTTACAGGAAAGAGCGGATATCAGGAGTTTATTTCTGAAAGACCGACAGCAGATCCTATCAAAGCATATATCAAGGTCAAGACAGAGAATATCGGATATGGTGAGCTTACAAAGATAGATGAGTCAAGCGGAGTGAAGCTTTCCGGTGCAGTTTATGGAATCTATTCTGACAGCGGATGCACAAACAGAGTACAGACCATGACAACAGATGGAAACGGATATGCAAAGTCAGCTGCACTTGTTGCAGGCACTTATTATGTAAAAGAGATTACCGCTCCAAAGGGATATGTCCTTTCAGGTAAGGTTCATACACTTACTGTAAAAGCAGGACAGACAACAGGAATCTCTGCAACAGATAAAGAGCAGCTTGGAGCAATCACAATCTATAAAGAGGGTGAGGTGCTTAGCTCATGGAATGGAAGCAATTTCACTTATGAGAAAAAGAAGCTTTCTGGAGCAGCATTCAAGGTAACTGCAGGAGCAGATATCTACAAGGCAGATGGTACAAAGGTGTATAGTGCTGGCGATGTAGTGGCAGAAAGCCTTACAACAGGAACTGACGGACAGGTGGTATTATCTGACCTTCATCTTGGAACTTATGTGGTTACAGAGATTAAGAGCATTGACGGATATACAATCAATACCACACCTCAGACAGTAGCAGTTGAGTATAAGGACCAGACTGTGACAGTACAGTATGAATCAACTACGATTGAGAATACAAGACAGAAAGCGGATGTATCTGTCGTAAAGAAGGACTCTGACACAGAGAATCCTCTTGATGGCGGCAAGTACACACTTTATGCCGGAAATGACATCAAAAACTATGCCGGACAGGTTATTGTGACAAAGGGTACAGCTCTTGAGACAGTAACTACAGGTGAGGACGGAAAGGCAAGCTACAGCGTGGATCTGCCAATCTCTAACGGATATTATGTCTCAGAGACACAGGCACCATATGCGTATATCAGAAACAGTAAAGATGTTTACAGCTTCAATTTCAATGTATTACCTGAAACACAGGCAAAGGCATCATTCAGTCACACATTTGTAAATGACAGAACCACAGCAAAGATTCATATCTACAAGGTAGACAAGGAATCAGGCAAGGCAGTAGCCCAGGGAGATGCAAGCCTTGAAGGTGCAGTTTATGGTCTTTATGCGAGAAACGATATCGTGCATCCGGACGGAGCAACAGGTGTTGTTTTCAAAGCAGGAGACTTGGTTGCAACTCTTACAACAGATAAGACTGGCGAGGCAGAGGTTAATAACCTTTATCTCGGAAACTATTATGTGAAAGAAATCACACCATCAGAAGGATATCTTTTAGATGAAGAAGAGCATGATGTAGTATGCGACTACGAGGGCGACTTAGTAGCAGAGGTATCAAGAAGCACAACCTCAGCAGAGCAGGTCATCAAGCAGCCATTCCAGCTTATCAAGGTATCTGACAATGGCGATGATACTGAAGCAGGACTGCTTGCAGGTGCAGAGTTCACAGCTTATTTGAAATCATCTTTACCTGTAAAGGCAGATGGAAGTTATGACTTTGATAAGGCAACTCCGGTAGTAATCGGGGAAAACGGAGCAACAACAATCACATCCGATGATAAGGGACATGCAGTTTCCATTGCAATTCCTTATGGAATCTATGTGGTAGTTGAGTCAAAGACTCCGCATAACATGAAGACAATCAAGCCATTTGAGGTAAAAATCAGCGAGAATCATCCTGACAAGCCTCAGACATGGAGAGTATTTCTTGACAGGGAATTTACTGCAAAGCTTCGTGTAATCAAGAAGGATTCCGATACAAAGCAGACAGTACTTGTACCAAATGCAGAGTTTAAGATCTTCAATATTGATAAGAACGAATATGTGAAGCAGTACACAACTTATCCGTCAAAGGTAGAACATACTTCATTCTTTACTGATGAGGACGGAGATTTAATCTTACCGGAAGCACTGAAAATCGGTAACTACCGCATTGAGGAAGTGTCTGCACCATTTGGCTATGTTGTAAATGATAAGTATGTCAACATCTCTGTTGATACTGATACGGCATTTGAGACAGATGGTGATACAAATGATGCAATCATTACTGTGGAATATTCCGATGCCCCTGCAGTAGGAGAGCTGACTGTAGAAAAGAAGGGAGAGGTACTTGATGGATTCAAGGGAGGACTTCTTGCAAGCTCATATGAGAAAGAGTTTGTTTATAAGGAAGGCTCACTTGCCGGAG
>CAJKWK010000066.1 GCA_905203555.1 uncultured Lachnospiraceae bacterium
ATTCCGGGACATTGTTTCTATCTTCTTTCCGGATTTCATTCCCTAAATATTGAAAGCTGCCATCTTCTCTGAATCTTACTGTCAGCTCATGAGTTATGACTGTATCGTCACATGCCACCTTATTACATACCGCATCAACAGTCAGTACCATTGTTCCATCAGCATTTTCTTTCACATCTATAACTTCCGGAAGACACGTACCAAAAAAGGTTGGCGTATAATTCATACATCCCAACTGTGCCCAGTCATACGTCTGTTTTTCTTGATTAAACACCGCATACTTCCTTATTTCTTCTGACGTTATCGGAAGATACTCTATCATCAGATTTTCAAATTCTTCTTTCGGAATTCCCTCCGGATAATTTTCCGGAGAAACTCTCTGCCCATATTTCATGGCATACAGATATTCATACAATCCATTATAATCTAACACATCTAAATTGTTCAAATTCCAATTCGAACATAACAGATTATTTCCCTGATATCCAATTTTCTGAACACATAGTTGGGATAGTGCTCTCTGCTTTTCTGTCATTGGTTTCACTCTGATTAAACAGCTCCCATCCATGATTTCAGTGACTTCCGGTGGTTCCGGCACACACAATTCATAACAGAACCATCCTTTTTCTGTATATTCCCATTCTTTAACCGGGATACTGGTCGTGCAAGCAATCCCCGGTGTATTTTCTTCTATCCAGATGCCGCTTGTGCTGACTACATGCATCTCGGTTCCATCATAAATAAATTTCATTCTGCTGATTCCGCCATCTCGACGCACATTGTAAATAACTACAGAACCACTTTTCCCTATTTCACAATTATTAAGAAATTGATCCAACTTTTCATAATTTTCCACATTAGAGTATGCCACCTCAGCCGAAACCGGATTTCCTGTTTTCCCTGCTCTCTTTTGCATTTCCAGCATCGTTTCATCCTGCAGAACAACATTGGAAGTATCCCCTTTGTCAGCCTTCTCATAAATGTTCTGAAGCTGTTCCATCTGCCTTTTACAATCCATTTCCGCCTCGGAAATCCCTTTTTCTGATTCTATCTCTTTTTCTGACTCTATCTCTTTTTCTAATTCTGCCTCTTTCTTCGCACAAGCGCACAGCGAACTACTTATTATCAATACCATCAACAGACGCACACACCTTCTACGTCGCCCTTGTCTGCGGAACCTCTTCTGCTCCATCTCTTTCACTACTTTCCTCCATACAGTTCTTCCCATTCGGTTCTTGTCAAACGAGGTACATGCCACCCAATCGCCGAATCATGTATTGGTTCAAGAATACGATTTGCTACATACTCTATCCCACCGTCCTCTGTATCACGCACAGTTACCCCTTGCAGATACGCACGAGTTAGTTTCCGGCAGGGAAAGACCGCCTGTACTTTCAAAGTCAGCGTTCCGTCATCATTTTTCACATAATCAATCACTTCCGGATATGGATATTCCGGGTATTCAACTTCTTCCAATCCTCTTGGTTTATATTCATACGCCTCTTCCTCCGGATGATAAATCGTTTTCGACTGCAAAACTTCACTGCTGATGTTAAATCTCGACATAATAATCGGTTCAAATTTTTCTTTTGAAATCAAATATACCGCACATGTTCCCATTGCATTTCCGGTGGTAAACTCCCCATATTCCGTATGATTCTCCCGATAAAACAAATCAAATATATCATAAAAATCCAGTTCCCCAAAATCTTCTTCACTCCAGTCAGCCAAGAACATATTATTCCGTTCATATCCTATCGGCAGTATATATCTGCGATTCAGCTCTCTGCAGGTTTCATCTAATGGAAGTACCCGATATGCCATATATTCCATCGTTTCACTTTTTGTAACCTCATACGATCCTTCAAAGGCCAGTCGCCCTGAAAACATCAAATATCCATCTTCCGTGTATTCCCATGACTCCGCACGATATAAATCTTCTGAGGACAGTTTTAATTCACCATCCTCATAAACATAATAGCTTCTGATCACATTTACATTTCCATCCTGCGTCTCCATATTTCGAATGATACAGCTTCCGTTTCTTGCAACTTCTATGATAGTCATACGCCCGCTTTTCTTAGTTTCTGCCTTTTCACAAAACTGTATCACGTTCTCATACTCCGTCATGTTGATTTGATTTTCATGATCAACTGCAGTATACCCCTTTTCTCCAAGACAGTTCACAAGACCACGTATCATTTCCAAATCCCCCAGTTTTCCTTCTTCTGCAGCTTTTTCATAAGTCTTACTGCAAATCTCCAGAATCTCTTCGACTTCCTTTTCTTCTGTTTCACTTCGTTTCATTGTTATTTCATCCGTAGTTTTCCTCTCCTGCTGTTCCGGTTGATACGCTATATTTTCCGAGTCTTCCTCTTTAAAATCACTACACCCTGACAAATGCACTGCCACTATTAATCCAATCACTAAAAACCGACTCTTCCAAAATCTTATTTTCTTCACTCTATCATCCGCTCCTTTTATTACATTTGTAAGATTTAAAACCAAAAAAATTTATCTTTCCGAATAATTCATTATTTTACAAAATATTACATCTGTAGGAATTAAATGTCAAGTTGATTTTTCAGCAAAAAAAAATAAGCAGCCATCGTAGACTGCCTATTTAGCAAATTACATTCTCTTATATGGCGCCATATCATACGGCAAAAAATATCCCTGCCCATGCCGGCAGACCGGACACACCTTCGGAGCCTGTTTTCCTTCGTGAATATACCCGCAATTTGTACAGATCCATTTTGCCGGATCTTCTTGATTATAATAGCGATTCTCCTCTAACATTTTCGCCACTTCAGCGAATCGCTTCTGGTGGGTATGCTCAATGTCTGCAATCTGCATAAATGCTGAAGCCGCTTCAAAAAAGCCTTCTTTTTTTGCAATCTCCGCAAACGCAGGATAGACTTGCTCATACTCCTCTTTTTCATTATGTTCCGCCGCGCGCATCAATTTCGCAAGATCATCTTCCCCATCCACAGGATATCCCCCATCTATAAAAATGGTTTCACCCGAAAGCTCCTGCAGCAATTCATAAAACCGTTCTGCATGTGCCCGCTCCTGTTCCGCTGTATAGTTAAATATATCAGCAATTGTATAATGTCCTGCTTTTCGTGCCTTCTCCGCCGCAATTGTGTACCGGTTACGTGCCTGACTTTCTCCCGCAAATGCACGCATCAAATTCTCTTTCGTCTTACTCTCTTTAAAACTAACAGCCATGATACATCCCTTTCTTAATCTAATATGATAATACTAGTAGTATGTACCATGGCTGGCAAAATATGCTTTATTTTATTATATAAACTAATTAAACCCGATAATTCTCCGCGCTACACTATAAGCCATTGATGAAACTTTTCTTCCGGATCGTCCCGGCAAATTCATCGTTTGACCTAAAATTCCATGTCGAATTTTAAAATAAGTTCTATAATCCTTTTGTTTCAAATACTTCCAAAGTTCCGCTTTCTTCTCCAGATTTTCCGCTTTTTTTGAACGAATACACAAAATAGAAGACACCGTCATCATGATCGCCAGATAATTAATCATATATTTACGTAACTTCTTACTCTGTATCATACGAAGTTCGTACATGGAGATCATTGTTTTCGTCACAAAAATCTGCTGATCAACTCGCCCAATCATTACCTTCTCATTTACAGACTGGTCTTCTCTTCCAATAAAATAGCGATAAAAATCCAAATCCATATAGTATAATGTCCGCACGTGCGGCAATGGATAATATACATAAATATTATCTACATAAAATGTATGCTTTGGCAGCCGCAGCTGACAGAGTTTTAGCATTTCTGTCCGATAAATCACAGAATGCATCAATATATACTGATCGAGATGGAACATCCCTATATCATCCCAGCGAAAAATCTGATCTTGCGGAAGTACATTTCGGTAATGAATCACTTTTTTGTGTTCCATTCCAACCTTTTCATAGACATAATTTGCAACAATCATATCCACCTGAGTTTCAGCTTCTACGAACCCTTTGACCGTCTCCAAAATCTTGAGAAGTGCCTCCTCATCCACCCAGTCATCACTGTCTACAACTTTAAAATACTTTCCTTTCGCATGCGCAAGTCCTGTATTCACCGCATCTCCATGACCACCATTTTCCTTATTGATCAATTTTACAATCCCCGGATGCTGCTCTTCCAGTCTCTTTCCGATTTCTGCCGTACCATCTGTGGAGCCGTCATTCACAATTAAAATCTCCACATCCTCACCGCCGGGAAGAATCGTATTTACTGCATGCTCCATATAAGCCTCCGAGTTATAACATGGAATGGCAAATGTAATATATTTCATAAATCTGCTCCTTATCACTACATTGTCTTGTTGTTTTTCGAGTATACCACGATTTTTCAGTTTTTCCAACTCTCTTTCTTACTTCTTGCCAGTTCTTTAAGGAAATGTTAAGATAAATGCAGTTAAGAATAAAAAATGGAGGATTCCCCTTATGAAGAAAAATGTAATTGTCGGACAGTCCGGTGGCCCTACTGCTGTAATCAACGCCAGCCTTTACGGAGTTGTATACGAAGCATTGAACAGAGAAGAGACTCTTGGTACTGTCTATGGAATGATAAATGGTATTGAAGGATTTTTGAATGATCAGATCATGGATATGAAACCGTTAGAACTATCCGGTGAATTAGAATTAATAAAAACCACACCGGGTTCTTATCTTGGTTCCTGCCGGTACAAACTCCCGGAAGACTTAGCGGATGAAGTATATCCAAAACTTTTTGAAAAATTTGCCGCTCACAACATCGGATATTTTTTCTACATCGGTGGAAATGATTCTATGGACACCGTCAGCAAGCTCTCCCGCTATGCAGAACAGATTGAGAGTGATATTCGTTTCATCGGCATCCCGAAAACCATTGACAATGACCTTGTTTTGACAGACCATACGCCCGGTTTTGGCAGCGCCGCAAAATATGTGGCATCAACAGTTCGCGAAATTGCAATTGACGCCTCTGTTTATGACAACAAAAAGTCTGTTACGATTGTAGAAATCATGGGCCGCCATGCAGGATGGCTGGCTGCTTCCAGCGTTCTGGCAAGAAAATTTGAAGGGGATAATCCGGTTCTGATTTATCTTCCGGAAGTTGCTTTCGATCACGAAGTATTTATTGAAAAAGTAAAAACAGCACTGGAAACCACTCCGAATCTGGTTGTCTGCATTTCCGAAGGAATTAATGACGGAAACGGTACGTTTGTATGTGAACTTGCAAGCGATGTGGGTGTTGATACCTTCGGTCACAAGATGCTCACCGGTTCCGGAAAGTATCTGGAAAATCTGGTCAAAGACCGCTTAGGAGTTAAGGTGCGCTCTATTGAATTAAACGTATGCCAGAGATGTTCCTCCTCGATGCTGTCCAAAACGGACCAGAAAGAGGCAATTGCCTCCGGCGCTTACGGAGTTACCTGTGCACTCAACGGCGAAACAGGAAAAATGATTGCCTTCAACAGAACGGAAGATTACCGCATTGACTATGTAACAGAAGATGTAAATCTTATCTGCAATCAGGAAAAGACCGTACCACTGGAATGGATTACAAACGATGGTTCTGACATCGGCGAAGAATTTATCCGCTATGCCGCTCCACTGATCCAAGGAGATGTTTCCGTTCCAAGCGAAAACGGATTACCAAAATTTGCTTTCAGAAAATAGATACAAAAGATAAAATACAACATTTACAGGAGGATAAAATGGGATTAAGTGAATTTGAAGAAATGAAACCAATCATAGAAAATGCTGCTCTTGGAAGCTATTTAATTCTTCCGCTTAGATTTAGCGAAAACACTCTTGATATTAACTGGATTCAGAAAAACTGTGAATTTAAAAACATTACTACAATGGATTTAAATGAACAGATTAAAACAATGTTTGATCCCCAGAATCCTGTACACGCCGGATCGGATTTTGCAGTCATCCATAAAGAAAAACAGCCTTCTGAAATTGACTGGGATAAAAATCAGTTTCAAATTACTTCTCTGCATCTTGCAATTTTCCAAACAGAAACTGCTTTTTTGGCATTAGGAATCCAGCATTCCACAATGGAAACACTTTTACAGATTCGAAATCCCGGATATGCCAACAGTATTTCCAAATATTATTACAAGGATACCGCTGGCACCGCTCACGAATTTTCACTGGATAGTGCTCTCCTTTCTTTATTAGGTAAAGCAGGCCTGCAGCCATTTTTTCAATCTGGGACATCACTGTTTTTAGAAGCATTTACCTACAATATAGCGGTCATCTCCAAACGTTTTCATGAATTAGAGAGCATTCGTCAGATTACTTTTAATTAACATCGAATGACACCGCAGAAATGAAAACTCAGGCAGAAGACGGACTTCCGCTTGTCTTCTTGGCATTGTATGAAAAATATACTTGCCTTCATTTCACAGAACTATTATCTACAATTGAGAAAAAACAGATGTTCCGTCTGCGAAACTTAAAAAAGAAAATGTTGGAATTTAAAGCATTTGGCACTGTGCATCCGGCAAATATTTCTCGCTGGCACAATGTAAAAATGATTTATCAATATCTCTTAGAAACGAATGGAATTACCGAAGCAATTGACGATATAGATATTAAGATCAGTATTCTTAGTGAGCACCAACACGCTATAGAAGCACACCGGAACGACACCATCATGGGACTAATTACAATTTTCGGTGTTGTATCCATTCTCGCCTCTGTCCTTTCAATCATACAAATTCTCAACTCCGGACACTTACTTGAATGGATCGTCACAATATTAACTTCTATCGGAATGTTACTCATAGCATGGATTGCATATCTCTGGGATCGAAGACACTGAAAAAACGCTATCTGCTTTCATAAAAATGGGAAAGATGATCGTATAAGACCAACCTTTCCCATTTTCTTTTTTATACTATTATTCTACAATCACTTTTCCATCTTCGCCAATCGTGATCATCATACCGTCTTTTACATATTCCAGAAATTCTTCTCCCAGACTATCCACCACCGGCATTGTCACATCATCCAGCCAGACTTCCGCTAAGATCGCCCCTGCTGCCGCCAGCGAATCTATCGGATTTGCAAACAGCATACACGCCGGCTGCCGTTTCATAGCGCAGGCACAATACAGTACCATACCTCCCGTTGTAGAGCCAATGGTCTGCGGCAGACACAATGCATATCCGGCCAACGGCTTTCCATACAATTCCGGATTATTCTGATCATTGCATTTTGCCGTTTTATCTCCAAACTGCAGCGATTTCTGCAAGGAAGCAAGGGTATTAAAACCGGCATGTGTCACTACCGCCTCTGCCTTTGCAGTTCCGGGAGTTACCACTCTTCCTTGAAATTCTTTCATGCAGACCGACCTCCTCTCGTAATCAGTGTCAAGATTTCACTGTCCGTAAAATATCGCGCAGTGGTATACGTACGCAATTTATTGGAGGATGTCACTACCGGCATCTTTGCACAGAGTGGATTGTTCATATACATAAGCGGGCATATATAAGATGTAATGACTCCAGTTGCCCGAAGCCGTTCTGCATACGGCGTTTTTTCAAACTCTTTCAGTACGCCCGGCGCCGCTGTAAACACTGTCGGAATCACAACCTTCTCATTGCCATATTTTTCCAGACGGGCTTCTACTTTATCGGTCCAATCTTTTAATTGCTGCAGACTCATATGCGGACATCCTACAAAACACAACTTTGGCTTTGCATTTGGATGTTTCCACACGATTGGGTAACTTTTCTTCACACGCTCCAACTCAGCATCATCAATTACATATACTTTCGCATCCTTTTGAATCAATGCCTCTTTTTGCTCTTTTGCTTCCGGTGTCAAATGTTCCACATGATATAAACCAACTGCTCCGTTTGATGCAGTTGCCGCGCCAAAATCTTTGAGATAGGTACATGCCGATTCATCCAGCTCAGTGCCTAGCCATCGATCCAGACCAACGATATATGGCACATCTTCCATTACTTTCATTCCGATTGCAGAACCCAATAGCTGTGCCTCCGGTTTCTTTGTTGTCTCAACTCTGACAATCCAAGTGGCTTTCCGCCCTTCATCGGTAAGCAATCCAAAATACGGTACAAAACCTACAATAGCGCCCATCAAATCCATAATCCCGGAATTTCGATTACAGCGCGCACCTAAAACAGAATTCGCATATACAACCGCTGAAGACTCTGACCAACTCAGCACATCTCCCTGCTTTGGCTTATTTCCAACTTCATCCATATAACAGGTACAGGTAAATGCGTCTTTCTCCATCAGCCCCAGTTTCTGAAGCTGTCCTTCATAAAAGTCTTGTTTGTTATACATAAACTTATTGAATATGAAGTTCTGTAAAAAATTTGCAGGCACATTTTTATCCAAAGGGCGGGGATCCGCCGTAAACTGCTGTAACGAAACCGCCCCCGCATCAATTAATTTTTCCATCAGATCATAGACCGGAGCAATCACTCCCAAGCCAAAGGAAGTAACCAGATGATTATATTCAGAGGTTACCGGAACCATAGATTCTGCTCCAAATGCCTCTCCATACATCACCAGCGTTTTCATGACCTTTGCCAAGGTCTCACCCTTTTCTCCATCCAGAATCGCCTGCTGCTCTTCTGTTAATTTCATAATTATCACTTCCTTTTATGATAGATTCATTGCATTATAACTTCATAGCCACATCCCATGCATTCCAGATAACTGTACGCAGGTTTCCAACTGCAAGGGCATCTCCGATCAGATGAACATGCTTGCTCTTCTCTGCCAGCGGTGCAGGCTTATATCCAACAGACATAATCACGCTGTCCGCATCGATTTTAAAGCTCTTTCCATATTTGTCCACCGCAATAACACCATCTTCAAGCACTTCGCTTAACGTTGTCTCCAAATGAACCGGCACTTTATTCGTTGTAAAGAAATCTCTCATATAACTTGCGTTTGCAAGACAAATTCCCTTTACTGCAATCAGATCATTTTTCATTTCCACAATCGTTGGTTTCTTTCCTTGCAGATAGAGATCATATGCAATTTCACAGCCGGTCAGACCGCCACCGATGATGGTAACATTTTCTCCCACTTCTTTTTCACCCAGCAAATATTCCACTGCATCCATCGCATGCTCTACACCTTTTACCGGAATGGTACGTGCAACCGCTCCTGTTGCAACAATCACTTCATCCGCCTGCAAAGTTTCTACAT
Source organism: uncultured Lachnospiraceae bacterium (assembly GCA_905203555.1). Taxonomy (GTDB): domain Bacteria; phylum Bacillota; class Clostridia; order Lachnospirales; family Lachnospiraceae; genus Schaedlerella. The sequence continues at coordinate 9,227 of CAJKWK010000066.1, forward strand.
TCTTCACTTCTGTGTTTAATTTCACCTCAATTGGGTATTTCAAAATCTCTCTCTGATACCATGCAATCAGATCTCGATCTTTTTCCTTGAAGGACGGCGCCGCTGCAGCAATAAAAATACCGCCAAGATGATCACTCTTTTCATAAAGTGTTACGCTATGTCCACGCTTTGCACAGACAATTGCTGCTTCCATACCACCAATACCGCCTCCAACAATAACAACCTTTTTCTTTTTCTTTGCCGGAACGATTTTGTACTTCTTCGTCTGCATTGTTTCCGGATTCAACGCACAGCGTGCCATATGTCTGACGTCATCCATCGGCTGTCCATTGGCAATCCCTTTATAATGTGTCATTGTAAAACATCCATTATGACAACAGATACATGGACGAATGTCCTCCAGCCGGTCTTCTATCAACTTGGTAATCCACTCCCCGTCCGCAAGGAACTGACGAGCAATACCTACACCATCGATTCTGCCTTCTGCAACGGCCTGCGCTCCCACATCCGGCTCCATACGTCCTGCGCAGACAACCGGAATATCTACAAATTTCTTAATATGGGCAACATCTTCCAGGTTACAGTTCTGTGGCATATACTGTGGTGGATGCGCCCAGTACCAAGCATCATAAGTACCATTATCTGCATTGAGCATATCATATCCTGCATCCTGCAAATACTTAGCCGCTCTTTCACTTTCTTCCATATCTCGGCCAATCTCTACATAGTCCTCTCCCGGCATTGCACCCACGCAGAAATCTTTTGTCTTAGACAAAACAGAATATCTCAGAGAAACCGGATAATCGCTGCCACAAGCCGCCTTAATCTTCTTCACGATCGCAGTTGCAAAACGATATCTATTTTCAAACGAACCGCCGAACTGATCCTTTCTTTTATTTGTATATTTTAAAGTAAACTGATCCAGCAAATATCCTTCATGTACTGCGTGTACTTCTACGCCGTCCACACCCGCTTCCTTACAAAGCGCAGCCGTCTTGGCAAACGCATCTATGATTTCATGAATCTCTTTCAAAGTCATTTCACGACAAGTTACTTTATCAGACCATCTGGAAGGAAGTACGCTCGGACTTGCCGATTGATACTGTACATCAATAATCGGTTTCGCCAATGCATGAAGTACCGGATTGTTATGTACCTGTACCAAAGAATCCGTAATCGCCCATGACCGTCCCATACCTGCCGTAAGCTGTACAAATAATTTTGCACCGGTCTTGTGGATTTCTTCCATATATTCCTTCAACTCATTAAACATCTTCTTATTCTGCCAGAGCCATCTTCCGCCCATCGGGTCTTTCACCGGAGCAATTCCCGGAATAATCAGACCTACATTATTTTTAGCTCTTTCCAAAAAGAAGTTCGCCGCTTCCTTATCGAAATGATTCGGCTCCATCCAGCCGAACAAAGATGTACCGCCCATAGGACAAAGAACGATACGGTTTTTAATTTCAACATTTCCGATTTTCCATGGGGTAAATAATGCCTCATACTTTGGGTTCATAGTTCCCATACAAATCTCTCCTTTCGAATTCAGGCAGTATTTTTAGATTTTAAGAATTCAGAAAATAAAAATACTGGTAGCTTATTACCTCATTATAATAATCTACCAGTATTTAAGCAAGCAAATATTATTTTTTGTTAAAAATATACAAAATCATGCATTCCACTCCGCAACATTCTTTCGGATCCACTCACAAAGTTCAGGAACTCCTTCTCCTGTCTTGGCAGAAATCTGGAAAATCTGAATCTTTGGATTTCGCATCTTGGCATACTCTGTTACCTTTTCCACGTCGAAATCAAAATACGGAAGTACATCAATCTTATTGATAATCAAAATATCACACACTTCAAACATCAGTGGATATTTCAGTGGTTTGTCATGACCTTCCGGCACACTTAAAATCACAGCATTTTTTACGGCTCCCGTATCAAATTCTGCCGGACACACCAGATTCCCCACATTTTCCAATACAACAAAATCCAAATCGTCCGTTCCAAACTCCTTCAGTCCCTGACGGGTCATGTCTGCATCCAGATGACACATACCGCCTGTATGTAGCTGGATCGAACGTACTCCTACCTTTTCCATCGTCTCTGCATCGACTTTTGAATCAATATCTGCCTCCATAACGCCCATGCGGATTTCACCCTTCAACGCATTAGCGATTGCAGTCAGTGTTGTTGTCTTTCCGGATCCCGGAGAAGACATCAGATTCATAAGAAATGTTTTCGACTTCTTCAAATCCGCTCTCAACAAATCCGCATCTTTATCGTTATCTTCAAAAATACTTCTTTTTAATTCAATTACTTTCAAATCCTGCATTGCTATTTTCCCTCTATATTCTAAATTTTTAACAAGCAAAAAAATACCGCAACCCTCAACTTTTCTCAAAGGTTTCGGTACTTTTAATGCGGATGACAGGACTTGAACCTGCACGTCGAAGACACTAGATCCTAAGTCTAGCGCGTCTGCCAATTCCGCCACATCCGCATATCTGTTTTCTGAGAAACACGTTCACAGAAAAACATATGATATAAAGTATAGCGGAAAACCTAGCAATACTGGATTTCCGCCATTCATTCATCGTGAGCGTGCGGGGATTCGAACCCCGGACAACTTGATTAAAAGTCAAGTGCTCTACCACCTGAGCTACACGCCCATATTAAATTTTTACCCGACCTGTCCAGGCAAACTGGGCTAGTTGGATTCGAACCAACGAATGCAGGAGTCAAAGTCCTGTGCCTTACCGCTTGGCGATAGCCCATTAAAGACTTTCTCGACACCGCGATTTGCTGGTGCTATTCTTCTTTTACTGCTTAACTGATAAAACATATAAAAGAAAAGGGTGGGTAGTGGGACTCGAACCCACGATATCCAGAACCACAATCTGGCGCGCTAACCAACTGCACCATACCCACCATAACGAGCCTGGGGGGATTCGAACCCTCGACCTACGGCTTAGAAGGCCGTTGCTCTATCCAGCTGAGCTACAGACTCATTTCAAAATACCCCATTCTCACAGGTTATATTATTCATTTATAGCGCCATGTAAATCAGGAGCTATAAAGCGGGTGATGGGAATCGAACCCACGTATCCAGCTTGGAAGGCTGGTGTTCTA
>CAJKWK010000067.1 GCA_905203555.1 uncultured Lachnospiraceae bacterium
TTGGTGCTTTAGACAGACATATCCATTTTTCAATTACACTTTGCGGAAACTCAAGCAAAACACGGTGCCTGTATCTCTATCTCTCTGTAATACAGATTTCAATTCTGCAGTCTGATACCGGTTTTTCCTGTACTTCCAGACTATAATCTATTTCCACACAGAACTTGTGCTCACTTTCCGTCACATCAATGACTCTTGTATCCAACGCCACCGGCAGCACGCCGAACGGCGTCTGATAATTTGACTGATTTCGTTTTCCGGTTTCAAAAATCATCTGGGTATTCAGTACACCGCTTTTGCGTATCTCCACATGACCGTCTTCAAACACTTTCACCTGATTCTTTGTAATTCTGCCGTCTTCTTCAATTTCTTCGTACAAAATATATTTTTTCCCATTTTTTAAATAATAGTTTCCCGGAACAACCACCTCGATGGTTTCTGTTTCTTTATTTTCCGATACATCCGTACCCGCTTCCAAATGCAGGCCGGTAATATGCACCAATACCTCTTTCGTCATTTTTAGTATTCCTCTATATTCACAACATTGGTTTCCGGTACGTCAAACGGCATGACTGTATTTGCAAACTTCCGAAACTTCTCCGCCGCATCACTGACAAAAAATTCATATCTGCTGGCTGCTGTAACTGTACCGTCGTTCTCCATATCCATTTCTTTTAAAAGTTTCCGCAAATCCATAGCTGTCTCATAAGCCGGATTGACAATCTGAATCTTTTCTCCCATATATGCGCGAATCTTCGAACGCAAAAGCGGATAATGTGTACACCCCAGAATCATAGCGTCAATGTCTGTCTTCTTCATGGAATCCAGATAATAATCGATCACTTCCTGAGTCACATGATGTTCCTTGAAACCTTCTTCCACCAATGGAACAAATAATGGACATGCCTTTTCAATCACTTCAATTTCCGGATTCATTTCCTGAATTACTTTTGTATACATACCACTTTGCACCGTCGCTTCAGTGCCAACAACCCCAACCTTTCCATTTGTGGTTGCGTCTACTGCCGCCCTTGCTCCCGGAATGACCACACCCAAAATCGGTACATCAAATTCATCGCGCACTGCGTCCAATGCAAGCGCACTGGCAGTATTACACGCGATCACAATTGCCTTCACTTGCTTTGTCTTCAGAAAACGAATGATCTGCTCTGAAAAACGAATAATGGTATTTTTAGACTTGCTTCCATACGGAACCCGCGCCGTATCTCCGAAATATACGATATTCTCATCCGGCAGCTGTCGGATAATCTCCCGCACGACTGTTAGTCCACCGACTCCTGAATCAAACACTCCAATCGGTGCCGTCCTTTTATTTTCCATCCTTAATGTTCCCTTTCTTTCTCATCATTCACATCATTTTCAGAAGTGGGAATCTCCCTTATGCTGATATAAGCGTCTGCAAAAACAGACGCTTATACATTATATCATACTTATTCACTATATACAAAATAATTACAGTGCAAGAATCTTTGCAATCTCATACTGATATGCTGAAATATTTTTCTTCATAGAAAGCGCTTCATTGATATCAAAATCAACAAACTCACCATGCTGATATCCTACTACGCGATTGGTCTTACCTTCCATCAACAATTCCACTGCCATTGCACCCATCGTAGAAGCGTATACACGATCTTTACATGTAGGACTTCCTCCGCGCTGCATATGACCGATAATAGACGCTCTTGTCTCGATTCCGGTTGCTTCCTCGATTCTCTTCGCCATATTCAGAGAATCACCGATTCCTTCTGCATTAATAATAATGTAGTTCTTTTTACCACGTTTCTTATTCTCAAGAATATCCTTAATGAGTTCTTCCTCATCATAGTCACGCTCTTCCGGCATCAAAATACGCTCTGCACCGTTTGCAATACCACACCACAATGCCAGATATCCGGCATCACGGCCCATAACCTCGATGATACTGCATCTTTCATGTGATGTTGATGTATCACGAATCTTATCAATTGCTTCCATTGCAGTATTTACTGCTGTATCAAATCCAATTGTATATTCTGTACATGCAATATCAAGGTCGATGGTTCCCGGAATTCCAATTGTCTTGACTCCCAGATTTGCCAGTTTCTGTGCTCCGGCAAAAGATCCATCTCCACCGATTACAACCAATCCATCGATTCCATATTTTTTACAGATTGCAGCTGCTTTCTGCTGACCTTCTTCTGTACGCATCGCCTGACAACGCGCTGTCTGGAGAATTGTTCCTCCGCGCTGAATAGTATCTGATACGTCACGTGCAGATAAGTCGATAATCTCTTCTTTCAAAAGTCCATGAAATCCTCTTCTGATCCCACGTACTTTCAATCCTTTTGAAAGCGCTGTTCTTACAACTGCGCGAATTGCAGCATTCATTCCCGGGGCATCTCCACCACTTGTAAGTACACCAATGGTACGAATTCTGTCTTCAATCTCATCCAACATGATTTTTTTATTGTTCTCTTTTGCCTCTGCCATGTTGCTACCGCCTTTCCTAAATATTCCCTTTAGTTTCTTTCTGATATCATTAAATCAGTTTATTGGTATGTCTTTTTTTTAACACTCTGGGTTTATTCTATAACATTTATATTCTGTTTTCAATAGTCTTTTCTACCACTTTTACCCGTTTTTCACCAAAATGATTCATCAACCTGCTTAAAACCTGTGTATTAATCTGGATATTTTTATTTCTCGGCAGCCTCTTCACCGCCCGTTCGGCCTGACAATAGATCACAACTTCGTCATCCCCTTCGGAGTCCGCCAGATATCCATATACAATCTGTTCGTTCTCCAAATATGACGCCTTATCCGGAAACTGAATCCATAGTTCCTTCTTTGTCTGCTCAAAAGGAATCACCTTTTCACAGATCAGCTTGCCTGCTTTTTCATCTTCTTCTGATACGCGACCTCTGACAAAGATTTTCTGATCAATTTCAAGATACTCTCGATTCTTCTCATAATCACGAGGAAATACGACAACTTCCACTGTACCGAACAAATCTTCTACTGTAATAAATGCCATCATCTGATTGGTCTTCGTAGCTTTGATCGTCCGGTCGGTAATCATTCCGCCAATGATTTCTTTTGCACCATCATGTACCTTTGTCCGTCCGGTTTCCTCATTCGGCTGGAAATCTGCTGTCGTCGCAGAAATATTTTTTCTCCACTTTTCCTCATACTCTTCCAGAGGATGTCCGCTGATGTAGATTCCAAGCACTTCTTTCTCAAATGCCAGTTTGTTCTCTTTTGCATATTCCCCTACATTTGGCAGTTTTATTTCAAATTCACTCTTTTGTTCATCATCCACCAGGTCAAACAAGGTCATTTGACCGGTCATAGCATACTTCTTCTCCTGATTTACATGCTCCACTATCTGAAGATAAATTGCCATAAACTGTTTTCTCGTACCACCCAGACAATCCAGCGCCCCGGATTTGATGAAGTTTTCAATAGCACGTTTGTTCATTACCTCTTTTACAGACATTCTGGTAATAAAATCTTCCAGATTCTTAAATGGACCAAATTCCGTTCTGTCTGCTACAATCGCTTCAATCACCGGCCGTCCGATACTTTTAATCGCCGCCAGACCATACCGGATATTGCCCCCATCCACTGAAAAATCTGCCACTCCACGATTGATGTCCGGAGGAAGGATTTGAATATTCATCTGCCTGCAGGCATAAATATACTCTGCAACTTTCGGTGGATTTTCAATAACCGATGTCATCAGCGCCGCCATGAACTCCACCGGATAATAATATTTTAAAAATGCAGTCTGGTATGCCACAACGGCGTATGCCGCTGCATGTGATTTATTAAATGCATACTTTGCAAAATCAATCATTTCATCATAAATCTTATTCGCCGTTGCCTCACTGATGCCATTATTCACGCATCCGGGAACTCCGTTTTCCGCATCTCCATATACAAAAATCTGACGTTCCTTCTGCATCACATCTGCTTTTTTCTTAGACATGGCACGCCGCAGAAGATCACTTCTGCCTAGCGTATATCCTGCAAGATCCCGCACGATCTGCATTACCTGTTCCTGATAGACAATACACCCATAGGTAGGCGCCAAAATCGGTTCCAGCTGTGGGCAATCATACGTAATAGAGCTCGAATCATTCTTTCCTTTGATATACTGCGGAATAAAATCCATCGGTCCCGGACGATATAGGGAAATCCCCGCTATAATGTCTTCCAGACTATGAGGTTTCAGTTCTTTCATAAAGCTCTTCATCCCTGCACTTTCAATCTGAAAAATTCCGTCGGTCTTTCCGGTCCCGATATAATCCAATACCGCTTTATCATCATAATCGATTGTCTCTATATCAAAATCAGGAGTCCGCTTTTTCGCCATCTCCACTGCATTCTGAATCACGGTCAATGTACGAAGTCCCAGAAAGTCCATCTTCAGCAAGCCCAATTCTTCCAGTGTCGTCATTGTAAACTGTGTTGTAATGGAACCATCAGATGCACGAGACAACGGTACATACTCATCCACCGACTTCTGACTGATCACCACACCGGCCGCATGCATCGAACTGTGTCGCGGCAGTCCTTCCAGACGTTTTGACATATCAATCAGATATTTCACCTGCTCGTCACTTTCATATGTCTTCCGCAGTTCCGGATTCATTTTCAAAGCCTTATCAATCGTAATATTTAACTCCTGCGGTATCATCTTAGCAATCGAATCCACAAATGCATACGGCAGATCCATTACACGGCCCACATCCCGGATTACCCCTCTTGCCGCCAGTGTACCGAAAGTCACGATCTGAACCACTCGATCCTTTCCATATTTTCGCACAACATAATCAATCACTTCCTGACGCCGCTCATAACAAAAATCCACGTCAATATCCGGCATGGTTACACGCTCCGGATTCAGAAAACGCTCAAACAGCAATTGATACCGGATCGGATCGATATTCGTAATCTCCAAACAATACGATACGATACTTCCCGCTGCTGAACCACGCCCCGGCCCAACTGCAATCCCATGGGTCTTGGCATAGTTAATAAAATCCCAAACGATCAGAAAATAATCCACATATCCCATATTATGGATCGTATTCAACTCGTATGTCAGCCGGTCTTTTAATTCCTGCCCCGGCTCTCCATATCGTTTTCTGAGTCCCTCGAAACATAATTTATTCAGATACTCCCAGGAAGTCATCCCATCCGGCACTTCGTACTTCGGCAGTTTCGTTACACCAAATTCAATCTCTACATTACAGCGGTCTGCAATCCTCTGTGTATTATCCAATGCCTGCAGGGCATACGGAAACAGACGCGCCATCTCTTCCGGAGACTTTACATAATACTGTCCGCCTTCATAACGCATCCGGTTTTCATCTGATAACTTCTTGCCGGTCTGAATACAGAGCAGGATATCATGCGGTTTCGCATCTTCTGCATAGGTATAATGCACATCATTGGTTACTACAAGATCAATTCCAAGCTCTTCCGACATCTGCAGCAGACGCTGGTTTACCAATGCCTGTTCCGGAATCCCATGATCCTGGAGCTCTAAGAAATAATTCTCTTCACCAAAAATATCCCGGTATTCCAAAGCTGCCTTTTTCGCCTCTTCATACAAGCCCTTAGTCAGATATCGCTGAACCTCTCCTGCCAGACAGGCACTCAGCGCAATAATCCCCTCGCTGTATTCCCGAAGGACCTGCTTATCCACACGAGGTTTGTAATAATACCCTTCTACAAATCCCTTTGACACAATCTTCATGAGATTGGCATATCCGGTATTATTTTCCGCAAGCAGAACCAGATGATAATATCGGTCCTCACCGCCGCTGATCTCCCGGTCAAATCGGGAATTGGGTGCGACATATACCTCGCACCCAAGAATCGGCTTTATTCCGGCTGCACGAGCCGCACGATAGAAATCAATGACGCCATACATCACACCATGATCCGTAATGGCTGCACTGTTCATTCCCAGTTCTTTTACCCGTTCTACATATTCTTTTATTTTATTAGATCCATCCAGAAGACTGTATTCTGTATGGACATGTAAATGCGCAAAATTCATCTTTTACCTCATTTTCCGTTTCTATGGTTGTCAAAACTATCAGTTGTTTTTATTCTACCATATCCCTTCTGAGTGTAAAAGTCTTTTCCCAACTCAAATCTCTCCGATTTTGGCATAAATTTCTGACAGTCTCGGATAAATCTGCAAATATATTTCTTCATATAATTTCCGATAAATCCGATGCTGCTTTTTATCCGGCTGAAAGACTTCTTTTTTAAATACCATATGAGAGAGCGCTTCTTTATAATTTTTATAAACACCCAGCGCTACAAAAGCCGGTATTGCGCTCCCGATTCCCGACACTTCATAGGTCTGTGTTCTGACCACGGGAATCCCAAACATATCCGCTGTAATCTGGCAGATTTCACTGCTCTGCGCACCTCCGCCGCCTACCCGGATTTCTTCAAACCGAAAACCTCCACGCTTTTCCATATGCCGCATTCCATCCATCAGCGCAAAATTAATTCCTTCTATAATTGCACGATATAAATGAATTCTAGTATGCATATCAGAAAGTCCGATCACTGCACCTTTCGCTTCCGGCATTGTCAGGTTCGGCGTAAAATACGGCTGCAGCACCAGCCCGCCACATCCTGCCGGCACTTCTTTTAAACGCTGATTCAAGATCTCTTCCGGCTGCACCTTCTTCTCTATCGCCTCGGCAACTTCTTTCTGTGCAAATTCTTTTTTAAACCAGGAGATCAGCCAATACCCCCGGAAAATTTCCACCTCCGGTGTATAGTGCCCCGGAAGGATCGAATCATACGGCGGAATAAAATTCTCCGGTTCCAGATAATGATCTGTCGTAAATGTAATTGTAGCAGTTGTACCGAAACTGATTGCCGCCCTTTTTTTATTGACGCAGCCAAGTCCCAACACTTCACACGCCTTATCCGTTCCTGTTGCAATCAATTTCAAATCCACATCCATCCCCTCCTTTGCAAATCATGTTCACTCTTTTTTCTCTTTTTCCTACTTATAATCACGCACTGATTCATCCAATGGATATTTTTTTCTTCTTCCAGATCCAATCCCAACGTTCCGCCCGGATTCATCAAATAGTCTTTATCAAAGTAATCTTTCAGCACCTTAAATACACCATATTCTGTCTGTCCCAAGCTGCCCTCCAGCCATGGAGCAAACATTTTTCCGATTCCATGATGATGACTGATCGCAGCTCCTGATTTCTGGATCGCATCTAATATGGTCGTATGATAAGCCCTAAAATTATCCGCTCCACTCATTTTCGTGATAAAGATAAAATACAAATTCGCCCCCTGGGGATAACAATGAGACATGTGCGTTGTCACAATCGTATTCGGCAGAGCATGACAAACCTTTCGTACTTCCTTATGTACTTTTGCCATATTCGACCAGTTGACCGTACATTCCAATGTATCTGTAACTACCCCGAAATCCATCAATGTATCTCTTAAATACGGATCATTAAATCTGCCCTTCTCCCAACTCTTCGTTACATAAGAAGTCAGGCTCATTCCCCGGTATTTATGCGCAATCCGCTTAATGTTCGCTGCTACATTTTTGGAATAACCTTTTCCTCCATCTGTAAATCCAAGGAATAAACATCTTTCCATATCCTTAAAACCACGAAGTTCCAACAGATTCCAAAGCGGAGTATCGTCCACATTATACAGTCTAAGCATCAAATTAGTTTCTTCCGGATCCGAAAGTCTGAAAACTGATGAGAACCCAGCCTCACACTGCATCATTTCTCTTGCTGCCGCCATAGCGGTTTGCCAATCCGTAAAAATATAAGAAAAACGTTTCCGATTTTCCGGCATATAACGGAATACTTTCAATGTCACTTCTGTAAGCACACCAAATGTTCCTTCACTGCCCATCATGATCTGGTTCAAGTTCGGTCCCGTTGCTTCCCGCGGATAATGACTCGTCTGGACATTTCCAATCGGTGTTGCATATTTCTGAGACAATACAATGTCCGTAATACATCCATAATACGTACTGTTTTGTCCCGCGCCTCTTGTCACAACCCAGCCGCCAACACTGCTATATTCAAATGACTGTGGAAAATGACCACATGTATACGCTCTTTTTGCTCCAAACAACTGTGGTGCATGATTCAGAGCCTTCTCTAATTTTGGTCCTGACATTCCTGCCTGAACAGTAATAGTCTGATCGGTTTCATTAAAAGAAATGATATGATTAAAACGTGGTCTCATATCAAGTGAAATACCGCCTTTGGTCGGTTCCACACCCATAGTCACACTGCTTCCGCCGCCATAAACATAAAGAGGAATCTTCTCCTTTGTGCAGTAAGCAACAATTTCCTCTACTTCCTTTGTTTTCGCTGGATATACAACAGCATCCGGAAGACTGTCCACACTGAAAATCCATTGGATTTCTTTTCAATTTTTGTTACAAACGTCCATAAATTAACCGGTATCTGAAGTGCTTTCACCTCATCAATAAAACGCTCGGCATATTCCGGACCGGATAGTTTTTCTTTGAATCGCATCAATCCAAATCCGTCATGAATACACTGTTTCAAAATTCCGCCCAGTCGTCCTTCTCGTTCTAATAACAATACCGATGCTCCTGCCTTTTTTGCTGAAACTGCCGCAGCCAGTCCAGCCGGACCTCCACCGATTACTATCACATCATATTTCACTGTCGTCACCTGCCTTTGTTTTTCCAAACAAGAGATAACTGTCTCCACCGCTCTTCTTAACTTCTTCCAATGGTTTTCCGGTCACTTCACTGATGATCTGAGATACAAGCGGCATACAAAATCCGCCCTGGCACCGTCCCATTCCGGGCCGAACCCGTTTTTTGACTCCATCCACCGTATACACCGGAAGAGGCGACCGCAGCGCATCTACAATTTCTCCTTTACTGATTTCTTCGCAACGACAGACTATAACACCGTAATCCGGATTTTTCCGAATCATTTCATTTCTCTGTTCCATCGTCATGTCCCTCAGACGAGGCACTCCTTTTCGAATCGGATTATAACTTTCATTTCTCTCCACCGCATGATATTCGGCAACCATCTTTGCTGCCATTCGAGATACATCCTTCGCGACTGCAGGAGCTGTGGTCAATCCCGGAGACTGTATACCTGCGCAATGAATCAGATTCTTCGTCTTTCTCCCGGGCTCTATAATAAAATCTTCTTCAAACGTTGGCGCTCTCACTCCGGTAAAATATGTAATAATATCTCGCTCTGATAATTCTCCAATCGTTATTTTCTGCTTTTCAAAATTCTTTTCGATGCTGGATTTCTCCGTCGCAAAATTTTCTTTTTCATATGTCTCTATCGCATCCGGTCCTACAAGAAGATTGTCGTGTGCAGTATGAACAATTCCGCCACCTTTTGTGTGTCCGGCTGTCTTCTTTAATGTTTTCCAGGATGCAATTCCCTTCATTAGATTTCCGGCCTTTTTATCTAAAATTGCATTTGTTCCCCGGCGCGGGTGAATGGAATAGAAACGATCTCCTGCCATTTTCGCTATATCTTCTGCAAATGCACCTGCTGCATTAATCACGATTCTCGGATAAATCCGGCCGCGGTTTGTCAATACACTCTGAATCTCCCCCTGCGCCACATCCATTGAAAGAACAGCTGTATTCAATGCAATCTCCGCACCATTTTGAACAGCATTTTCCGCATAGGCAATGGTAAGCCCATATGGACATACACTTCCCGCACTGCTGTTGCAAAGTGCAAATTTCATTTCTTTATTCATGTGCGGTTCTTTTTTTCGAAGTGCACTTCCTGCTATTACTCTTGTATCACTGACTCCGCAGATATGCTTTCTCTGCCATGCAAAAAGACTCACCGGAAATAACTCACTCCAATGCATCATTTCTACATATTGTCCGCACCGCTGAAATGGCACATCCAATTCTCTGCAGATTTTCCCATACATACGATTTCCCTGAATCACATAATGTTGTTTCAACGTTCCCTTTCCCAAATCAATTCCGGGGTGCACCTCTCCGTCATTTCGCCCGGAGGCATGCATCGCAACATCTGCTTCTTTTTCTACCAATAATACATCCAACTTCCACTTCATCAACTCTCTGGCGATACTGGCGCCGGATATTCCGCCTCCAATGACTAACACATCCGGTCTTCTTCCCTCCAGCGCCTGATCCTGAATGTCTGGAACTTTCATCTTCGGCATCTCCACACCTTCAAGTGTCAGATCATTGATCACATGATAATGCCCTTTCTTATCCACACACATCATACAGGCATTTACAATCTCATCCCAACTATCCAACACTCCGGAAAGAACTACATTCCCATCCATTTCCTTTACAGAAATACCGTCTCCATACACTCTTTGTACTTTTTTCTGAAGTTTCTGACAATCCACTGATATCCCTTCTTTCACAAGTCAGCCATCTGTACGACTTTATGTATCTATATTATCACATCTTTGTGCAATATCAATAAAATATATTTTTATTCCTTTTATTTTTAGTGCATTTCATTCAATTTTCACACTTTCTATCTATAGACTTTTTCCCAAAAACAGGGTAATATAAATATACGATTACATAAAAGAGGTGACACACTATGGCAGCACCACGTAAAGAAGACGTCCGCAGTCTTATCATTCATTCAGCGGAAACTCTTTTAACCCAAAAACCATTTTCCGAAATTTCGCTTTCTGAGCTGGCAGCTCAGACCGGCATTTCCAAAGGGACTCTTTATTATCATTTTAAAAATAAAAATGAGATCTTATTTGCGATCACAGACAAATACTTAGATGCACAATGGCAGGAATTACGTGAATGGACTGAAAACGCAGAAAAAGATACTTCTCTGCACAGACTTGTCAGATATATACTGGAACGGGATGTTTCCGGAGTCAAACTCCGCCTTCCCCTTTTTTATGATGCCATGCTCGGCAATGAAGAAATCCGTACCCACTTACTCAAACGCTACAAGTGCTTTGCAGAGCTCATTGCAGCTAAGATCAGTGAACGAACCTCCAAAGTATCCGGTGAATACTTTGCCTGGCTTTTACTCCTAATGTCTGACGGATTGTCTATTCATCAGACCATCGGAAATGATCATCTGGATACAGAAATGTTTATTCAGCAGACCGCTAAATATATTGAAGACTTTTTCCCGGAACAGACTAACACCGAAATATGAATCCACAGAAGGAGTCTCCACTTCACATTTTTTGTAAAGCGAGAAACTCCTTCATACCGATTCTTTTACAGCTATAGTTTCTTTTACATCCTCAACAGAACACCCTGTCAATTGCGCCGTCTCTTCTATATCTTCTAACTTTGCATATACCCTTCGCAGCATCTGCATTCTTTTATCAGCCTCTCTCTTTCGCTCACATTCCTGCTGCTCCAATCGATGTTTTTGTTCCTCTAGCCTTGCATCTTTTTCTTCCAACCTTGCATCTTTTTCTTTCAACATAACTTTCTGTGCATTAATCTCATCCTGCATCTCATCAATCATCAGCTGCACTGTAT
>CAJKWK010000068.1 GCA_905203555.1 uncultured Lachnospiraceae bacterium
CACTCATACGGAATTTGTCCTGATCTTCCAAATAGGAACCATCACACCACTTCATTACCAACACTGCCACCGTATTCGTTCCATCCTGAAGTACATCGGTAACATCAAACTCACTGGTCATATGCGAAACCTGGCTGTATCCTATGTAAGAGCCATTGATCCATACGTAAAAGCAACTGTCTACTCCTTCAAAGTTCAAAAAAGATTTTGGCGCTTTCTCCTCTCTACTGTACTCAAAAGTATGTACATAGGCTCCACACGGAATGTCCTGTGGCACATATGGTGGATCAAACGGAAATGGATACCGGATGTTTGTATACTGGTGTGTATCATATCCAGCCATCTGCCATACACTTGGAACCTGAATCTCATCAAAATTTTCTGTATCATAATTCTTCTCAAAGAAAGAATCCTGAATATCATAGATGCTGTTAAAATACTGGAATTTCCAAGTTCCATTCAATAACTGCATACGATCTGACTCTTCTCTGTGTTCCACGAAGTTATCCATTCTTCTGGATGCCGGAATATAATAGGCTCTGGCTGGCATTGTGTTTTCGTGCAGTACACTTAGATTTTCATAATAACGTGGTACGATCATAAATAGCTCTCCTCCAATACATATACTTTTTTGTTCTTTGTTTTCCTAAAGCAAACCTTATACTTTACTTTTTGTTTACGTTCCTTAGTTATGCTTTATATAGCTTATCCTAATTTGCAAAATATGTCTATGGATTGGATTAGACAAAATATGCACTAAATGATACAATGATAAAAAGTACGAAAAGAGGTGCTGTCCTATGTATTTGAACACCGGTTATTTGAACCACTCACATATGGATTTCAAAGACAAAAGTCGTCCGCTGGTTGTCGGTAGCTGTGGTACTTACCGTCTTTCCAGACATCCCAAACTTCCGACCTACCGTCCAAGGGGTCGTCTGGATTATCAGATTATATATATCACTGCTGGTTGTGGGCATTTTCATTTTGATAATGTAAATAATGAAACGATTGTTCCAGCCGGCAACATTGTACTGTACAGACCGAAAGAACTCCAAAAATATGAATATTACGGAGAAGATAAGACAGAAGTATACTGGATTCACTTCACAGGAAGCAATGTAAAAAATATCTTACGTCAATATGGGGTTCCAGATAAAGAACATGTCTTTCAAGTTGGTACATCTAATGAATATGAACAAATTTTCAAGCGTATTATTATCGAGCTCCAACGCTGTCAAGATAATTATGAGGAAATGCTTGTCCTTTTGCTACGTCATCTTCTGATCAGTTTCCACCGGGAACTGACAAGAGAGCACATATTAAAAAATGAATATCTTGATCATGAGATGGATAATGCTGTTACCTTTTTCAGTGAAAACTACAATCAAAATATCAATATTGATGATTATGCCGCCTCACGAGGCATGAGTGTCAGCTGGTTTATCCGAAATTTCAAAAAATATACCGGTTCTACACCAATGCAATTCATTGTGGGAATCCGCATCAACAATGCTCAGATGTTACTTGAAACAACAACTTATTCCATCAATGAGATTTCTAAGATTGTCGGATATGATAACCAGCTTTATTTCAGCCGGCTTTTTCACAAGCTGAAAGGATATTCGCCAAGAGAATACCGAAAAATAAGAAATAGGTTATGAAATCTATAATGTCATAAAAACTAAATGTCAAAAAAGGATGCCACCGAATCAAAGAAGATTACGTGACATCCTCTTCTTTTTATTAGTGCTATTTTATAAATTCAACCGAATAGTAATACATGTACTCATATTCTGTAATTATCTACATATACTACTAGCACCAATGGTTCATCATTCAAGGAGGAAATGCTGACATGCATATTTATCTGATCGCAGGCTATCTTTTCACCGCAATATTTGGCACCTTATCTCACTTTTTCTATAATTGGTCTGGCAGATACCCACTAATTGCTCTTTTTTCACCAATTAACGAATCCACCTGGGAGCATATGAAACTAATATTCTTCCCAGTACTGTTTTATCTGCTTGTCACCTATTGTTTCATTATTTATTTCATACACTCAAAAGAACAACAACAAAAATTTTGTTCTTCATTACTACTCGGAAATCTGCTTGGAACACTCAGTATTCCCATCCTTTTTTACACCTACTCTGGAATACTTGGAAAACATTTTCTTTTTGTTGATATCCTAATTTTTCTAATTGGGCTTTTAATTGTTTTTTTCACGACTTGGAAATTATATGATTCTGCAAAAATATTTCAATGGCGTCATTGGATTAAAAGTATTACTTTACTTTTCCTTATTTTCTTTTTTGTTTTTACTTTCTATCCGCCACAAATCGGTCTTTTTAGGCAACCATAAAAATTTTTCAGCAATTCAGATAAAAAAATGGAAAGCAGCTTTCACCACTTTCCATTTTCATTTTATATTATATTTTTTATCTTTCATTCCATATTCTTAGGTGGTTCCCTGAGTTTTAAGATTCCATTTACCAATATCCAAACATCATCCAAGATATAATCAAATGCCCCTGCCTGAAGCATATTTATCAAAACTATTCCAATCGGAACAGATAAAATCATACCAAATACACTTCCCAATCGATACCCTACATATAGGAGTAATAATGTTACCAACGGATTCATTCCAACACTATCTCCTACCAGTTTTGGTTGTAAAAGCTGCCGTATAATTTGTGTTATAGCATACAATACAACTAAAATAATAGCCGTTTTATAATCTCCCATTAGGAACTTATAAATCCCCCACGGAATCATAGCTGTTCCTGTTCCAAAGAATGGCAAAAAATCCAAAAAAGAAATCAAAAATGCTACCAATACAAAATATCGAATACCTAGAACTGCAAATCCAACTACTAAAATCAGAAATACAACTCCCATTATTTTAAACTGTGCTTTAAAATATCCTCCCAGAGCATATCTTAGATTATCCATCACAAGTGTCATTCGTTTTTCAACAGATTCCGGAGCTATTTTTTTCATCCACTTTAATACATCTTCTCTCTGAATTGTAAAGAAATATGCAGAAAGAATCGCTACAATCACTGAAATCAAATAAAACGGAAGCCTTTTTGCAAAATTTCCAGCTGCTGCCATTGCCGGGTCACTAATTTTAGCTATAATACCGGTCATGGATTCATCTAAATTTGCCATAAAGGAATTCCAGCCATTTTGTATCCCCATAGGCAATTTTTCAAACAATCCAGAAAGAGTTCCTCCAATCTGACGAAGTCCACTCTCCAATTGAGCATACATCTCTGGTATATTTTTTACTAAATCTCCCACTTCAATTACTATTCTAGAGACTGCAAAATAAATCCCTGTTACAATTAGACCAATAACTAATATTACAATCAGTGCCGAACCTAGTTTTTTCACAATATTAAACCGTTTTTCCAACCAATTTACCATTGGCGATGCAATCGCAGATATAATCCAGCCAATTACAAATGGCATCAAAAACACAATTGCACGAAATCCAAAGTAAACAAATGCTACAGTTGCAAGTATACTGAACATAAGGCTTACAACCACCTGCCAATATGGTCTTGTATTATCCATGAAAACTCCACCTCGATTTTTTATGCTTTATAACGCTTTTGTCAAAAATTCACTTTCTACTAAATCCCAGATTTCCTCTCTTCCTTGTTTAGTAACTGAAGAAAATGGAATCACTCGAGTTCCCGGAACTAAATTCAGCCCTTCTTTTACCATTTTCACATGCTTTTGTATCTGACTACGTTTTAATTTATCCAACTTCGTAGCAATAATAATTGGATGAAAACCTTGATTTACAATCCATTCATACATCATCTTGTCATTTGCTGACGGATCATGTCGAATATCAATTAACAAGAATACTGCTTTAAGTTGTTTTGATCCATGCAGATAACGCTCAATTAAATTTCCCCATTGTATTTTTTCTTTTTCAGAAACTTTTGCATACCCATATCCCGGTAAATCTACTAAATACATTTCTTCATTAATATTATAGAAATTAATCGTTTGTGTTTTCCCTGGTGTTGCTGAAATTCTTGCATATGATTTACGATTCATAAGCGCATTGATCAACGATGATTTTCCAACATTCGACTTGCCTGCAAACGCAATTTCTGGAAGTTCATTCTCTGGGAGCTTACTTGTAATTCCACAAACAGTTTCGAGATTTATATTTTTTATTATCATATTGTTTCTCCTATACAAATGCTAATTCCAGTACTTCTTTCATATTTTCTACTGGTATAATTTCCAACCCTTTTGTGATTTCCGATGCCAATTCTTCTACATCCACCTGATTTTTGAACGGTACTAGAACTGTTTGAATTCCTGCATTTTTTGCCGCCAAAAGTTTTTCTTTTAACCCTCCGATCGGCAATACTCTTCCTCGTAGCGTCACCTCTCCAGTCATCGCAAGATTTGCTTTCACCTTACGATTCGTAACCGCAGAAAGAATCGCTGTCGCCATCGTTATTCCGGCGGACGGTCCATCTTTTGGAACTGCACCTTCCGGAATATGTACATGTATGTCATGTTTCTCAAAAAACTGTTCTTCAATTCCATATTCCCTACTGATGGAACGAATATAACTGACTCCGGTTTGTGCAGATTCTTTCATGACATCCCCCAATTGACCTGTCAATGTCAGTTCTCCATTTCCCGGCATTACATTCACCTCAATCTGAAGAGTATCTCCGCCTACACTTGTCCAAGCCAGTCCTCGCACAATACCGACTTCATCCGCTTCATTTGCCATCTGATAGGAATATTTCTCTCTGCCCAAATACTTCTCCAGATTCTTTTCTGTCACAGATACCTTCTTCTTATCTGTTGTCAAAATCTCTTTTGCAGTTTTTCTGCAAACATTTCCTATCTTACGTTCCAATTGGCGCACACCGGCTTCTTTTGTGTAATTTCTCGCCATCTTCCAGACTGCCGCCTTACTGAAACTCAGCATCTCCGGTGTCAAACCGTTTTTTTCTAACTGCTTTGGAATCAAATGTTCAATTGCAATATGCAATTTTTCATTTTCCGTATAACTGCTGATTTCGATTACTTCCATACGATCAAGCAACGGTCCCGGAATTGTCTGAATCGTGTTCGCTGTCGTAATAAACAAAACTTCCGAAAGATCCAGCGGCACTTCCAAATAATGGTCACGGAAGGCATAATTCTGTTCGCCATCCAATACCTCCAGTAAAGCTGAAAAAGTATCTCCCTTATAGTCTTGACTGACTTTGTCTATTTCATCCAACAAAATCAACGGATTCTTCACGCCTGCGCGGCGCACTGCATTGGCAATTCGTCCCGGCATTGCACCCACGTACGTCTTTCGGTGTCCCCGGATTTCCGCTTCATCCCGAATGCCGCCAAGAGAAATTCTCACATACGGTTTTTTCAACGCCTTTGCCAATGATTTGGCAACCGAGGTCTTTCCTGTTCCTGGAGGTCCTACGAGACAAAGAATCGGGCTGTCCCCCTTCTTTGTGAGAGAACGCACTGCTAAAAATTCCAACACGCGCTCTTTGACTTCTTCAAGTCCATAATGATCTTCTTCCAAAATCTGCTCTGCGTAACTCAAATCATGATTATCTTCCACACGATTTTCCCATGGCATATCCAGCAATGTTTCGATATAAGTTCTGATCACACCACTTTCCGCCGGAGAATTCATCGAACTTTTGAAACGTTTGATTTCTTTTCGCAACTTTTCTTTTACCTCTGCGGGCGCATGCATTTCTTTCACTTTTGTTTCAAATTCTTCTGCATCACTGACTGTATCGTCATCTCCCAGTTCTTCTCGAATCAATTTCATCTCTTCGCGCAAAATATATTCCCGCTGATGCTTGTCAACCCGCTCCTTTACCTTCATGCGGATTTCATTTTTAATATCCATGATCTGAACTTCATTTTCTAATTTTAAAGCCAGTTGTTCATATCGCTCCCAGAAATCCGTCTCTTCCAGCAATTCCTGCTGCTCTGTATAATACAACGGCAAACTGGCAGAAATTTCATCTACCAACTTTTTTAATCCTCTGATTTCCAGAATCTGAGCCACGTGTTCCTTTGTCAGCTTTCCATTCTTAGCTGCATAATCAACAAACATATCTTTTAGACTACGCTCCATGGCCTCTGCATTCATTCCTTCCGGAATTGTAAAATCAGTTTCCTCTATCTCCTCGACTTCTGCGCATAAATAGAGTTCTTCTTCCTCTATCTGTTTTAAATACGCCCGTTTTTCTCCATAAACCATAACTCGTACGATTTGTTTCGGAAGTTTTACAATCTGACGAATTGACGCAATTGTACCAACTTCATATATATCATCCTGTCCTGGTTCTTCTATCTCGACCGACTTCTGCGCCGATAAAAATATCTGCTGTTCTTCCTCCATTGCCTGTTGGATTGCCTCGATTGATTTCTTACGGCTAATATCAAAATGAACCGCCATCTCCGGCATCACTACCATCCCACGAAGTGCAACCATAGGAAGTTTTCTTCGTTTATTTTCCATGTTATCCCTTTCCCGCAAGTTATTTTTGACTCATCTGCTATCTAAATTATACTATCATCTCAAAGAGATTACCAGAAATTATAAAAATAGATACAATATTTCTAAATAAAACAGGCAGGTGAACACTTTCACCCGCCCATATGCTATGCACTCTCAGATGTCAAAAAAGATTTTCGTTCTTCTCCATCCCGCTCATAAAGCGGCTGTCCGGTTCCATTTACAACATCCTTCGTAATCCTGCACTCTTTGATTGTTTCATCAGATGGTACGCGGAACATCGTATCCATCATAATATCTTCCATAATTGCTCTTAACCCTCTGGCCCCTGTCTTTCTTTCCAAAGAAGTCTCTGCAATCGCACTCAATGCCTCTCTGTCAAATACAAGCCGGACACCATCCAGTTCTAATAATTTCTGATACTGTTTTACAATTGCACTCTTCGGCTCTGTTAAAATCCGAACCAATGCATTTTTATCCAACATATTCAGAGATACCGTTACCGGAAGACGTCCTACCAACTCCGGAATCAACCCGAACTTCACCAGATCCTGCGGAAGCGCCTCATGCAAAAGCACATCCACATCATATTCATGTTTTGAAGCAATCTCTGCATTAAATCCAATTGATTTTCTATCCAGACGGGTTTCAATAATCTTATCCAATCCTTCAAATGCTCCACCACAGATAAATAAAATATTTGTCGTATCAATCTGAATCAATTCTTGATGCGGGTGCTTTCTTCCGCCTTGCGGTGGAACAGATGCAACTGTTCCTTCTATAATTTTCAATAATGCCTGTTGTACACCTTCACCTGATACATCTCTTGTAATAGATGGGTTTTCCGACTTTCTGGTAATCTTATCAATCTCATCGATATAAATAATCCCATGCTCAGCACGCTCTATATCACCATCGGCCGCCTGTATTACTTTCAGCAAAATATTTTCTACATCTTCACCCACATATCCTGCTTCTGTCAAAGCCGTTGCATCTGCAATTGCGAATGGCACATTTAAAATCTTGGCCAAAGTCTGCGCCAGAAGTGTTTTTCCACATCCGGTCGGTCCCAGCATCAAAATATTGCTCTTCTGCAAATCAACCCCAAGATCAGAACCTGCCATGATCCTCTTATAGTGATTATATACAGCTACGGAAAGCACCTTTTTTGCCTCGTCCTGTCCAATCACATACTCATCCAGAAATGCTTTGATTTCTTCCGGTGTCAAAAGATTAATGTCTTCATATACTCTTCTCTCATCGTATTCAAACTCTTCCTCGATGATCTCTGCACAGACATCGATACATTCATCACAGATATATGCCCCGTTTGGTCCTGCGATCAACTTCCTTACCTGAGCCTGTGTTTTCCCGCAGAACGAGCATCTTACTGTGTCATCCATCAGTTTTCCTGCCATATTTATCTCACCTCTAAATACCTTCTTTAAATGGAGCAAAGATTCATGCATCTACAGAACAATCTACAGACACATGAATCTTTTCTGTTCTAATGATTGGCGATTACCTCATCAATCAATCCGTACTCTTTTGCCTGCTGTGCAGACATAAAATTATCTCGTTCCGTATCAATCTTAATGACTTCTAACGGCTGTCCGGTATTTGCAGCCAAAATCTCATTCAACTTCTGGCGCGTGCGCAGGATATGTTCTGCTGCAATCTGGATCTCCGTTGCCTGTCCCTGTGCCCCGCCGGATGGCTGATGAATCATAATCTCTGCATTTGGCAGCGCGAAACGTTTGCCTTTCTTTCCTCCGGAAAGTAAAAATGCTCCCATACTTGCAGCCATACCGATACATACTGTGGACACATCACATTTGATGTACTGCATTGTATCATAGATTGCCATTCCTGCTGTCACAGATCCGCCTGGACTGTTGATATAAAGCTGAATGTCCTTATTTGGATCATCCGCCTCCAGGAAAAGAAGCTGTGCAACAACGATATTTGCTGACACATCATTTACTTCCTCACCCAGAAAAATAATTCTGTCTTTTAATAATCTTGAATAAATGTCGTAGGAGCGTTCTCCTCGGCTTGTCTGTTCAAGGACATAAGGTACTAAACTCATTTTCAATGACCTCCTATTATTTGTACATCTTCAAATGAAACTGTCCCTCATAAAGTGATCTCTCTCACAAAACGATTTTCACTCTCCGATTAAGCCTCTACTGCTGCATCAGAAATCAATGTAACTGCTTCCTGAACTGCAAGATCTTCTTTCATCTGTGCTTTTTCATGTTCTCCCATGAACTCTTTGAGCTTTTCTACTTCCATCTGGTAAGCATCTGCCATCTTCTGCAGTTCTTCATCCAAACGTTCATCGGAAATCTCAATATTCTCAGCTTTTGCAATAGCTTCCAAAACCAATCTTGTTTTGATTCTCTTCTCTGCCTGTGGTTTCATCTCGTCTAACATCTTCTCAGCTGTCAGTCCTGTAAACTGGAAGTACTGTTCCATAGTCAGTCCCTGCTGCTGAATACGACGAGCGAAATCATCTGTCATCTGACGAACCTGCATATCGATCATTGGCTGTGGGATATCCATCTGTGCATTCTCAATTGCCTGCTCTACAGCCTGATCTTCTCTCTTCTGTTTGCCGTCGCGTTCTTTACGCTCTTTGATATTTTTCTTTACTTCTGCTCTGTAGTCTTCCAATGTCTCACTCTCAGATACTTCTGATGCAAACTCATCATCCAGTTCCGGCAGTTCTTTTGCTTTGATCGCATGTACTGTACATTTAAATACAGCTGCTTTTCCTGCCAGTTCTTCTGACTGATAATCTTCCGGGAAAGTTACATTTACTTCTGTCTCTTTATCGATTTCTGCTCCGATCAACTGATCTTCAAATCCAGGAATGAAAGAACCGGAACCGATTGTCAGCGGATAGTCTGTACCTTTTCCGCCATCAAATGCAACACCATCAACAAATCCTTCGAAGTCCAGTGTTACGATATCTTTATCCTGAACTGCACGATCTGTTACTTCGATTGTTCTTGCATTGCGTTCACGCTCTTTTTCAATCTCTTCATCAACTTCTTTCTGTGTAACTCTTGTAGAATATTTGTCTACTTTCAGACCTTTATACTCACCCAATGTTACTTCCGGTTTTACTGCTACTTCAGCTGTAAAGATAAAATCTTTTCCTTTTTCCAACTGAACAACTTCAATCTGTGGCTGAGAAACAATCTCCAGATCGCACTCATCATATGCCTTTGCGTATGCTTCAGAAATCATGCTGTTTGCTGCATCATCATAGAAAATCTCCGGTCCGTACATCTTTTCGATCATCTGACGCGGAACTTTTCCCTTTCTAAATCCCGGCAGGCTGATTTTCTTGCGCTCTTTTAAATATGCTGCCTGCAATGCTTTCTCTACTTCATCAGCAGCAACCTCAATTGTGAGCTTCGCCATGTTATGCTCTAAATTTTCTACCTGTAAACTCATTTTTAGTTTCCTCCTTGATTTGTACCTTTTCATCTTCTTAAGGATGTATCCTCATCCTTTCAGTTTCCATTCAGGTATCCTGTTTTTTATCGAATAAAAATGAACATTCGCAGTCATTTGAACAGTATAGCATAAACGCCCTTGAATTTCCAGTGTTTTTTCCTTTTTATTCAAATAAAATGGATGCTTTTATCTCTTCTGCTTTTTCCTCTCCGCAGAGTATTTCTGTTAATTTCAAAGCAAACGGAATGGCTGTTCCCATGCCGCGTCCGGTCACTACATTTTGATCTGCAACCGCCGGTTTCAAGACTACCTCTGCTCCCGTCAGTTTTTCTTCAAATCCCGGATAACAGCAGGCCTTCTTTCCATTCAGGATTCCCAAACCGCCCAGTACGCTCGGCGCCGCACAAATTGCCGCAATTTGTTTTTTCTCTTTATCATATGCCCGCAGCAATGTGCAAAGACCCTCGTGCGCCTGCAAGTGCAAGGTTCCCGGCATACCGCCCGGCAAAACCAGCATCTCGGTATCTGCAAAATCCATTTCCTCAAATCTCACATCCGTTGTTATTACAATCTGATGCGCCCCGGTCACTTCAAGATTTCCGGTTACCGAAACCATATCGGTATGAACTCCGGCTCTGCGCAATACGTCGACCACAGTAAGCGCTTCGATTTCCTCACATCCATCCGCAAAAAATACACTGACTTTTTTCATTCCACTGCCTCCTCTTATTTTCTGGTAGTGTCAAAAACTACCTCTTTTTTATTGTTTAAATTATTTAAAAACCTTGA
>CAJKWK010000069.1 GCA_905203555.1 uncultured Lachnospiraceae bacterium
TTACCAAAGTTTTTACCAAAATTGATGACAAAAATATGCAAAGATATGCCAAAATATGCCAGAATAAGTGAAAAATGAAGAAAGGTAAAAAGGCTTGAAAAGCCCGAAAATACTGGAAATATGAGAAAAATCAAGATTTTATTTGTTTGCCACGGCAACATCTGCCGTTCAACCATGGCTCAATTTGTCTTCCAAGACATGATTAACAAACACGGTCTTGCTGACCAATTCTACATTGATTCTGCGGCTACCAGCCGCGAGGAAATCGGTGCACCGCCGCATCATGGGACTGTTCACAAGCTAAAACAAGTTGGAATCCCGGTGTTGCCACACCGTGCGGTACAGATGACAAAGAAGGATTACGACAAATACGATTATCTGATTGGGATGGATTCCATGAATATTCGAAATATGATGCGGATTCTGTCCGGGGATCCGAAAGGTAAAGTCTGCAGATTGTTGGATTTTACGGAAGAACCGAGAGATATTGCGGATCCTTGGTATACCGGTAATTTTGATTTAACTTATGATAATATAAAAGAGGGCTGTGAGGCCCTCTTGGAAGAGTGCTGGTGACGCCTATAGGGCGTACGTCAGCAATTTTTTTAAGTGGTGATGAAATTGCTTGTTTTGTGCGTGGAGCTTCAGACGCTCAGTATTGGATTTGCTCTGATTGAGGAAAGCATCGTACTGTGCGAAGAGAGTACGGTAATCCAGTTGTTGATTTTGGCTCCAGTGTACAAGAATCCAATTCATGGCTTCGGGATGCCAATAGTCCATCGGAATTTCGGCTTTTTTTAAGGTGCTGATATGTTCTAAGGCTTGCAAAGACAATTTTTCCATTTTTCTGTGTAAATCTTTTTCTGATTTTGTACTTTTCCCCATTTTTTTTAAAAGCTTTTGTGATAAACTTTCGTTTTTAGATTCTTGCTCTAAGATTCGCGCACTTTTGGCTACAATTTCATTTAGTTTTCCGGCAGTTGCCCAATAGGTGACAAATGAAGTTTCATCTTCTGTGGTAACTGTATCTTCTCCCATGGTAAATGTCCGAAAAACGCGAGTGCTCCCTCCGCTCAATTTACGGTCATATTTGGCGCGCCGTTCCGGATTTGAGAGTACGCGGTACGCTTCTAGTATTTCTTGCATATAGGCGGTTGTATCAATTCCGTTACTCATATTGGCATCAGGATGATAGACTTTAGCCAATGCATTTTTGGCGGCAGTAATTTCTTCGAGCGTTGCTTCTCTGGAAACGCCCAAGACATGATAATATGTACGAATTGCCATAGATTATATTCTCCCCTTACGTTGTTCTTGCATGAATTTTGCATTTTATAGAACTGTTACCTATATTACGCTATCAAAGACTAAAAATCAAGAGAATTGCAAATCAAAATAGGAACTCAAATAACTCAAATCGCAACTCAGCTTGAGCTCAAATAGGAACGCAAATCGCAGTTCTAAAACCTGTTTATACAGACTATATTATCAATAGACAATGATAAAAACAGAGGAACCTTTAATTATGAAGAAAATTCTTTTGATTTGCTTGTGTGTAGTACTTTGTGGACAAAATGTTTATGCAATGCCTGGTAAAACAGTGATTTTACAGGAAGAGGAAACAACAGCTGGAGAAACGAATGAAGAACGCAGCGAAAGTAATTCTTCAGAAGTTGAAATAAGTGCGCCTTCTGCATTATTAATGGAAAAATCGACGGGAGCGGTGATTTATGAAAAAGATGCTGATACGGCGCGTCCACCGGCGAGTGTGACGAAGATCATGACGATGCTTTTGATTTTTGATGCTTTGGAAAGTGGAAAAATAAAATTAGAAGATGAGGTTACAACTTCAGAATTTGCGGCATCTATGGGAGGTTCGCAAGTTTTCCTGGAACCGGGAGAAACGCAGACGGTTGATACAATGTTGAAATGTATCTCTGTATCCAGTGCAAATGACGCCTGTGTTGCGATGGGAGAGCATTTATACGGAAGTGAAGAAGTATTCGTTCAAAAAATGAATGAACGTGCAAAAGGATTGGGAATGAAGAATACAAATTTTGTGAACTGCAACGGATTAGACACAGCGGGGCATATGACTTCTGCACGTGATATTGCACTTATGTCTCGTGAGTTGATTATAAAATATCCTCAGATACGTGAGTATTGTATGATATGGATGGAAAATATTACGCATAAGACGGCGAAAGGAACGTCAGAATTTGGTTTGACAAATACAAATAAACTGGTTCGACAATATCCATATGCAACAGGGTTGAAAACAGGATCCACAGGTGAAGCAAAATTTTGCGTATCGGCAACGGCAGAAAAGGATGGAATCGAATTGATTGCAGTGATTATGGGAGCAGAAGATTCTAAAACAAGATTTCGTGATGCTACAAATTTGTTAAATTACGGATTCGGCAAGTGTCAGGTATATAAGGATTCAAACCCTGAAAAGCTGAAGAATATAGACGTAGAGGGTGGTTTGGAAGATGCAGTTCAAATTGTATACGAGAATACATTTTCATATTTGGATACAACGGGGGCAGATTTGACGGGAATTACAAAAGAAATAAAATTACAAAAGACTTTAAAAGCTCCTGTGAAAAAAGGCGAAAAAGCCGGAGAAGTACAGTATTTTTTGAATGGAAAGAAGATTGGTAAAGTGAATATAATTACACTTGAGAAGATAGAAAAGGCACATTTTTTTGACTTTTTAGGAAAAGTAATGAAAGTCTTCTGTGTTTAGATTCTTTACTTTAAGTGAAAAAAATGGTAGGATAATTAAGTAACAAAGCACATGGAAGAATTGTATACTTGTATGCAATTCTGTAATTGGTTTAAAAATGGAGTATACCTGAATGAAAATAAAAGATTGTATTGCATTGGGAGCAGTATGTGCCGGAGCGGTATGTATGGAAAGCATTCGGGAACAATGGAATTTTAAAATAACAAAGTATGAGATCCGTACCTCGAAAATAGGTGATCAAACAAAGCCTAAGAAACTGATTTTCTTGAGTGATTTGCACAATCATCAATATGGTCGGGAGAATGTTCGATTACTGAAAGCGATAGAAGAAACAAAGCCGGATTTGATTTTGATTGGCGGAGATATGCTGGTTGGAAAACAAGGAAGATCACCCAAGGCAGCATTGCAGTTCGTTGTTCAGCTGCCGAAGATTGCGCCGGTTTATTATGCCAATGGCAATCATGAACAACGCATGAAAGAATTTCCGGAGAAATATGGAGATATATTTCAGAAATATAAGGAAATTTTGCAAAATGCCGGAGTGATTTTTTTGGAAAATCACTCGTCGGAAATTTGTTTGGATGGTTTTTCTGTCCGATTGACAGGCCTGGAGCTTCCGATCGAAACTTATGATAAGTTCAAACGTGCATCTGTTCATAAGGAAGATTTGATTTCGCGTCTTGGGAAGAGCTGGAAGGAGATGCACGATTTGTCTGATTCGTCAGCGGAAGAGCCTGTTTATGAGATTCTGTTAGCTCATAATCCCACCTATTATGATGCATATAAAAAATGGGGGGCAGATCTTGTTTTATCCGGACATTTGCATGGCGGAATAGCTCGTGTTCCAGGATGGCGGGGGATGATAACACCACAAGCGTTTTTGTTTCCTAAATATTCGGGCGAAATGACAGTGGAAGATGGGCAGACAATTGTTGTCAGTAAAGGATTGGGTACACACACCATCAATTTTAGACTGTTTAATATACCGGAAGTGGTTGTATTAGAATTTAGTGGAATGCATTAGAATTTAATGAAATGTATTAGAATTTAGCGGAATGCATTGGAATTTAGAAAAATGTGTTAGAACTTAACGTAAAGACAGATATGGGAGATTGAAGTTATGGGGATTCCTGTAAAGCTGGAAGTGTTTGAAGGTCCATTGGATCTGCTTCTCCATTTAATTGATAAAAACAAAATAGATATTTATGATATTCCGATTGTGGAGATTACGAACCAGTATATGGAGTATATCCGGAATATGCAACAGGAAGACTTGAATATAATGAGTGAATTTCTTGTGATGGCTGCAACATTATTGGATATTAAATGCAAGATGCTGCTGCCGAAAGAAATGAATGAGGATGGCGAAGAAGAAGATCCGAGAGCGGAGCTTGTAGAACAATTGCTGCAATATAAAATGTATAAATATATGGCATACGAATTGAAAGATCGTCAGTCAGATGCGGATTTTATGATGTTTAAACAGCCTACAATCCCGGAAGAGGTTCAGGAGTATTCAGAACCGGTTGATTTGGATAAGCTGTTGGGAGATTTGACATTGTCCCGATTGAATGAGATTTTCAAAGACGTGATGAAACGACAGGATAATAAAATTGATCCGGTTCGGAGCAAATTTGGTAAGATTGAAAAGGAAGAGGTTCCGCTTCCTATGAAAATGACTTATGTAGAAGAATATGCAAGAAGTCATAAACGTTTTAGCTTTCGTCAGCTTTTGGAGGAACAGAAGAGTAAAATGCATGTTGTTGTAACGTTTTTGGCGATTTTAGAGTTGATGAAAACAGGAGTAATCCAAGTGGCTCAAGAAGAAACGTTCGGAGAGATTATGATAGACTCACTTTTGTGAAAAAGTGTCAATACATAAGCACTGTACAAAAGGGGAAAAGGATTGATGGATAGGATGGAAATTAAGAAATTACAGGGTGTGATAGAAGCGATTTTATTTACGATGGGAGAGTCAGTAGAATTAAGCCGGATTGCGGCTGCGATTGAGCATGACGAAGAGACGACACGTAAATTGATTTATAACCTGATGGATGAATATGAAGCTGAGAATCGCGGTGTGCGTATTATTGAATTGGACAATTCTTTTCAAATGTGTACGAAAAAAGAGACCTATGAATACTTGATTCGTATTGCAAAACAGCCGAAACGATACGTGTTGACAGATGTTGTGCTGGAAACATTATCGATTATTGCGTATAAACAACCAGTGACGAAGTTGGAAATCGAGAAGATTCGCGGTGTGAAATCAGACCATGCAGTGAACAAACTGGTAGAATACGGCCTTATTGAGGAAGTGGGGAGACTTGATGCTCCTGGCAGACCATTATTGTTTGGAACTACAGAAGAATTTTTACGTCGATTTAGTGTACAGTCGTTGGAAGAACTTCCTACACTTAATCCTGAGCAAATGGAACATTTCAAGGAAGAGGCTGAAGATGAAGCTCAGTTAAAATTGGATATCTAAAGGTTGGTATGAACATGCATGTATTTACATATATATTTGATGATAAAGCGTGTGTGAGGACTTTATGAAAAACTTCTATAAAAGAATTGTGAATAGAATGAATAAGAGAGGAACCTCGGTTCTGGTGAGTTTGTGTATTTGTATACAGATTTTATCAGAATCCGGGGTTTTGTTTGTACATGCGGAGAATCAGATTTCGGAAACTGCACTGGAAACGGGAAAAGAAACAAAACAGATACAAGAGCCGGAGGGGCTGTATGCACAGTCAGCGGTTCTGATGGATGGTGACAGCGGACGGGTTTTGTTTGAAAAAAATGGACAGGAAGAACGCGCCATGGCAAGTACAACTAAAATAATGACTTGTATTCTTGCCTTGGAGAGCGGGAAGATTGATGAGATCGTTGAAACGAGTGCAAATGCAGCCTCACAGCCGGAAGTTCGTTTGGGAGTAAGAGAGGGACAGCAATTTTACATCCGTGATCTGTTGTATTCGTTGATGTTGGAATCACATAATGATTCAGCGGTAATGATAGCTGAGGCAATCGGAGGAACGGTAGAGGGATTTGCAGATTTGATGAATGAAAAAGCAAAAGAATTAAAATGTACACATACTTATTTTATTACGCCAAATGGTCTGGACGAGAAAGACAGTACAGGATTTCATCATACTACAGCGGAAGATCTGGCACGGACGATGAAATACTGCATTATGGACTCTGCAAAGAAAAGTCTTTTTCTGGAGATTACACGTACGAGAGAGTATGAGTTTTCGGATGTGAGTGGAGAAACGAAGTATGCTTGTATAAATCATAATGCATTTTTAAATATGATGGAAGGTGCGCTTTCCGGGAAAACCGGGTTTACAGCGGAGGCAGGGTATTGTTATGTAGGAGCTTTGGAGAGTCAGGGGCGTACCTTTGTAGTGGCGCTGCTAGCGTGTGGTTGGCCGAATCATAAAGGATATAAGTGGTCAGATACAAAAAAATTAATGAACTATGGAATGGATCATTTCCATTATCAAAATCTCTATCAGAAAATTCAATTCCCGTCCATTGAGGTGGTTGATGGAATTCCGGGCGGAAATGCATTATCCGGAAAATCATACGTGGAAGTGGTGCCGAAATTACCGCAGGAGTTGAAAGAACGTAAAAATGAATTAAAACTTCGAGTGCTTTTGCGTGATGACGAACAGATCACGATGGAACAGTCTCTGAAAAAGAAAGTAGAGGCTCCGATGGAAAAAGGAACGGAAGTAGGGCGTGTTCATATTTTGCTTGGGGGAAGAGAGTTATATACATATCCGGTTGTAACAGCAGAACGAATTGAAAAAAGGGATTTATTATGGTGTATGCTACAGTTATGGAATTGTTTTTTAGTTTAATAGATTAAAATAAATCAATAAAAGTGATTAATTTCTTCACTACCAAACCTAAAAACTATGTGATAGTATAAACAAAGATAAAAAATAACAACCAAGTTGATATAATATAAGGGAGAGGTTGAGATGAAGAATTTTGAAAAGTATGAGCGGTCTTATTTTATGCCGCCGGTAGACTGCTATGATTGGGTGAAAAAAGATTATATTGAAACTCCGCCGATTTGGTGTAGCGTGGATTTGCGGGATGGAAATCAGGCGCTGATAGAGCCAATGAGTTTGGAAGAAAAGGTAGAATTTTTTAAATTACTTGTAAAAGTTGGATTTAAAGAAATTGAAGTGGGATTTCCGGCAGCCTCGGAGACAGAATTTCAGTTCATGCGGACACTGATTGAAGAGAATTTGATTCCGGATGATGTAACGGTTCAGGTATTGACACAGGCAAGAGAACATATTATTAAGAGAACATTTGAAGCGGTAAAGGGAGCGCCTCATGCTGTAATACATGTATATAATTCTACTTCCGTTGCACAGCGGGAACAAGTATTTCGTAAAGATAAAGAACAGGTAAAACAGATTGCGATTGATGGAGCTAAACTGTTAAAAGAACTGGCAGAAGAAACGGATGGTAATTTTACTTTTGAATATAGTCCGGAAAGTTTTCCGGGAACAGAAGTGGAATATGCCCTGGAAGTCTGCAATGCGGTGCTGGATGTATGGAAACCGACACCGGATAAGAAAGCGATTATTAATCTTCCGACAACGGTACAGATTGCAATGCCACATGTATTTGCCAGCCAGGTGGAGTATTTTCACAAAAATTTGCTGCATCGTGACAATGTGATTCTTTCTCTGCATCCGCATAATGATCGAGGATGTGGAATCAGCGATGCAGAACTTGGTGTGCTGGCCGGTGCAGATCGTATAGAAGGCACCTTGTTTGGAAATGGAGAACGTACTGGAAATGTTGATATTATCACACTTGCGATGAATATGTTTTCACATGGTGTAGATCCTAAATTGGATTTTGCAAATATGAGTGAAATCTGTGAAGTTTATGAGAGACTGACGAGAATGCAGGTTTCGCCTCGTCAGCCATATGCCGGAGAATTGGTGTTTACTGCTTTTTCAGGTTCCCATCAGGATGCAATTGCAAAAGGCATGGCCTGGCGCGAAGAAAAAGAATGTGATAAATGGACTGTTCCATATTTGCCGATCGATCCAAAGGATGTCGGTAGAAAATATGATTCTGATGTAATTCGAATTAACAGTCAGTCTGGAAAGGGTGGAGTTAACTATATCTTAAAGCAAAATTATGGTATCAGTCTGCCGGAGAAGATGAAGGAAGAGGTTGGATATTTGGTCAAAGATGTATCAGACAAGGCGCACAAAGAACTTACGGCGGATTGGGTATATCATATATTTGAAGACAATTATATCAATGCAAAAAGTATTTTTACGATTGATGCCTGTCATTTTAAGCAGGAAGATGGAATCCTGTCGGAAGCAACAATAACACATGCTGGAGAACGCCGTATGATCACCGGCGTTGGAAATGGTCGTCTGGATGCAGTGAGCAATGCTTTGAAACATTATTTTGATGTGAGCTATGAATTGGCATTTTACGAGGAACATTCTCTGACGAAAGGATCCTCTTCTAAGGCTGTAGCATATGTAGGAATTGTATGTAATGGAAAAACGTATTGGGGTGTCGGAATTGATGCCGATATTATCAAAGCCTCAATCGCAGCTCTGGAAGTTGCAGTAAATAAAATGGATGAGATTCAGAATCGTAATCGTTCGAAAGATGCTCGT
The DNA here is from genome assembly GCA_905203555.1 of uncultured Lachnospiraceae bacterium. GTDB lineage: Bacteria > Bacillota > Clostridia > Lachnospirales > Lachnospiraceae > Schaedlerella. The sequence goes on from CAJKWK010000069.1 coordinate 8,428, forward strand.
CTTCTGGAAATTACAAATTATATTTATGCAAATTATAAAACAGTGACACTAGATGATCTGGCAGAAAAATTCTTTTTATCAAAGCCGTATTTGTCAAAATATATCAAAGAAAAATCAGGAATGACGTTTGGTGATATTTTGAAGGCGGTTCGCATGAAAAAAGCAAGAGCTATGCTGAAGAGCAGTAATGCAACTGTGGAAAGCATTGCGGAATCGGTAGGATATCAAAATGTAGAACATTTTAACCGGATTTTCAAAAAAATGTATGAAATGACTCCGGTGCAGTATCGAAATAAAAAGTAGGAATAACAGTATAGAGAGGTGTCCTGGAACTATGGATACTTCTCTATTTTTTGTGGTAGATTTTATCAAACAAAAGTTCTTTTATCGTTGAAATTCCCATCTTTGACAGTTGGAAGACAAAAAAGCGGCTACAAACCCAGTAAATATGGGCGGTGTAGCCGTTTTCTGTCTTGTATCGATATGTGCTATATTTCAGTCCTTTTCACAACTTTTGTATTTTTAATAATTGTTCGCATAGAGGTTTTCGTAGTAATCTCGTGATCCGTGCGGAATCCAAATCTTTGATGCAGAGTATCTGTGAGGTCTGTACGGGTATATGAAGGAATATAGCCACCTGCAGTATTTAAAAGGGTCATCTGCATGGACCTCAGAGTTTGGATGATCTGGTCACAAGTGAAGCCCTTTCCGACTTTTTTCTCTAAGAGCCGGTAAACAATCAGGCTGATATAGCAGGTCATGAAATGAGCTTTGATCCGGTCTTCCCGGCGGACAAATGCAGGACGGGAGCCGAGCTCATCTTTCATAATACGGAAGTTTTCTTCAATTTCCCAACGCTGCTGATTGATCCGGATGATCTCGTTTACATCTCCTTCCAGATTGGTCACTACTGCATAAAACCCATCATACATTGCCTCTTTTTCAATCTGTCCCCAGTCAAGATCATACACTGTTTTTTCTGCGATTTCTCCGTCAGCAGTAACAGTAGTACGTTTCACAAATCGCATGGGATCATTGGGATTTTTTCCTTTTTTCTTTTTCTCTGGTGAACAGAGGATCTTTTGTGCGCGTTCAATCTGACCTTCACGGATCTTTCTCTGATAAGCAGCATATTTCGGAGAATAGGTGACGATCAGTGTTTCATCCATGTCTCCTGTTGTGAGAGGATATTCCTTGTAGTAAACAGAGTGATAGACCTCTTCGTCAGTTTCGTCTAGTGTACGAAGGTCAACGAACTTCTGCGTTCCTATCTTTCGGAACTGTGCAGGGTTCATCACTGCTTTCCTGTCTTCCTCTTTCATTTTTTTCAGGGAGTGAGTGATTACATAAGCTCTGTGGCTGAAACTATTGAACCGACGGTTATTGAGAGAACCCAGTCCACTGTCCGAACAAAAAATAAATTCGCTGCAGTTGAAGTCTCGGATAATCTTTTGTTCCAATGGTTTTAAGGTGGTCTGCTCGTTTTGGTTTCCGGGAAAAATATCGAAAGACATAGGAATCCCATCTGCATCCATGAACAAACCCATGGTCACGATTGGATTTGGTCGGTGTTCTTTGCTTTTACCGTATTTGCGCAGTTCGTCTTCCTGTTCAATCTCAAAATAGAAGTTTGTGCAGTCGTAGTATAGGATTTTTTTGTTCCTGGGATGGACAAAGTTGGAATTCTGGTACAGTTCACTCTGTATAAAATCGGATTCCTCGGCAATAACGGAAAGGGCACGGTAAACATCCTGTAAATGATATTTCGGTGGCTCTAGTAGAGTCTTGCAGTATTCATAACTTTCACGTTTACTGGAAGGATGGAGAATACGTGCATAGATCAAATCTGTAAAAACAGCGAGCAGATCATACTGATACTTGTGGCGTCCTTTGATTGACCGGCAGATTTTATCCAGACGGAGCTCGGTAACAAGAGACTGAAGGAAGAGATACCCGACATTAAAGAGTCGCTGTTCATTCTTCATGATACGAGCTCCTTGGGAAAAATCTACGGACACTTTTCCGTTTTTTTGATTGTAGAGTTCCGTTTCTTTCTTAGCCTCGTTTCTGGCCCACTCCATCATCTTCTCCTTATCGTTATCGAATTGTGCAAGGAGATCGTTCATCTTTCCCAGTTTTTTATAGATATGGGATGAAGTTTTTCCATTCTCTTTACGGAAGGACTGATAAATATATACATCCTTGTTGTTTGAACTACCAGTGATATTTATGTACATAAAAAACCTCTTTTCTTTTTATT
>CAJKWK010000070.1 GCA_905203555.1 uncultured Lachnospiraceae bacterium
GCGATTCATCCGCGCATCTAAAGCTACGCGGTTTTCTCGCCAATATTTTATAAAACAGCGCAGGGAATGCCAGAAAATTCTATGGGAAGCAACGAAAAACGCCCATTACAAAGAAATATTGAAGTATCTGTACGATTATCCACTTTCCTCTGTACACTCCATGGCGCGAAATTTAAAAATCAATGAAATGTTATTAACAACTTTTTTAAATCGGATGGTAGAAGATCAAATTGCAGCTATTACAGATATCGGTGGGATTTTGTTTTATACCTTGACATTGTACGGGAAAAAATACGCAAAAATATATACCCTATAACCTCACAAAACCAATTTTCCAACCTTCTGTTTCATAATTAAGAAAACATGAAGGAGGAAAAGGATATGTCCGTTATGTTAAGCGAGCAGGAAACAACCATCAATTTTTACAGAGATTCTCAATTTGCTGACATTTATACTTCAGATACAACTGTCATGACGCGTCTTGACAAACTTGCAGAAAATCCAGAATGTCCAGACTGGCAGTTGGTAAGAGTGGAAAAATCCAGGGATGGAGAAATTGTCGGAAAGTGTTACCGAACAAAGAAGCGGCTGGTTTCATTCCGTTCAGCAATTGTAGAACGAATTATGAGTGAAGAAGAAAAAGAAGAACTGAGACTTCGTATGCAGAAAATGCAGGAAGCAAGAAAGGAGAAACAACATGCATTACAGTTACAAAACAATGACGGCCAGGCTGAGTAATCTGGGATTATTAACAAAAATTTCCATCATCCTGGGCTGCCTGGCGATTGTGAGAATAGGATCCAATATTCCATTGCCATTCGTAAATCGGGATTATATCCAGACGCTATTAGATGTGGAAGGATTGGGATTTTTACATGCAATCACTGGAGGTTCCATGCTGCAGATGTCGTTTTTTGCACTGTCGGTCAGCCCCTATATTACAGCCTCCATTGTGATCCAGCTCATGAGCGTGGTATCACCAAAGCTGGAGGAAATGCGAAAAGATGGGAAAACCGGAATGGACCGGTATAAAAAAATCACCCAGTATACAGGTATTGGACTTGCACTGTTACAGTCAGCAGGAATGGCGATCGGCCTTGGTGCTCAGGGACTTCTGACGCCATATACACCAGTAACCATCATTGGAGCGATAGTCATCTGGACCCTGGGCGGTATTTTTATTATATTCCTGGGAGAATTTTTAGACAAGTTGGAACTGGGAAGTGGGATTTCCTTGATTTTATTCAGCAATATTGTTGCTTCCCTTCCATCCGATTTTCAGAACATTTATACAGTCTTTACCGTGGACGGATCGGCAGCAGTCCAAATTGTAAAAATCACAGGGCTTCTTTTGGTAATCATTGGGGTAATAGCGATGTGTGTAAAGTGTTCTGAAACATCCAAGCAGCTCCCGGTTGTTCAAACCAGAAAATTAACTGGATCTGCAAAGAGTACTTTTCCAATCCCTTTAATGACATGCTCTGTCATGCCGGTAATCTTCGCTGGTTCCATTATGAGTATGCCGATCCTGATTGCTCAGTTTGTACCTTCTATGAAAACAGGAATTATAGGACATATCATAACAGCACTTAATACAGCCGCTTGGTTCGATGTAGAAATGCCATGGTATTCTGCCGGCGCAGTTTTATATTTCTTCCTGACGACAGTATTTACTTATTTCTATCTGGAAATTGGCTTTAACGCAACGGAAATTGCTGAGAACTTAAAAAAATCCGGAGCTGTCATACCAGGAATCCGTCCAGGAAAGCCAACGGAAAATTATATTCGAAGCCTGAGCACCAGAATTGCTTTATTAGGAAATACAATCATGACAGGCATCATTTTATTTATGTACCTATTGTGTAGTATCAGTCATGTTGGAATGCTTTCCATTGCAGGAACATCCTGTTTTATCTGCGTGAATGTTGTACTGGAAGAAAAGAAGAAGATGGAGTCAAGTCTTGCGGTCAGGACAAGGAAGGCGCATTCATTTTTACTGGCAGGAAAACATCTGACAGCATAAGGAGGAAAAACTTGTGAATAAAGGAATCAAGATATTAAATAAAAAGAAACATACATGGAAAAAACTGGGAATGATCTCGCCGTCCAATACAGAAGTAACAAAAAATACCGCAATCGTAATTGCTGCAATGGGCGCCATGGCTTCCTTCGTATTTGCTGTAGATGGATTTACAACCTGGTTTTTGACATTTTTGTAAAATAATCTCATTTTTCATATCCGCAGGGTTTCTTTTCGTGACACAGAGGGTTCCCTGCGGTATATTTTTACAAAAAAGTATGAGGGGAGAGAAGTTAAATGTCAAACCAGCAAAAAAGAAGAATCGTTGTATTTGTAATTTTAGCGGGAATCATCGTTCTTTCAACTGCTACAATTTGCAGCATGGCACACTTAAAAAACACCGTCAATCAAACGGCAAAGATGGTACAACCAATCCATAAAGAGGAAATCCAGAAAATGACAAATGAAAACTTAACGGAGGAAACCGTTGTGAAGTTAAGAGATAGCTGGACGGTTGCAGCATTTGGATTGGATTCTAGGGAAAGCGATAATATGGAACGCGGAAATTCAGATGTGATCATGTTGATTACTATGGATGGCAAAACTGGAGTAGTCAAACTAGCAAGTGTATATAGGGATACCTGTTTGAAAACAGGAGAGAGATCCTATAAAAAAGCGAATGCTGCATATGCGTCAGGTGGTCCAAAGCAGGCAGTGGCGATGTTAAACGAAAATCTGGATCTGCGTATTGATGATTACATTGCAGTGAATTGGAAGAGTGTAGCAGAAGCGATCAATCTTTTAGGAGGGATTGATTTATCCGTCACAGACAGGGAGTTTATGTATTTAAACAGCTTTATTACCGAAACTGTAAAATCCACCGGCATCCCTTCCGTACACTTAAAACATGCAGGAATGAACCATTTGGATGGGGTACAGGCAGTAGCATATTGCCGGCTTCGCCTGATGGACGATGATTTCAAGCGAACGGAGCGTCAGCAGAAAGTGCTGAACCTTGTACTGAAACAGGCATCAGAAGCTGACTTTGCCACACTGAACCAATTGATTGTAACAATACTTCCGCAAGTAGCTTCATCCATCGATCCAGATGATTTATATGCGGTGGCGAAAAATATTACAAAGCTGCACATTGCAGGAACTACGGGGTTTCCCAAAAAACACTTTGTAAAAACGGTGAATGGCGCATCTTATGTATTTCCAGAAAACTTAGCGGACAGTGTGTCAGACTTACATCTATTCCTGTATGGAACAGAAGAATATGAACCATCCAGCCAGGTCAAAGAAATTGGGATGGCGATCCAGAAAAAAAGCAGAAGAGATACCGTAAGAACTATACAAAAACAACAACCTGCACCAACGATCCCGATTGTAGCACCAACCGAAACACAAGAAGAAATGACAACTTCATTGTCAGAAGAAGAGAATGTGGTTTCCATGCAGCTTGATGAAAATGTAGAAATAACAGAAGAGAGCAAAGCAGCTGAAGACATACAGGAGACAACACAGGAAACAGAAAAATCAGAGAAGAACGATGTATCAAACCCATATGGTCCAGGATACGGTCCAGGAATGGCGTTGCCAGAAAGCCAAACGGATACCAATGTGCAAATCGAATCCAGTGCGGAGCCGATAGATCCTGGAGAAACGGGAGTTCCTGCATTAGCAGATGAAAATCAGAAGGAGGAATAAGGTTATGTATATCTTAAATAAAAACGGATCCAGCCTATTCAGAACAGAAGATTTTGTAGAGATTTCCTTGGTAGATGAAACTGACAGGTTAAAAAAACTGCATCCAGCTATTCGTGGACAATATTTTGTCGTGCGGGCATACCTGGAATTGAATAATAGAAACTCTTCTGTAACTTTAGCATCTTATGATGAAGAAGCAGAGGCGAAAAATAACTATTATGCCATGATAGAAGCTATTGGAAATAATGCTGAGGTATTTTCTTTTTATCCGCTAAATACTGACATAATGCAGGAAAGAGATATGCAAAACGACATGACATTGGAAGACTAGAAAAATACACCGAATCCTTCTAAGGATTCGGTTTTTGCATGCACAAAACAATGAAAGTTATCATTTTGGAAATCAGCATATTTTCCAATTGCAAATCATTCATTTTTCTTATCCGCAAAAATCATTGTCTTTCATCCAATGGTTTGGTATACTAAAAAAACACGGATGTATACCTTTTGTTATTGAGTATTGGAGGACAATAGGATGCAGGAATACAATTTTTATAAACATTTACATGTCGTCTGGGCAGATGACGATACGCGAATCCTGGATGGGATATCAGAAAAAGAGCTAAAGGAAAAATTTCTTCGCTACCGACATAGAGGATACATCGATTCGTCCAAATGGGAAGATCGGACATGGAGAATCATAGGAGAAAAAAAGACGGCAGTGATTTGTTTTGACTTTACAGAAAAGGAATGTAATGCATATGCAGAACTTAATCATGACGCAGTTCTCCAGGAAGATGCCAGACTGTTTGTAATCCTTGGAATGGAAAAATACGGAACCAGGGAGTTAGAAGATTTATGGAAGAAAACGAAGAAAGTATTAAGGCTGGTAAAATTTGGACAGACACCAGAAAGGGTGTTTCAAAATGAAACGCTGATGCAGCCAAGAAATTGTCCGGAGCTTATGGATTTTTTTCGCATTTTTCAACCATACGGATATAACGAGATTATTCGCAATCTGGAAGAATATATGGAAGAACACCTATTTCCTAATATGGGATTGTTGAGAATTCACTACCAGGCGATGTTCCGTTTAGAGAAAGCATTGATGGAATTAAAGGGGAAGCAGCAGAGTCCGAAAGTCCACCGCATTTTAGCATATATGCATACGATGCGGTACATTCCAATGAAAACGGATGAGTTTTGTATGTTGTCCAATGCTTTTATCAGAAAAATTGGAGAAAAAACATATCTGTGCGATCCGCATGGAATATTACGAGACATACCGCTTTCGGTAGAACTGGAGATGGAGATCAGAGAAGTAATACAGACTGATATCATACCATCTGATCTTGTCAATGATCTGGAAAGTGTTTATCATACAGTTTCCAGCTCTTACTATTGTATCCGGACAGACGAACAACTCGCAGAACGGTATGGAAAGCGGACATTGACAGACGAAAACCTACTGCAGGAAGGAGAATTAATTCGACTATCTCTACCTATTATCCGTCTGTTATCTATCATCATTGGCGCAGCATACACAGAGAATCCTGAAGTGTTTTTAAGAATCGCAGAGCTTCCTGCAACACTGGAAGTGAAAGAGTGGAGAATCCATACAGAAAAAGCGCTCTTGGCAGAAAAGCTGGAACACTAACAAGAAAGCAGCAGGAAAAATTTTTCCTGCTGCTTTTCGTTAAAGCTGATCACTTAATACTCGGATTGTGGCCGCAATTTTAACAAATATATCAAATTCGGGCTGTTCAATGTAATCATCATATTCATCAGAAAATTCAATTTCGAGCCAGGCATCCAATTCATCTGCATAATCAATGAGTTCCTCTTGAATCTGTTGAAAAGATAAATCTGGTATATCAGTTTTAGGGATTTTACGAATATTGGTAATGGGGAGAAATTTGTTTGAAGAGCAATAAAGATATTCCTGATAAGCTTCTGCAAGGGAGAGCTGCCATAAAAGAATCTTTTCTTGGATACTTGCCATTAAAATTACTTCGTCTTTTAAAGCATAAAATTGCGCCGCTCGATGAAAAACCCTGGATGGCAGTCGGGACTGTTTTCCTGCTTCTATCATGGATCGTAAAAGGCTTGTTTTACAATCCGTTTTCAGCTCATCCAAACGCCGAATGATATGCCTATTTAAAATATCAGACTGGAAAAGAGAATCAAGCAAAGAAAACATCTTTGGGGTTAAGGTTGTAGCTGCCATCATATTTTTACGGATTACAATACTGCTAATATCAATTTCTGGCAACAAGAACGTCATTACAAACACCTCTTTTCAATAGGATGGGTTGGTAAACAAGTTGCATAAAAATATGAATTGATATAGATATTATACCAAACATCCAAAGAAAAACTAGAAGTAAATTTTGCGGATATGAAAAAATGCATTATATTGTTGGCTTTTTAAGCTGACAAAAGGTGATCCAGTCCCATAATTCTTTTGTATCATATAGAGAAATAAGAGGAGGAAATAGAATGACAACTCAAATAAAGGAATTAATAGACCGCATCAATGCTGCTAAGGAAGCCTATTACAACGATGGTGAAGCTATTATGTCTGACAGGGAGTATGATGCTCTGGAAGAACAGCTGAAAGAATTACAGAAAAAGGAAGGGATTCTCGATCAGGATATTGAAATTCCGGTCGGCGCCGTCGTATCTGGTATGCGTAAAAAAGTTACGCATGAAAAAGCTGCTTTATCGCTGGATAAAACAAAAAGCGTTACAGAGCTGGTAGAATGGCTTGGACAGAATGTTGGCGTACTTTCCTGGAAAATGGATGGTTTGACGATTGTAGCTACCTATAACAATGGTCATCTGGTGCAGGCTGTCACAAGAGGGAATGGAATAGTCGGAGAAGATGTGACCGATAATGCTAGAAAATTCGTAGGATTGCCTGCAGAAATTCCATACAAAGAAAAATTGACTGTGCGCGCTGAGGCAGTCATGACATATGAAGAATTTAACCGTATTGTCGAAACGATGGGAGAAGATGCCGGCCGGTATAAAAACCCAAGAAACCTGGCTACTGGCACTGTCAGACGTATCAACGGAGAGGACGAGCGGACCATCGAATTATTTGTTTTCCAGTGTGTAGATATGAAGGGAAAACCGAAACATGTCATGCAGCAATTCAAACAACTGGAAGAATGGGGATTTCAGGTAGTTGGACATCGGCTTGTAACACCGCTCAATCTGGCCCAGGTAGTGGAAGAAATGAAACAGAAAATAGCGGCCAATCCTTTCCCAAGCGATGGACTGGTACTGACCTACAACGACAGCCAGTATGCGGAGAGCCTTGGAAATACTGGAAAATTTCCGAGAGGCTCCATGGCATTCAAGTGGCAGGATGAAGCAATAGAAACCTCATTAACTGGAATAGAGTGGCAGGCATCCCGAAGTGGATTAATTAACCCAGTAGCCGTATTTGAACCAGTTGAAATTGACGGAACCAGTGTCAGCAGAGCATCGCTCTTTAATGTTTCCTATACAGAAAGCCTGCAGCTTGGAACAGGAGATAAAATAACGGTATATAAAGCAAATATGATCATTCCGCAGGTTGCAGAAAATCTGACAAAAAGCGGGACTATGACGATACCAAAGATTTGTCCAGCATGTGGAGAAGAAACGGAAATTCATACCAGTACAAAGTCCGGAAGAGAAGTAAAAACTCTGCATTGCTCAAATAAAGACTGTCCGGCAAAACAGTTGGGACGATTCCAGCGGTTTGTGTGCAGGGACGCAATGAATATTGTTGGATTGTCTGATGAGACATTAAAGAAATTTATCGACAAAGGCTGGCTTCGCAGTTTATCGGATATTTACCGCCTTCAGGATCATAAAGTTGAGATAGAGCAAATGGAGGGGTTTGGTAAAAAATCTGTTGAAAATATTTTAAAATCCATAGAAGCTTCCAAACATGTGGAACCCTGGCGTTTTCTCTATGCAATGAGCATTCCGAATGTGGGGCGTGATGTATCCAAAAAGATCATCCGTTTCTGCGGGGGTTCGTTTGATGCATTTCTTGAAAAGCTAAAATATGGAGAAGATGTGTTCCGCGGCGCCGAAGATGTAGGAGAAGTGATCCAGGCATCTATTTACGACTGGAAGCAGAACCGGCATTTTACAGAGGATATGGCAAATCTGGTAGATATGATGGATTTTATCCAGTCAGACAATGCTTCTGATGTGCTGGCTGGAAAGACAGTCGTGATTACCGGAACTTTGGAGACATTTAAAAACCGCGATGAATTCATCGCCTTTGTAGAACAAAATGGAGGAAAAGTATCTGGATCGGTATCAAAGAAAACATCATATTTGGTCAACAACGATGTGTTCAGTAACTCATCGAAAAACAAAAAGGCTAAGGAGCTTGGAGTACCGATTGTCAATGAAAAAGAGTTCAAAGCATTGGTTCTCTCTAAATAATTTTAGGACTTCCGAGCGAGAATTCTCAGTCATTCAATAACTGAATAGTTCATATTGGATAAGAAACCCAAAACCATACCCCCTAACAGGACATTCATGTTACACCTCCTGTTAGGGAGGATGTGTAGCAGAAGGAGGATAGAATGAATATCGTCGCATTAACATTAAAGGCAATGAAGAATACACCGGCGAAGGAGTTTGGTGATATCGCCAGAATGCAGTATGGCATATCCGAAACCACCAAAGAAAAGAAGGCCTATGTGATTAGCCAGATAGGAAAGGATATCGGCAAGGATATGTCTGATGAGTTTTTCGAGCATGTGTACCGCGCCATGTGGGATTACGGTATGAGCGTTTATGATGCCGATAAATGGGCTTGGCTCAACACACTGTTCGGTTACGACATTGGAGCTGACAGAGCGATTGCTCTTATTACCTGGTACGATGACAATGGCATGGATGTGCTGGATCTTACCGCAGAGGATAAGGATACTCTTAAGAATGTAGCAGAACTGGAACTCGGTTTTCATTTCAATTACACGGCATTTTCAAATGAGACACCTGATGCAATCAGTTATATCTGGCCAGCTCACATCTCATAACATCGAAAATATGTCAAAATTTCAATAAGAAATCTTGTTAATTCTTGGAGAAGAAAAAGCATGAGTTACGCATTTCAAATGACCTTTTTGGAAATTCCAAAAGAGAAAGTAATATCTGTATGTATGGAAATTGTAAATCGGTATTGGGAAAAAAATAACCAGATTCTGGAAGACAATCTCATTTATATCCCTTCCGTTAGAAACTTTTGCTATCAGGATGTATCGGTAAAGGATTACAAAAGAAGTCCATGGAAAGAAACGGATCGTTTCTGGTTAAAAAATCTGTTTCAGATCGAATTCCTTTACTGGGAAACCTATGGGTTACTTGGAGTTTGCGGCGTTGACCTACCAGATATTTCAAGAAAAGCGGTGTCTGTTTATTTTCAGAACAGTACGGATCAAAATTATGAGTACGAGACATGGAAGGACATCTCCGTCTTTGAGAAGACCGTGAAAGAAATACAGATGTTATCCGATGCGGAAATTTTGAATCTTGCTGGAATTTGTGATGACGAAGATATACCGAATGTAGAGTATTACAGACAAACAGCTGTATACAAAAGGATTTACGAAACGTTGGATTTGGAATTTTGGCTATGGCATCGCAATGGAAATATGACTAATTTTACGATGGGGCCGACGAAAAGCGAAGTAGACTGGATACAGTTGCATGACCAACTGATAAAAATACTGGTATTACATGAGTTTTTAACACAGAAGCTGGAACCATCAGGATATTAAGGAGGAATGCACGTGGCTTTTTGGAAAGTATACAAATACCGCAGCAAAAACCGGTATATGTATGATTGGATCTGGTGGTACAGAACCATCGGTCAGTATCCGGAAGATCAGTGGGATACCATTAAAGAGGAACTGCGAAAACAAAGAGAAAAAAGAAAAGAAGAAGGGCAGAGGGCGCTGAATCATTTCATGAGTATTGCAGCAGCTCTTTGTGCCAATGGTCTCAGTGAACCATATTGGGGAAATTAAGCTCTCTTTATCAAAACTCATTCATCATCAAAAGGGTTCGGGAATTCCGGACTCTTTTTTTTGCAAAAAACTCCATTTTTCATATCCGTAAAACTCCAAATTTGTTTGCAGCAGATATTCCTGTTAAACTACAGGCAGAAATACATAAAGGAATCAACAAAAAGAGGTGATAAAAATGGATCAAACAAAGACAGAAAACAAATATCGTTTAGAAGCAGAATTATTGTGGATGCGTATTATGTTACGAGCATTTGAACGCTTTATGAATGGTAGTCCGCAGACAAATAGAATTGCTATTGATAACACAGAACTTATTGCATATACAAATTAAGAAAGGGAATTGTATGCTTACAACACCAAAAAAACGGTTGGGCGGATATTATATGGGATAGGAATCACCTCGGTCGTGTCAGTGGAATCGACGATGTACCATGTATGTTTTCGGATGCACTCATCCAATATTTTACTGTTGGAAATAAGTTGCCATTTGGAGTTGCGTTTGATGCAGAAGGCTGGGATGTTGGATTTACAGAGGTAGCAGGAGATTTATATTTTTTCGATACGAAAACAAATGGAGATATTCCTAATTTCGTCAACCTATCTGCCACTATGCAGTGCTTAGGAAACGAATGTATCAGAAAAATGGCAGACGAACTTATTTTGGATTTTGAGACATCATTGGACGATTGGGCTGCCTTCAGTATCTTTTATTATGAAGAAAAAGAGCGTCAACTACCCATCCGCTAAAGCGAATGGGCTTGTAAAAGCCCAGGGACTTTACAGGTGAGCAGTTGAGCAGAACCGTGACGCAGCAGGTTCGCCCTATCACT
>CAJKWK010000071.1 GCA_905203555.1 uncultured Lachnospiraceae bacterium
TGGAGACCTTGATCTTCTGGCGGATGGGACGTTCCTGAACCTTGGTCGGAGCAGCGATCGTGCCTGCATCCTGCATGATGGTATCTTCTCCCGGATAGCCCAGCTGCAGATCTTCAATGTAGCTTCCGGCTGTCTGAGGAGCAATGTAAAAACCTACCACTGCATTATTTTTTGCAAATGCCGCATTGACAATATCATTTGTGGTTTCTTCATCATAACGGATGCGTACCAGGTATTCTCCGGCTCCATCAAAATGTACCGTGTAGGTATTCGTATTTGGATCCCAGACAATCTGGTCTGCCGGAATTGCTGTTTCTTCTTCCTCAATTTTTGTTACCATCTGAGTGACGGTTTCCTCCACCATTTTAGTGATGGTTGCCGGATCGCCGTTGCTTTCGTACTTCTGTTCCCCTTCTGCATATGCCCACCAGGTCTTTCCGGTAGTATCCGCATAGGTGATCTGGGATAAATCTTCATACCGAGTCACATTGGTTTTGCTTGGCTTCTGGTCGTTAATAACAAACCCAGAACTATTATGTGAAAGCTGTGTTGCATCATACTGTGCATACAGATAACCGTCGGTTCCGTCAATAGATACCGATTTCTTTACAAAAACAATCTGGTTTTTGAAGTCGTAAACGCTTTCCGGCGCATCCTTCAGAGAATACTGCACAACATAGGAACCATTCTGTTCTCCGACGATCCGCATCTGATGGAATGCCGTATATTCTGCCAGCACACTGGTCATGTTGTTGAAGGATTCCTGGTCATTGCTTCCCATTGGCACTAATACCCACGGTGCTGCCGGATCTGGCTGTCCAAATGCTGCCTTTTCCAGTGCTGCATTGTATTTTTCAGTAAACGTGTTTCCGCTGGCATGATTGAAATCATCCGCCTTCGGAAGCGCGTATGCAACAGAACTTTTTGGTACATACAGTTTATCGCCGCTATCTGTGATGGTATTCTGGACCGTCGCTGTCTTTCCGTTTGGCAGAGTGATCACATCACCAACCTGCGCTTCGACGCGTTCTCCGTTAATCAGTACGGGCTGATCGGCCTGTCCCATGACTGGGAATTCTTTTTCTACCCACTGCTTTACTTCCTCTTCCTTTTCTACTTTCGTCTGTTTTACAGTGTAGAACTGTGCAAGGTCTTTGTTCTGTGTTAAGTTTTTGAAGGTTACATCAAAACCATTAACGGTATCCTGGCCAGTGATTGTAATATCATTATAAGAAGATATTTTCCCGTTATCCTCCTGCTTTTCGATTAAATTCATCTTTCCAATCGATACCGTTCCTTCTACAGATACCTCTCCGCCGTTGGCGAATGCTTCCTTATTTGTAGTAGCCATATCTTTTCCGTAGACAGACAGCTCGTATCCTTCGGATCTGGAAAGCTCTTTAATATAGTAGTTTGCCGGATTTTTACCAGATACAATCAGTGGCCGGCCGATCCAGCAGTTCCCGTTGTTATCCTCATTGTTGGAAACCGGGTAAGTTGTTCCATCATCTTGGCCTTCCCCTTTGTTCAGGCCCTGGTTACTGGAATGTTTGTGATAATGGTCATCGGTGTGGTCATTGCCGCCGGATTCAGAATCCGTCAGTGTAACTTTGGAAGAACCATCGGCATCCCAGCCAACAAACTGCTCATTATCCTGTACGGCAGCGTCTGCTTTCCCCTGCTCTGTATGCAGGTTTCCTGGGCCATCCCAGGCCGCATCGGTCCGCTTTACGATCTTACCCTGCTCATAATCATATGTCATTCCTGGTGCTTCCGTAATGGTCATAAAGGAGGCATCGCCGTTTCGGTCAGTGGTTGTTACTGCTACCAAATCTCCAGCCTGGTAAACGACTCCGGTATCCTGATCATTTTCCGTATTCTGTTCGGAATCAGGATGGGTAATGTCTGTCATGGCAAATAAGCCATAAACAGCGCCTTCCAGAGTGCCATCCCCGTTTTCAGCAGCATAGGTTTCCGGGTAATCCTCTCCACTCACCAAATCCAGATCCCGTTTGTTGAAGTGGATCTCGCCTTCGGTACGATGATCGTAAATGATAAATGTCCAGCATTCCACATCTCTGGCTCCCTGTGTGTGAGGAGTGACATCGGATGTTTCAAAATTGGTGTTTCCAATATAGGTAACTCCATCCTTTTTCGGCGGCTGTGAATCTCTTGCTGCCCCGTCTTTTCCTTCTCGATTTTCTTCGTCATCTTTGCCGCCAAAGAATTCTGATACTTTTTCCTTTAATATATGGAAAAACGATTTTTCTTCCTGCTCGACCTCATCTTTTACTGCATCCGATGAGGTAGCGTCGGAATCCGTGGCGATTTCTATGCCGTCATCGGTAATCTCCAGATCCGGGATTTCCGAGTCGTCTTTTTCAACCTTGTCTTCTGTGTCGGTTGCTTCGTCAGAATCCTTGCTTTCTGATTCCGGCTTGGACTCCACTGGTTCTTCATCGGATTCTGATTCGGATGTTTCCTCCGTTTCGGATTCCGGTTCCGTCTTTTCCGCTGATTCTGCTATCTCTTCCCTTTCTTCTTTTTCTTCTTCCGATTCCGCAACGGACTCTTTTGAAGTCGGGAGCTGGGAAGTCGGAATTTGTAAAATTACCATTTCTGGATCCTTCTCCGCTTCTGAAGCAGTAGCAAGGTCATTACGGGATTCATCCCCTGTCGCAAATTCTGTTTCACTTTGATTTACAACAGCAGCGTTTGAAGAAGCTCCACTCTTTTCGGAAAGGTATTCGCTGGAATGAATGACAACGCGTTCTACTGGAATATCATCGGTGTGATTACCATGAATGATATATCCGTCCCGTGCAGCAATTTCTTCGGCGCTGTAATCGTAGGTCAGGCTGATAAAATCATCATAAAACTGATCCCTGTCTGCAATCAGTTCATTTTTCGCAGCATCCGAAATACTTTCTTCGGCGGTGTGGAAAAAGCCGCCTTCGGCTGCCAACTGCTCACAGTAATCCACCTGCTCCTGCCAGGCTTCTTCTGCAAGGGCATCCAGCTCCGCATTCAGTTCATCGCAGTCACAGTCTTCGTCTTCCTCATGATCACATTCATAATGCACCACGATAGGCTTTGGATGGCCGGTGCAGTAACCTTTTGTGTAGGTATAATCATAGGTATCGGAATGCGCCTTTGTGGAAGTTGGATTTCCGATTGTGTTGGTTTCGTACAGGTAACCATCAGCTCCGGTCACATTATCATCCCGGTTACAGGCATCCTCATCGTCCCAACGGGTGAACTGGCTGCCGCTGTCGTTGGCCCAGTTGTATTTGGTACCGATGTTGGAAGCTTCGCTTTCTGGGTGGTCAAGATAGGTATTTCCAAGCTGTGTGCCGGCATCACCCCAGTCTCCTAAGGTGTCATACTCTAAAATATCCCAATGGGAACCCTTCAGAGGCTTTCCGGTTTCGGAATCCAGCTTCCGAAGATCTACGTTGTAGGTGGTCTGCCAGTCTTCGCTGTGCTTGTAGCGGTGTACTTCCAGGGTGATGGAGCCTTCGCCGCCTTCACCGCCGCCTCCGCCACCACCGCCACCGTCTCCAGGATCGCCGGGGATCAGTGACATATCTTTCTGCATGGCACAGAACATGGTCTGGAAACCACCATGCGTAAATTTATTGTTTGCATCATTTGCACAGAAGTCAAACTCGTAAAGAACGGGTTGTGAAAGGTCGGTTAAGTAGCCCTGTTTTTCAAACTGAATGGTAAAATTCGCTTTCGTAAAGTCTGCTCCTGCAGGTCCTTCAAAAATGATTTCGGCGTTTCCCGTTGCTACATTGTACTCATTTTGGACAATCTTCCATCCACCAGGTCCTACATCTTTTCCATCCAATTTGATATTTTTGTAGTAAGACTCCCATACACTGGGCAGCCCTTGGCATGGTAATGTTGCAATGTACTGGTTGGGATTAGCCGGATTTTGAACGGCTGCGATTTTATTTGCTGTTACACCGGATTCCGTATTCTGGATTGCATTGTACATGACAATAGCAGCATCCCAGCAATCGTAGAAAAATTTTTCTCTTTTTTCTCTTAATTTTTCTGCGATGGATGAATCCAATTGGGTAGTTTTGCCCTCCCATGTGTGCGGATCTAAATGGTATTCATACTGCATGGCATTACAGTATGCCTGATACCCAGCTGCACGATCCATCGTTGTGATTCTAGCATCAAGTCCCATTCGTCCTTCAATGGCGAGCAGTACAGATTGGGCCATGATCTGCAGTTCCGTGGTCGAATACATACTGCGACAATCTGAAAGGGACTGTTTTCCTGGAGCTACTGCGGCGGCTGCGGCGAGACAGAAGGCAAACTTTCGCATTACATCTTCTAGTTCATTATATTGCACACTTTTATTTCCAGAAAAATCTTTGTAATTATCAATATACAATTCTTGTCTTACCCACGCTTCGGTTCCCTTTGGTGGTTGACCGGTATGGTTTGCTACGCAGAAGGTGTATCGTCCGTTCATATCCTTAAACTCGCCCGTTCCGCCCTCGAAGTAAGTTTTCCTGGGCCAACCGAACGGAGTCCCGTCTGTCGTTGGAATTTCGCTCCACATTAGTTTAGAGCCTGTCATCATTTCTTCATGTTCATGAAGTATTGCGAAGGAATCCACATAAATGTGATTGACCACAGGTCCTGCAGCTAGTGCGGCAGCAAGTAAAAACGCTATCGCCCGTTTTTGTTTTTTCATAATATTTACATCCTCCATTTCTTTTTCTTTCTTTTAATTATGAAAAAAAATTGAGGAATATTGGAAAAAGAAAAGAACCTGTTCCGTTTGGAAAAGATTCCACAGATAGCAGATTAGGCACAGGATATGCAGAAAACAGCAAAAATAAATATAGAGAGATATAGAGATGAATGTCCACTTTACCGTGGAAGAAAGTAATTCAATCAGCATTTTGAGGGTAAAAGTCGAAAAGTAATTATACAAAGTATTTTAGATGTAAAGAAATATTTGGATGATGCGGAAATGTGGAAGGTGGTATCAAAAGTGCTTGAAAAATTGAGCAGTATGTCAGATGAGGAATTTATAGCGGAAGAATAAAAGTTGGGAGTACAGAGAATAGCATAGCTGTATTTACTATTCTCTGTGAAATGGGATAAAATTTATACAGAACTACAATAAAAATCTTGCAAAACAGTGCGAGTATGATACGATAGAATCGAGCCGTGGGAAGGCAAGGGTTGTTTGCGAGAGCAAACGATGCCCTTAATCCAAATATTCCATTAACGGGGCGGGCAGGTGTATATCATCTGCTCGTTTTTTTTTGTACTTATTTGGTGGTTTATTTCCATAGAAAAATGTAATTTTTGATATAATAAAAGCCTTGACATAAAGATTCCTTTCTTTTATTAATTTTAAAGGGAGGTCTCGCCAACGCCGTAGCGTCGAACCACCTCCCTTAATGACTGATTTTTCCGTTGTCCGCCAACCGTCACGCCCAAAGTCGTGCATCACTTTCAGGTTTTATCGCTGCCTGCCAGCCTCAGGTCCATACGCCCTGCATCGCTTTCGGATTTTGCGTGTCAGTCACACGAGCGGAATGACGTCCGCTTTCCTATTTTTATTATATGCGAAATCTTAAAAAATCAACTATTTTCTTATCTGCAAGGTTTTTTACAAGAACTGAAATGGGTTTCGATTTTATCATCGAAGCATTGAAAAAAAGACCTTCCGATATCAGAAGATCTCTTTTTTACATTAATACAGATACACAGGACTATCTGGATAAATGTACCACTGACCATTGCTTCCAGCTGTCAGTAACACCATAATGCCTGTTTCTCCAACATCTCCCCAAGCCATCCGGTAGCTCCCTCCGGGAAGTCCGAAAATTGTATCAGTACGTCCCGTTGAAGCCATAGGCCGACGCCCAGTAGCATTGGATTCGCAACCAGTACTATCATAAAAAGCATTCATTTCGATACCACTTTCTGGTAAATTGTTAAACACAGTCTTTGCAGGCCCATAAATCGAACCAACCCAGTTCGCAGTCGGACTTGTTTCAACTCTTAAAACAGCATCGCCATAATTTACAGCATATGTAGTTCCAGGCTCTGGCCATTCAATTTCTGTTTTATTCGGCAGCCGGTCCACTCCACCAGCTCCCATCATGCTGACAATTTCCTGGTTTAACGTGATCTGCTCAATACTCTTTCCATCTGTCACCGGATTCCCTGTATTTGTCTGTGTAGCAGTCTGTGCAGCTAATACCTCGTCCCCAAGGTCCAGCATTACAGCGCGTTTCTGTACCACCCCGTCCTGCACCCAAGCACCGTCTGCATTCACTGTATACCCGTCAGGTGTGGTCGTGTTGGTTGCAAGATAGCCGTTTCCATCAAAATAGTAACTTTCTGCAGTGCCATCTCCATCTCCGTCAACCCATTTCCACTCGCTTGCCGGATAACTTCCATCTGTTCTCTGCCACCACCATCCGGTTTCGTTCTGCTGCCAGGATCCCATTGCCGCGAATGCCGTCATACTCATTATCATACTCATCGCTGCCACTGCCGCTACTAAAAGTCTCTTTTTCATAATAAAAATCTCCTTTTCTGGTATTTTTCTTTTTTGAATCTGACTACATTTTACCGCAGAAATCAAATTCCTGCAAACCGAAAAACTTGCGGATATGGAAAAATGGGTTATTTTTATGAAATTTTTCATTCCAATTCTTTATATTCCAGTATGGAGAGATTTATACTGATCAGGTGTTGTAAAATCCATTTCGTAAAGAACCTTTACATTCCAACATGGAGAGATTCATACTGCTATAGCTAATATTTCTGCAATTTCATCAGTAATCTTTACATTCCAACATGGAGAGATTCATACTTCTTTACTGCTATAAAAGCCCCAGCCCCGCCAGTACTTTACATTCCAATGTGGAGAGATTTATACAGCGAATTTATCGCTATTACACGCATAAAACATTTGAGACGATGTTGTTTGCATTATAATTATGCGTTTAATTTCCAGATTTCTAGTAAAAAGTCATAGCACAAAAAAAAGAAACCTCCCATTTCTGAAAGGTCTCTTCATCAAATCATTTGCAAATATTTTGATTTTCCATTATGTGGCTGTCTTGTTATCATATTTCCACTATTTTTCTAGGAATGTTCTGGTTGTTTACTTTCAGCAATCCACTGCTCTGCTACTGTCCGTGATACTCCAAAGCTTTCCATCACAGCATCCGCATCTTTTAACCACCCTTTTTTTAACTGGATCAGGGCGATTTGTTTATGTGATTCGTTTGTGCGCTGTTCAAGATAATCATTTAACTCCTTACACATCTTGCTGTCAGACTTCCACTGTTCATAGCCGGACTTTTCTTCATCGGAAAAGTCCAGCGCATTTTCTAGCTGTGTTTTTTCTAACAGTTCCTTATCTATTAGAGCAAGAATTGCATCCGGAAGGTTCTGCATATCAGCTGATTTATCCATATAAAGCAAATCTGTATATTTTTTTCCGTCATTGGTGCGCGAAAAGATATGGGTTACAACATATGCTTCCTGACTCTTTTTAAAACAATCCTCATCTCGCAACGATTGAACAACATAGCAATCACCTTTTTCATTTCCATGTTCATCGAATTCCTTGTTCATACATAGGGTAAAATTAAGATCGGTCGTTCCGAATTTATAGCTTTGCGTGTCAGTTTTAATTTCTTCCAGCATGAAACTTTCAGAACCTGCTAATATTGCAACCTCCCCTATGTGTTTAATCTTTTTTGTGCAAAGACTATATGGATGATTTTTGCTAAAGAAAATCTGTTCCGTCTGAAGCCTGTGATTAACAGCATTACGGTAAAAACGTTTCGCGGGAAGAGTTGTTTCCACTCCAGTCAAATGTCTGAAATTCTGCGTCTTATATATTACTTCTATGTGCCTACCTTCAAAGACATATAAAAATCTTCTTCCAACCAGATTTTCTTTATACATTTGAGCTGCTGATTCTATTGCCGTTATAATTTTTTCTATATTTTCTTGTTTCTTCCCCATCTTGCTCAGTCCTATCTCTCTTCTCTTTTGACCAAAAATAACGCTGGACGATATAACATCATCCAGCGTATTCTTCATAAGCGGTTTCATGCTGGCTGTCAGCCTGAATGCCCTTCCGAGCATCTGTTGTGTCGCCGGAACTTAAGATCCCCGGCGTGGATCCACCGTATCTCCCTGGTGTGGGCTGGATACCCTTCCGAGTATCTGAAAGTGTTGGTACTTACCCTCCCCAACCGGAGCTCAGCTTTTTCGTGCCGCTACACGGAACCTTCTGGTTCACTTTTATTATATGCAAAATCTCAGAAAAAATCAACAGCTTTTATAATTTTTTTCTTATCCGCAAGAAAATGTTTCTTTGATGTTTTTTATTTTTTGATATTGTCGTTGACTGTCTGCGCACTGTGATTATTAACAGCGGCGGTTTTCCTGCGGAGAAAAAATGTAAATTTTTCAACATGCTTTTACTTTTCCGCTTCACATCCATAGGAAACAGAAATATTATCAAACGCAAATTTCCACCATGGAGTTACTTCGAATCCTCCCGCAGCTTCCCAATCGGCATGTAATTTTTCATTTTCCTCTTTCGATAAGCATGCTTGCAAAAACATTCCACACTCTTTCATTGCTTTTTCTTTTATATCGTTATTACATGTAATAAGTTCGTCGTTAAATTTTGCCATTTTATTCTCCTTTTTCTGAAAATGATGATTTTTCCTGAATCTGACGATATTATATCGTAGAAACGACAGTTTTTCAAACTGAAAAGTTTACAGATAAGGAAATTCGAGTTTTTTAATTTGAAAGTCCATTATGGAGAGATTTATACAGCAACTATACCATCATTCCACGTGTAAAACATCTGAAATGATGCTGTTTCTTCTGATTACATGTTCAAATTCCAGATTTTTAGTAAATACATTAATCCTTGCTTTCCTTTATTTTATCTATCGCAAAGAATACGATTGACCACCAAGTTAAAATATTTCCAATATTATTGTATCCAACGAACGGAATATCCACCGGGAATACTGATATAATCCACATTGTAATCAATAATAGTGCTGAAAAAATCAAAACATTTGCGAATATTGCAATATTTTTACCTTTTATATTTTTCGCAATTCCCCAAGTTGGTAATTTATTGGTTATTGGGGAGAAATAGCAAAATGCAATTTCAAAAGAGAATACAGAAATCATCAACGACGTTATGTTTGATGGAACGATAATACTAATCGAAAATAGAACTAAATATGCAATATATACAAATGCTAAAATATGTTTTTCTATAAATTGTGATCTTTTGTCTATCGGTTTAGCGGTTTGTATCTTTGCATCAATTTCTTCAACAGTAACAATGTAAGTCCGTTTCATGAGGAATTTCCCTTCTATATACATCTCTTTCGTCTGTGATTTTGTCATACAATGACTAAGCAATTCGAATAAATAAAAAAGAACTGACCGCTCTGCACATTATCAATGCCTACAGCGGAGCTTTCCCACAGGGAAAATGTCCATTGTTACCATTATTTATCGTATCTTCCGAATCATCTGCACCATTGGTTGTCCATTATCGGGAATTCGTGCAATTTCCTCGAAGTCATTGTTCTTATAAAACTCAACTAATTTCTTAGAATCTCTACATTCAATCATTATATATCGACCGCCAACTACTTCCACTGCTGTTGCGATGACATCTTTGGCAAAATCGATTAACCCCTTTCCGCTGAGCGAATTTTGTGATACATTAGAATTTCGTGATAATTGTCCAATTAAATAACATGGAAAATCACTGATTTGTTCACCATGAATTTTTGCACTGAACCCATCTAATTCTTTTCGTACTCGATTAGAAACTGCAGCTGGAACGGTTAAAATTTTGATGGCAATAGAAATATAACCATAAACGGTTAACTCTGTAATATTTTTTGTTTCCATTTCTTCTTGGTTGAAAATTAAGTATGTTCTGGATTTAGATAACTGTTCAAATTCGACAGCTCGATTATGTAAAAAATACTCAATATCTTTATCTTGTGAACACGAAAAAGAAGACAAGAGAGGTTTTAACTCCTTGTCTTCTTCAAGTTCATCAATTAACGTCTTGAGCGAGATAAGCACTGCTTTAATAACTGATCACTCCTCTCTCGCTGCGCTGTAGTATAAGGATGTGTGGAGAGCGGTTCTTGTGATTTTTCTTTTGTCATAATTGTAAAAAGTTTTTTAACAGATTCTGGATCAGAAATTTCAATTTTACGTTCAAATGTATTGGTTGCCATAGTGATTGCCCTCCCTTCTGTGGTTGCATGAAAGATTATATTATTGTTCATTTATATTATATGTGAAAGATATTGTTTTATCAACTGGTTTTTAATTCGATTTTTCTTATCCGCAAGAATATTCTATTATTCAATGGCTTGATGTGGTCTATATTAAAGAGAGATGTAGCTGACTCTATCGATATAAATTTTGTAAATCACTATAAAGATACTTTTTCGGTAATTCTTTTTGCGTGTAAAAAGAAACCTCCCATTTCTGGAAGGTCTCTTCATCAAATCATTTGCAAATACT
>CAJKWK010000072.1 GCA_905203555.1 uncultured Lachnospiraceae bacterium
ACAGTTCCGTTTTCTCTTCTAAGGAACATTTCTGCACTTTTACATAAAGAATCTCTTTCATCCGAACAAAAACATTCGTAAAATCAATTACCTTGATGACTTCTACCATACGATTTAACTGTTTTTTAATCTGTTCAAACGTTTCATCGTCACTGACTGTTGCAATCGTCATACGGGATACCGTAGGATCTTCTGTTGTTCCTACTGTCAAACTGTCCAGATTATAACACTTGCCGGAAAAAAGCCCGGAAATTTTGGAAAGAACACCTACCTGGTTTTCTACATATAAAGATATCCATCTCTTTTTCATATTATTATCCATACACTTTCCCTCCTTAACAATCCAAGATCATCTGCTCTAACGTACCGCCAGGCTGGATCATTGGATAAACCATTTCTTCCGGATCAATGATAAATTCAATCAAAGTCGGAACCGTTGTATTTTTCTTTGCCTCCTCAAAGGCTGCCGCAATCTCTTCTCGCTTTGTAACACGAATGCCTTTTGCGCCGTAACTTTCCGCCAGTTTTATAAAATCCGGGGTATATTCCGGCATCTCTTCACCATTGGTTCTGCGGAATAAAGCTCCGGAACGCAGATTTGTCATTCCATAGCGCTTTCCATAGAATAACTTCTGCCACTGTCGAACCATTCCAAGATAAGTATTATTAAATACACACAAAATCAAAGGAAGTTCTTCCAATACCGCTGTTGCAAACTCCTGAATGTTCATCTGCATGCCGCCGTCTCCGGAAATCGCAATGACCGGTGTATCCGGATTGCCCAGCTTTGCGCCGATTGCACCGGGGAAACCATATCCCATCGTTCCCAGTCCTCCGGACATAATGATTTTCTTTTTCGCTGTAATCTCCGTATACTGTGCTGCAAACATCTGATGCTGTCCTACATCTGTAACCACAATTGCCTCATCAAACTGACGGTTGATCTCGTCAATAATATCTTTTGGTCCCATTGTAGAATGTTTCTTCATATCCAACGGATGCTCTGCTTCCCAATCTGCTATCTTCGCCAGCCATTTTTCCGTCATACATGGTTCTACATATTCATTCATCTTCGTGATTGCCGCCTTCGCATCAGCAACAATCGGAACATCTACATGAATATTTCTAGAGATGGATGCGGTATCGATATCTATATGAATAATCTGCGCCTTTGGAGCAAATGCATGCAGCTTTCCGGTAATTCTGTCGTTAAATCTTGTTCCGATGGAAAACAGAACATCACATTCGCTGACTGCCATGTTTGCCGCATAGGCACCATGCATTCCAAGATTACCGATAAACAGCGTATGGCTGGTCGGAATTGCCCCCCGTCCCATAATCGTCGTTACTACAGGAACCTTCGTTTTCTCCACTACCTCTGTAAACATTGCATTTGCTCCGGCAATATTAACGCCGCCGCCTGCAAGAAACAAAGGTCTTTTCGCTTTATGGAGCATCTTCAGTGCACGTTTTAACTGTCCGATATGAACACTTGTATTTGGCTTATATCCACGTATGTTTACATCTTTTGGATATTCTGCATTTCCAAGTTCTGCCATAACATCCTTTGGAAGATCTACCAGGACCGGTCCCGGCTTTCCTGTTCGTGCAATGTAGAACGCTTCCTTTATAATTCGTCCCAAATCTTCGCGTTTTCGCACTGTCACTCCGTATTTTGTAATACTTCTTGTAATTCCAACAATATCTACTTCCTGAAATGCATCATTTCCAATCAAATGACGCGCTACCTGACCGGTAAAGCATACGAGCGGTACACTGTCATAATTTGCCGTAGCCAAACCTGTTACCAGATTGGTCGCTCCGGGACCACTTGTCACAAGACAAACTCCCACCTTCCCGGTCGTTCTTGCATAGGCATCTGCTTCATGTACCAGCGCCTGTTCATGTCTCGGAAGAATCACTCGGATCTCATCCTGCTTATACAATTCATCACTGATATCAATTGTACATGCTCCCGGATATCCGAAGATTGTATCTACACCTTCTTCTTTTAACGCTTTTACCAATAACTTATTTCCTGAAATCTGTCTCATATACCGTCCTCCTCTTATCTTTAAATCTCTACAAATAGGATTATATTACATAGTTCCTAAACTATCTAAGTAATAAAAAACACCCCGAGTCTGTATAAAACTCAGGGCGAATACTGATCCGCGGTACCACCTAAATTCAGAGAAATCCTCTGCACTCTGCCGGTACAGGAAATATCTGCCTATACCGCTTCCCGATAACGTAGGAAATACGTTGAAGTCTACTGAGGTATCTCATGACTGTAATACCTGTTCAATCCACTGCTCAAAGGCTACTTCCATAATCCCTTCCCGAAGGTTCACACCAGCCACCTACTCTCTTTGCTTCCGAAGATTATGTACTCCTCCTTATCACTGCATTTTTTATATAGATTGTACTTATCAATAAAAGATTACATTTATTATACTGTGTGATTTTCACTTTGTCAACGTTGTTTTCTTGATGTTTTTTAACATCCCGGAATTGTATGATCATTTCTTTTTCTCATTTCATCTTTGATGATACAGTTCACAGCCCCGCAGCACCCAACAAGTACACTGCCACATAATATAAAATCATCAATACTGCTCCGCTGCATCGTGTTCTGGAACGATGTATAAATGTCCATCCGATAATTCCGTCTGAAATTACAAAGCATAAACTTCCCACTGCTCTCGCCCAGCTCCACATCGTTCCTGCTGTAATCGCCGCTCCCCACGCAGCTGCACTCATCATGCAAAGAAGAGCCGCATAGATTAAACCCGGCATTTTCAACTGTTTCAGCCTTCCTAAATAGGGACGGAACAAAAAGAACGCAATCCCATACAAAAGTACGAAAACAAGTACTGCCGCACCTGCAGAAAATCCTTGTAAGCCAATTCCTGCAATCATCCATACATGCCCAAACCCAAAACAAAGGATTCCCCATATAAATTTTATTTCTAACAAAACATCTGCACATGCATAAAGAAAGATTCCAACTGCTATAAACCATGCCGAAACTGTATTTTCCTGCAATGCCGCAATAACTGCTAAGAGATCTGCTATCATGGTTGCTGCCGCTTTAAAAGCAAGCACCTTCCTTTTATTTCTTTCCCGGCCTGCTACATAAACACTTCCCAAAAGCAGCATCAACACTGCGGTCACAATGAATAACATTGAATCCATAACAACTGTCTACTCCCTTCCCGGCATTTAGCATTTCTCATATTTTGTGAATACATATTCCAGATCAAAGCATGTCTGTTCTTCACTTTCTTCCGTCATCTGCCAATCTTCCATTTCATCCAGATTCGGAAAATACGTATCTGCCTCATAGGCGTGATCTATCTTAGTAATATATGCAGTATCACAATAAGGTATCATCATGTGATAAATACTTTCGCCTCCAATAATATAGATATCTTCAGAATCATAGTTCTTTAATTCTTCTAAAAGTTCCTCTTGCGTGTGAACAATGACTGCATCCTTTACTTGATAACTCCTGTTTGCTGTAAGCACAATATTCGTTCTGTTCTTTAATGGCAGACCATTCGGAAAACTCTCTAATGTCTTTCTGCCCATAACGACTACATGACCATTTGTCTTCTCCCGAAAAAACTTCATATCTGCCGGAATGCTGGTCAGCAGGCGGTTTTTATTACCGATTGCCCAATTTTTGTCTACTGCTGCGATTGCTTTCATCTCATCTGCCTCCTCTATACTGCAATTGGAATATTTTTAATCTGCGGATGTGTCTCATAATTTTCCAGCCGCACATCATCCGGTGTAAACTGATAAAAATCTTTAATCTCTGGATTCAACCAAAAAGTCGGCGCCGGAAGAGGTTCTCTGGAAATCAATTCTTTGATCAGAGGAATATGACGGTCATATATATGAGCATCTGCAATTACGTGTACAAACTCTCCCACTTTCATATCACAAACCTGAGCCAGCATATGCAAAAGAACTGCATACTGACATACATTCCAGTTGTTTGCCGCCAGTACATCTTGAGAACGCTGATTCAAAATCCCATTCAAAGTCAGCTTATCACTATCTGCTTCCTTTGTCACATTGAACGTCATACTATATGCACAAGGGTACAGATTCATCTCATGCAGATCCTGATGCACATAAATATTTGTCATAATTCTCCGGCTGTACGGATTATTTTTCAAATCATAGATTACTCTGTCTACTTGATCCATCAGCCCTTCTTTATACTGATGTTTCACCTGCATCTGATACCCGTATGCTTTTCCGATAGAACCATCCTCATCTGCCCAGCTATCCCAGATATGACTGTTCAATTCATGAATATTGTTAGATTTTTTCTGCCAGATCCATAACAACTCATCTGTGCAGCTCTTAATTCCGGTACGACGAAGTGTAAGTGCCGGAAATTCTCTGGACAGATCATACCGGTTTACAACTCCAAATTTCTTGATCGTATATGCCGGTGTTCCGTCTTCCCATACCGGACGAACCTTTTCTCCCTCTGTACTTGTTCCGTTTTCAATGATATCTTTGCACATATCTATAAATACTTTATCTGCGTAACTCAACTCTGCTGCCTCCTTCTTTTTCTGTTCTTTACGGTTCCGAAATATTATATAATACTTTTTCCAGACCTCTGCTCAAAGCCTCTACTTCTTTTTTTGTCAGACCAATTGTCAGTCGTTTGTCTAGTTTTCTCCGGTCTGCATCCATCTTTCTCTGAATGTCATATGCTTTTTCCGTCAGATAAATATTCTTCTTCCGCTTATCTGACGCATTCGGCACACTGAGAATAAATCCTTTTTCCTCCATTCGTTTCAAAATCCCCGTAACCGTCGGATTTTTCAAACTCAGATTCTTCTCAACATCCCGCTGATTGACCTCTTCCTTATTCGTATGGAATAAATAATCCAGCACTGCGCACTGGGAAGATGTAATCCCCAGCTTCTTCAACCGCTCATTCAATTCTTTTTCATAGATATTATTAATCTGTTTGACTGTAAACCCGATCTGATTTCCTCTCTTTTCCACATAACCACCTGGCTTTCAATGCTGATTTTCTATCATTAGACCCGATTAATATTCTCGAATCACGCTGCTGATTTCAATAATATCTTCCATTTCTTTTAATACCTGCAGCGCATTTTTCAAATGTTTTTCTTTTACCTGATCGGTACTGATTACAAGTTCTGCATTCTCTGACTTCGCATTCTTCTGTACTACTCTCGCAATACTCACCTTATGATTTCCAAATACCTGTGCAATCTGTGCCAGAACACCCGGCTTATTATGCACCTGCATACGCAGGAAAAATTTATTTTTCACTTCTTCAAAAGATTTCACCGGAATCTGATTATAACAAGTACAACTGATTCTTCCGTTACATCCGTATTTTAAATTTCTGGCTACATCGATCACGTCTCCTAAAATTGCACTTGCCGTCGGCAATTCTCCGGCTCCGCGTCCATAGAACATCGCATCGTCTGCCGCATCTCCATGTACAAATACTGCATTGAAAGAATCGCGGACTGACGCCAGCGGATGTTCCTTATTCAACATCATCGGATACACACCGGCTTCAATTCCCTGCTCTGTATTACGTGCAACTCCAAGCAGCTTGATCACACTGTCAAATTCTTTTGCATAGGCAATATCTTTGGATGTGATCTTTGTAATTCCCTCCGTATATACATCGTCAAAGACCACTCTGGAATGAAATGCGATGGACGCCATAATCGCCACTTTACGCCCTGCATCCAGCCCTTCTACATCTGCAGTCGGATCTGCCTCTGCATATCCAAGCTCAGTTGCCTTTGCAAGAGCTTCTTCAAATCCCATGTTTTCCTCAAACATTTTTGTCAAAATATAATTGGTTGTTCCATTTACAATTCCTAATACTTCAGTGATTTCATTGCCTGCAAGACACTGTTTCAACGGACGGATAATCGGAATTGCCCCGGCTACTGCTGCTTCAAATAAGAAATCACATTGTTTTTCTTCCGCAGCCTCCAGCAATTCCCCGCCATGAACCGCAATCAGATCTTTATTTGCCGTTACAACGTGTTTTCCTGCGTGGAGCGCCTCTAAAATCATTGTCTTAGCCGGTTCGATTCCACCCATCACTTCAATCACAATCTGGATTTCCTCATCATTCAGAATTTCCTGCCAGTTATCTGTCAGTAACTCTGTCTCAATCCCTTCCCTTTTCTTTGCAAGATTGTGCACGAGAATCTTTTTAATTTCCAACTCTGCGCCCATTGTTTTTTCCATCACATCTGCTCTTCTGTGAATCAGCTTATATACACCGGTGCCGACCGTTCCCACACCTAATAATGCAACTTTAATCTTTTTTGCCATTTTCTTTTCCTCTGATTTCTTTATATTTTGTATTCCATACTATCTAAATTAGCCTGTTGCTATTTATCATAGCATAGAATTTATCCAATGACTAGCGTTATTAATTTCACAGAATCGAAAACATTATCCGTTGACAATTCCACTTCCCTGATATATATTCATTTTGTAACTTGTTGATTATTCAACATTTCGGAGGTGCACTATGATTGATCGTTTTGAGAGACTCACAACCGGAGTTTCCAGAATTTATAAAAAAATACAAAAAATCAAAAAGGAAGAAATGCATGTTTTCGGTCTCAAAGGTACTCATGCCATGTGTATCCATTATCTGTTTTCCGCAGCTGACGGATTGACCGCATCTGATCTTTGTATAAAGTGCAACGAAGACAAAGCTGCTATTTCCCGGATTTTATCTGAATTAGAATCCATCGGCTTTCTTTCTTATGACAGTTCCTCTGAAGGGAAAAAATATCGAGCAAAAGCGGTTCTCACAGAAAAAGGAAAAATCTATGCCGAAGGGATCCGAAAGACGATTCTGCAGCTTACAGAATTAAGTGGAAAGGGGATCAGCGATGAAGACCGGGAGACCTTTTATCGTGTACTTTCCATAATTGCCGATAACATTGATAACATTGAAAGGAATGAATCTTATGAACCATTTTAAGAAAATATATTGTCGTACTTTTCAGGCAGGATTAAAATTTGCCCTACCATTTCTTCCATATCGAAAACCGAAGATTTTAGGAAGTGTAAAGTCAATTCCTGAGGTTCTGGATCCAAAGGTTACTATGAGCATGCTGCCATTCATCACTGCTGCCACCGGGATGGATGCAGAAGAACTGGAACACATCTATCACATGATTATGGAGGGACACGACGAATGACATCTACTGAAATCAAACAACTCATTGAAAAACAACGCCATTTTTTCTATAGCGGTGCAACTCTCCCTGTCAATTACCGTTTGGATGCACTCCGCAAATTGCAGAAATGCATTCTGGATCATGAACCGGAAATCAATGCCGCTTTAAAAAGCGATCTTGGAAAAAGTCCTTTCGAAAGCTATATGTGCGAAACCGGTCTGGTTCTAAGTGAACTGAGTTACATGCTGAAACACACCCCTGCGTTTGCCAAAGAAAAAACAGTATGGACCCCTCTATCCCAATTCCACTCAAGAAGCTATAAACAGCCATCGCCCCATGGAGTCACACTCATCATGAGCCCTTGGAACTACCCGTTTATGCTGACTCTGGAACCTTTGATCGATGCTCTCGCAGCAGGAAATACTGCGGTACTCAAACCAAGCGCATACTCTCCTGCCACAAGCGCTATACTCAAACAGATCATTGAAGAGTGTTTCCCTCCTGAATACGTTTCTGTCGTATTAGGAGGGCGTGCCGAAAACACCGGACTTTTAAAGGAACATTTTGATTATATCTTCTTTACCGGCAGTCCCATTGTCGGCAAAGAGGTGATGAAACATGCCTCTGAGCATCTGACTCCGGTCACTTTGGAATTGGGTGGAAAGAGTCCCTGTATTGTAGAAAAATCCGCTGATATCAAACTGGCTGCCAGACGCATTGTATTTGGAAAATATCTGAACTGCGGACAGACCTGCGTTGCTCCGGACTACATCTACTGTGACCCGGCAGTCAAAGACCTTTTGATTCAAGAATTAAAGAAACAAATCATAAAACAATTTGGAAAAACACCGCTGGAAAATAAAAACTACGGAAAAATTGTCAATGAAAAGCATTTTCAAAGAATTGTCAGATTGATAGATGAAAAGAAATTGGTACATGGCGGTAAAACGAACGAACATACCTTGCAAATCGAGCCAACCATTTTAGACAATGTAACCTGGGACGATCCGGTCATGCAGGAAGAAATTTTCGGACCGGTACTGCCAATCCTGACCTATGATTCGATTGGTCAGGCAGCTGCAAAAATCAACTCCATGCCGCACCCGCTGGCTTTGTATATCTTCACTTCCAATAAAACCATTGCCAAACAGGTGACTTCCCGCTGTGGCTTTGGAGGCGGATGCATCAACGATGTTGTGATCCACCTTGCCACAAGTGAAATGGGATTCGGCGGGTTCGGTGAAAGCGGAATGGGCTCTTATCATGGGAAGGATGGATTTGATACCTTCTCTCATTACAAGAGTATCGTAGATAAGAAAACCTGGCTAGATCTGCCTATGCGCTATCAGCCTTACAAAAAGATATATGAAAAGTTGTTGAGAATTTTTCTGAAGTAGTTATATAAAATCAATTTATAGTTTCTAAATATCAAAACAAATATTCATATTTCCTCATCTGCATATACAGTATTGTTCTTACCCTCTCAATGATCTGCTCATGATATCCTGTCATTTGCGACAGGATATCATCCACATCTTTCTTCGTAAAATAGAATTTCAAATTTTCTCCATACAATTCTTCTGATACATCCAACTGCTCATCAAAATCACGACATATTGTCTTAGCGCCGACTTCTTCCATGAAGTGGTATACATCACCTGTAAGTGGATAATCCATCTTTGTGTCAGACAAAAGTGCCGCTCCATGATCAAAAATAGGGCATAATCTAAATTCCCGGACTCCATTGGTCAGAACTGCAATGTTATGGGTATGCCTGTCTTCATTTAAGAAAAAAGCATCTATCGTAAGTATTCTATTCATATATCTCCCAAAATCTTTTAATCCGGTGAGACGTTCCACCTGCTCTACTAAAAAAGAAAGTCTGCTGCTACTACTATCCATACGATAGATTGCTTTATATAAGCTCTCCCGAAAGAAACTCTGGAACAATCGCTCCAATGTTACAATCTGCCAGTCCCCTTCCAAAAAGTCCTTACTTTTTACCCCCGAATATATCTGCTCCCGATATCGTATCTGTTCCGCCTCATAATGAACATACTCTTTCGAATCAAGAGATGATTTTTCCAAAAGTCTGGAAACAACAATCTCTGCCAGTCCTTCATATCCAGCATAATCTGCTTTATACCATATATGATTATTCTTCCACTTTAACTGATTTCCTTTCGAGGATTGCCTGTCATTTGTCCTAATATCCTGCTCAAATAATTCTACCATACTCTACCTCTCAATCTGTATCCAGAAATCATCTTCTGCCATACGCCCCTCTGTTTTTTCTATTATGAGAAACGGATCGTAAAACGGCAATTCCAGATCTTTTAATATCAATTTCATTTTATCCCTGTTCTTTGGGAAACATCTTGATTCTAAAAATTCCAAATATTGTTCATAGGTTGGTTCTTCATTTATTCCAAACGCCCGGAAGAGAATATTATCTGTATAATTGCAAATATGAACTTTTCTTAACACTTCATCTATATCGATCACTGTACATAACATCTGTTTATACATATATAACAGGCGCAGTGGATATATTTTATCAGGTATTCTTATTTCTTCGATCAACTCCGTTTCTCGTTCCAGCAAATACAGAGCAAGAACTTCCGGACCGGTAATCTGTTTCGAACTTGTTTCCCATCTTTCCACTGTCGGTTTGCTGCATCCTAACAATTCTGCCAGTTCTCTCTGTGTAAACTTTATCTTCTTCCGTATTCTCTTAATATCCGATGCAGTCATATATTCCGGTGTTGCATATAGTTTATTCTTCATAATCATCATCTCCTATCCCCATGTTCTCACGAACTCACCAACATATATTTAAACCTGTACTAATAGTTATATTAAATCATAAATTCACCTTTTAGTAAACAAAAACCATCAGTTTAATTGTTTATATTAATAATTTACAATTAAAATAATGGTTTTTGTATTTTTATCAATAACTCAGCATTTCTACTGATTTCAAAGAAACATCTGATTTTATGATTGACAGAGACGCTTGTTTTATACTCTCATTTTGCAATGTGATCTTACTGCCAATATTAAAAACATCGGTAAAGGATTTAGAAATAGAAAAAATATGAAACTAACGGAATTCTTCTTAAGACTCAAAACCGTCCACCGGACTGCTTTATCGCATGCATAGCAACAAAAAAAGGACTGATACATTCATATCAATCCTTCTCTCTAGAGCGATAGACGGGGTTCGAACCCGCGACCCCGACCTTGGCAAGGTCGTACTCT
>CAJKWK010000073.1 GCA_905203555.1 uncultured Lachnospiraceae bacterium
AATGGATTTTTCCTTTAGACAGGAACTTCTTTGCTGCCACCTTATCCATCTTTTTCCCTTGGCTTGCAAGAAATTTATCATTCTTCCATAAGGTAAATGCACAATTCCGGTCAGAACAGTAAAAGTTTACTTTTCCTTCCCTGACATCAGCTCCACAGCGGGGACATTTGCCAATGACTTCTCCTTTCGCTTTTCCCTGAAACTGCTCTTTCTTTTCTTCTGAAATCCCCTGATATCTGGCAACCAGTTCCTGCATCAGCTCTGTAATTCCATTTAGGAATTCATCTGCTGTCTCTGTATTCTGGGCAATGTGATTCAATGCCATTTCCCACTCTGCTGTCATCTTCGGAGATTTAATCTCATCCGGCAGAACCGTAATCAGTACATTGCCATCATCTGTCGGTACCAGATTTTTCTTTTCTCTTTTCACAAAGCCAGACTGAATCAGTTTTTCAATGATTGCTGCCCTTGTTGCCGGAGTACCAAGTCCTTTCTTCTCTGTATCTTCGGTCAGTTCTTCATTTCCTGCACGTTCCATAGCAGAAAGCAGGGTATCTTCTGTGTACTGTTTCGGTGGCTGTGTAAAATGCTCCGATACAAAAGAATCACAAGGACCGTAATGCTTGCCAGCCCAGATATCCAGCTCCGGCTCTTCTTTCTCAATCTTTACGCCAAAGAACTGTTTCAATTTATTTTCGATTGCCTTGAATCCTTCCTGCTTTGTTTTCTTTGCCGTGAGATAAAACGTATGATAATTACAGGTAATCTGGCATTTATGGCTTTCATAAATATAAGGATCTGCGGTTGCTGTCAGTACCCTGGCACTGATCAGATACAAAATCTTGCAGTTTCGTTCTTTCAGTTTACCTATATCTGCCTTTGCTACTTCCATGGTCGGGATAATTGCATGGTGATCAGATACTTTCTTTGAATTTAATACCTTACTCACGTCCGGCTGATATTCCAGCCCTTCGGCATAGGGCATTTTCCCAAGCAACATCTGAATCAGAGTTTCTGTGCTTTCTCCCATCTCATCTGTCAGATACTGGCTGTCTGTTCTCGGATAAGTAACAAGCTTCTGCTCATACATCTCCTGCACGGCATCCAGCGTCTGCTGTGCGGTATAACCAAACATTCGATTGGCTTCCCTCTGTAAGGTTGTCAGATCATAGAGCTTCGGTGGACGAACTGTTTTCTCCTTCACATCGTCCTTCTCTACTTCACACATACGCTCCGCACAATCCGCAGCCACTTTATCTGCATCCTCTTTTTTCTGAAAATGCTCTGTGACCGCATCCATATCGTCAAACTTGATATGAGCCATATAATACTTTTCTTTGGTAAATTCCTTGATCTTCTGATTTCGATCCACGATCATAGCAAGTGTTGGTGTCTGTACTCTTCCAACTTTCAGATTCTGGTTATACAGAACGGAAAAAAGACGGCTCGCATTGATTCCCACCAGCCAGTCTGCCTTTGCCCTGCAAAGTGCTGACTGATAGAGACTGTCATAACACGAACCGTCTTTTAATGACGAAAATCCATCTTTAATTGCCTGTTCTTCCATAGATGAGATCCAGAGCCGCTTCATCGGCTTTCTGCATCCTGCCTGCTCATACACCAAACGAAAAATTAACTCTCCTTCACGTCCTGCATCAGTAGCACAGATCACTTCATCTACTTTGGAATCTCTCATAAGTTTCTTTAAGATTCCAAACTGCTTTTTCGTACCTTCCAATACCTTATGTTTCCAACATTCTGGCACAATCGGCAGATCATCATATCTCCATTTTTTATATTTTTCATCGTATTCCGATGCATCACATAATCCAACTAGATGTCCTACGCACCAGGAAACGATATAACCGTTTCCCTCCACGTAGCCATCTTTTCTTGTTCTGGCTCCAAGCACGGAAGCCAGTGCCATCGCAACCGATGGCTTTTCTGCAATCACTAATGCTTTCATTCTATTTCTTCCTCACTTTTCATTTCTATATCTGACTGTATTTCATTTCCCCAGACATCCCACCCAGGTGTTGTCTGTCGTGCAAATAATTCTATTCTCGGTACATCACCAATAAGCTCAACAATTCTATCTCTTGCCACATCTGGTTTTTTACTGTGTCTTTCAATGTGTGATAAAATAATCTGTCGAACATATGCTGATTTCCTATGAACAGACCCTTTCGTTGCAAGCAAACAAATTTCAGCATTGCTCCTTGTCCAGTGTCCCAGACCAAGAAACAAAGTATCTGCCTTTTTATTCTTCTTTACCCACACGAACGCTACTGTCTTGTATTGAAATCCCCATGCTTGAATCACACTTAATCCTTCTCTCAGCTGTGGAAAAGTGACCCAGAGAAATAAAACACAATCTTTATCCGCTAATTTCCCAACTGGAAGATCACAGATTTCCTGCAAACTCATGGTCGGGTAATGGTCTGCGGCAATTCCCTGCCCCGCCTTCCTGTTATACTGCCAAGGCGGATCAGCGTATATAATCTGATATTTCTTATTCCGCACTCAATCATCGCCCTTCCTCCTCTTCTTCATCTTCCAGCACATTATCGTCAAAATCTTCATCTCTCAGGATTTCCGGTTCTGTACTTTCTTCCTGCTCATCTGCATCGTCTACTTCCCGTTTTTCTGACTCTGAATCTTCGGATTCATCTTCATCCTCTTCCATCTCATCCTCGTCATCATATTCATGTTTTGGTTTATAGACTTTGAAGTAATATCCTCCTGCCGCAGCTCCGACTGCAACCAGTGCAATCAAAAGATACGTTCCAAATGGACTTTTATCTTCAGGCATCTGAATATCTTCCTCTACCTTATCTTTCTCGGCTGACTCTGTCGTTTCCGGTTTTTCTTCCTCTGCTTTTTTCTCTGGTTCTGCATAAACCGTATCCACTTCCGGAAGTGTCACCGAATCAGAAAGTGTGAAGTTCATCAGATCTTTTTCACTGACTTCTGTAAGAAAATACACATTATCCTGAGATTTTGAATTGTCAATAATCAGATAGAAAATCTTACCACTCTTAGTTGAAATGGTATAAAACTCTTTTGTGCCTTCCGTAGCTGTTTTAGTAACAGAATCTGCTGTCTCGCCTTCTTTATTAAGCTGTTCCTCAATACCTGTCACTGTCCGATCATCCACAGTTCCTTTTGCATCTGTTGGCTCAGAAGCCTGTGCATCCTGCGGAAGTGGTGAAGTCGTTGTTTTCTCAGTCCCAGTTGCATCTGCACTGGTCGTGGTTGCCATTGCACCATTACTGTCACTGGAAGTTTTCTGTTTCTCTGCCTGCTTCTTTGCCCATTCATAATAAGGATTCTGTAACACATACTTTTCAGACGTATTTCCGGCACCGTCTGTTACCGTAATCTCAATCTGTTTTGTAGTAAAATCTTTCTGTGTCAATTGCACTCTCAGCATTCCATCCTTCAAGTCTGTATAAGTGGTGCCATTGACTGTTACTGCAGTAATCCCGGATACTGTATCATTCCCCTGAATCGTCAGCACACCATCTGTCAGGGAAGCAGAGAGTGTAGGCTTTTCCGTGTCATAACACTTAATAGAGCGATTCTGCTCATAGACCTTCCCCTCACCATCTGTAACACGCACATACACTGTCTGGTTTCCAGTGATCGTGATACTTCCACTTCCGGTTACATCCTGCCAGCTTCCATCTTTTCCTGCTTTTGCTTCAATCTTTGCTATTGAGAAACCTTCCGGCATATGACTGGCATCTACCGTAACAGCAATGGTTGTTTCTCCCTGTTTCCAGCCATCCGGTTTCTCAATCGTGATTGCAGGTGTGGTATTCTCAGCTGCATAAGCAGTCTGTGTCTGGAGCAAAGGTGTTGTCAGGCAAAGAAATGTCGTTGCTGCAAGCAAGCTCTTTTTTACCCTGCTTTTAGTAATTGTTCTCTTCTTCTGTTTCATTTTTTCCAGATTCATCATCGGCTTTTGTTTCCTCCTTCTGTATTTCTACCCTGCCGGGCAGTTCATTTTTCATTCTCTTTTTGAAAGCTTCCAATTCTGGAATACTCATATCCATTGCACGGATAATTCTTACAATTTCCAGATTTTCCGCTTCTGTTTTGGCAATCTCCGCAGCCTTGAACCGCTTTAAATCTGCTTCATATCTGGCTTTGGATGCTTCCATTTTCTCTTTGGCTTTCTCATAATCCGCCGTTGCTTTTTCAAGACTTTTCATCGCTTCTCCTTTCCGGACGGCTGATGCAGCCGCCCTTTTTTCTTACCATCGTCCAAATCCATAGAAATGGCTCTGCCAGTATGGGGAATTGATGGACGTATACTGCACCGGATGTCCACAATGGATCATCTGACCATTGCCTACATAGATTCCGATATGCGTTACCGGCTCCCCTGCGTCGTAAGTTCCAGTAAAGAAGATCAAATCTCCCGGCTGTGCCTCCGACTGGGATACTGGTGTACAAATGTTGTACAGTCCCTGTGCTGTTAGTCTTCCTGTATTCCTTACACCAGAGTTTGTCAGACAGTAGCTTACAAATCCGGAACAATCGAATCCACTTGGGGAATATCCACCCCACACATACGGTGTTCCGAGATATCTCGCTGCTTCATTTAACAAACGCTGTGCTGCTTCACTGGTATATTCATTGCCGCCAAAGCCTGCTCCTTCTCCAGTTTCCAGATAAAAGATCGGGTTTAACCGCTCTCCATTTTTCAGAAGTTCAATATGAAGATGGCTTCCTGTGGAATTTCCAGTATTTCCTACCAGACCAATTTCATCACCTTTCGTGACGGATGCTCCTGCAGATACACTCCGGCTGCTTAAATGTGCATACCGTAGTTCATAGCCTTTACTGTCCTTGATTACAACATAATTGCCATAGCTGTCGTTATAAGCAGAAGTTGTAACTGTTCCGGTCAGTCCTGCCATCACTTTTGTTCCTTCCGGTGCCCCGATATCCATGCCATTGTGTAACTGATTAGCTCCAGAAATCGGGTGAATCCTGTATCCATAATAACTGGTCACACTGGAATACCAGTTAAAATCAACCGGTGTCGCAAACATCTGCAAGTTGCCTTTTGTATCGTTGTAGGCACTGAACAGTTCTTTCTGGAAAAATCCCAACCTGTCCTGACAGATTGACATCAGGTTTCCACTATTTAAGGTGACATTCAGCACATCTACATCTCTTGTCCTGGTCACTTCCACTTCATTGCTTCCGTTATCATCTGCCAGATAACATTCCCAGGTCTGATGTCCATGTGCAGATGCTGCCGCATGACTGTCATAATAGACATCAAACTGCACGCCATATCTTGCGAAAGCTCCGGTATCTTCTACCGTGTACTCCACCCCATTCATCACAACTTTTGTTCCGATTGGCACGAACGGATCATACGCATCTACTGCAAGGGTATGGTTCGCTGTCGGATACACACCACTGGCAGTCGGTCCTCCGCTCCAAATACCACAGCAGATTGGGCAGTTACAATATCCACTGGTAACTACTTGTCCCAAAGATTCTCCCACCCTCACCGTTGCTGTCTCCGTCACGGTTTCATTCACTGCTTCCGTAGTCAGATGGTATTGCTCTGCAAACAATGCATCCAACTCCGGCTTGACCTGTTCAAAGGTAAATTCTTCATACTTTGCTGACAGATAACTAATCAGGATAAACGGATCATGCTCAATGGGTCCGATGTTATATCGGTATTCCTCATGTCCCGGTTCTTCGGATTCCATGTTGTTGATCCGCTCTTGCAGATTAGCTTCCAGCTGTGTATAATACAGTTCCGCTTCCCGGATTGCCTGATCCGATGACAGATAACTGGTTCCCGTGTAAGTGATCACATTTTGTAAAAACACTGCAGAGCATGACGTGACATTCGTTATGATCAGAAACATCAATCCGATCAGAACTGCTACACTGATATACACCT
The DNA here is from genome assembly GCA_905203555.1 of uncultured Lachnospiraceae bacterium. Lineage (GTDB taxonomy): Bacteria > Bacillota > Clostridia > Lachnospirales > Lachnospiraceae > Schaedlerella. Next base: position 5,939 of record CAJKWK010000073.1, read on the forward strand.
TCCGGTTTTCTTTAAAGAAGTTGGTGACTTTGCCGCCAATCTTCTTGATATAATCAATCGTACCTTTTGTAGCTGTTCCTACTGTCTGTTCACTTCGTTTTGCTTTGGCATAATCCCGTTTGATCTGTTGCTTCTGAATCTGTTTTTTTAGCTTCTTCTGTTCCTGACGGGCTGCCGCCTGTGTCTGTTTCTCTGCCTGTCTCTCCAGTCTGCTTCTCTTTCTGGAAGCCCTCTGTTTCCTTCGTCTGGCACTTCTCTGTTCCAGCTTGTAAACACCTTCGCCGCCTTCTTCCAACTTATGGGCACCTTCTACTGCCGCATTGTCGTCTTCATTTTTGCTGATCTCACGATGCAATGCTGCGCAAGTTGCACTTCCTGCTTTCTTAACAGCAGAAGTTTTTTCTGTTTTCACAGATTCCCCTTCGCCAAACTTCAAGCGGGATTTCTTCTTTCCAGGAGCTTCTCCATCATTTGCCTGATAGACCTGTGCCTTCTTGGAATGCTGCTTTGCTTCCTTCTTCTTTTTTGTTTCTTCATAAGAAAACTTTTTGGCTTTTTCCTTCTGTTTCTGATGACGGAAATTGACTCCATCCATATCCATCTGGTTCAATTTCTCCATATCTTTGTCATTTTTCACAGAAGCACCAGTCTCCTCATAAGCAAATTTCAGACGCTGTTTCTGCTTTGGTTTCTTACTCCCACCATTCTTCTTACTCCGGCTGTCCCCTCTGTTTTCTGAAAGATCCGCACGTTTTTCTTTCAGTCTCCCTGACTGGCTGGCTTCGGATTTTTCCGCAAGTCTGGATTCTTTTCCGACTTCAGCACGAATTCTTTTCCGGTTTTGCTGCTTTCTGTTTTGTCCAAAATCTTCACTTTGGTTCTCTGTTCGCATCAGTTCCGGTGCATCCCTGGATTTTTGCACAGAAGGACGGATATTTTTCCCACTCCGTTCAGACTGGCGGGGAGACTTATCCACAAGGCTTTCTTCTTTTTCACCTTGTTTTATTCCCATCTGCACATCACTGGCACGGTTACTGACACGAACAGAAGATTTATCCGTCAGGTTCTCTTCCACCAGACCATCTTTGGTCATCTTCTGGACTTTCTTATCCCTGACTTTCATTCTCTGTTCTGCCACTACTTACTCCTCCTTTTTCGGATACCCTTTCCCTGCCTGTAATAAACAGAGAAAAGCGATGCCAAATACAGCACCGCCACTAAAAGTTACTACATATGAAATTGCTCGTAACATTGTCTTCTCCTTTGATTTAACCTGCTTCGGAAGTTTCCTCTAAGCGGGTTGTCATGATTTTATAGAGGGAATTCTTAGGGAATCTGTCTACAAATGGGATAATGACGTTTCCATAGAACAGAAGTCCTTCTCCCTCATTACTGTTGGTTACATAGGACAGCTGGGTTGGTGAGATATTCAGCTGTTTTGCCAGAATCTGCCGGTCACCGGATGCCTGGTTCAGCATATAAATAAAATCTGAATTTTCAAATATATTCTCTATCTCCCTGGAAGACAACAAATCCTTAATATTCTGGGTGATGCCCGTTGGGATACCACCCCATTTACGGAATCGCTTCCAAATCTCCACGCTGTAGGCTGCAGTCTGCTCTTCCTTCAAAAGAAATAGCGATAGGTAATCCTTTGATGTTATCTCCGGATTTTCCCCCGCTCTAAACCGGACATGAACCTTTCAATTCATCCGGCTTGCCATCAAGGTCTTAGATTGCGTTACATTTCAAACAACTCTCAACTTTTGCAAGGTTTCTAAATTTATTCAGCTTCTTTAACTGCTTATCATCAAGTTTCAGATTAGTTAAATATTTCCTGATTGTTTCTGGATTAGTGGCATGTATAAGGCGATGGACTTCTTCACTGACGATTGCCAGGTTTTTGTATTCGTCCGTTCCGCCGAGATATTTGGGCACTTTATGGTGACAGTGAATGTCACCTATTGTGAGCTTTTTCCCAGTTACCGCACATTTCCCATATTGGGCACAATATAGCGAAATGCGGTTGTCATTATAGGCTGCTGTTCGGTAGGGTATCGGGTTACGCATCAGATAATGCATGATACCCGTATCAATGCTTTTTCCCAGCATTTTGTGAATTGCTTCCCTGCCTTCTGGCGTATAGCTATTCGTTATACGCCGTTTCATCATCGGATTTTTATGCTTTACAAATCCAATCGGCGCAAGCGCATATCCCCTGACAAATTTTAATTGCTCACTGTTGCCATAACGCTCCTTGATATAATCAGGAATAATAAAACCAGCTTTCTTTCTTCTTGCCTGCTTCGCAGTCTTCAGACGCTTTTTAAGCCTTGCCTTTAGGCTCTTGTGGACGGAAAAGGCCAGTACATGAAAGTCACGGCAAACAAAGGTTGCCATGCTGTAGTAATTATGGACACCTATCACGTAGGAATTAAACCGGGCTACTGCCGCATGTTCCGCACGTTTTCCGTGTCCGGGAAATTCAATGTCATGGATCAGACTTTTCATATCTGTTGCGATTTTATGGAGCGACTTCTCCCTGACATGGCTCTCAACAACAAATTTAGGGCTGCTTTCACAGCCGTGGTTTGTTGCCTTTATACGCAGTCCGAGAAATTCTGAGTATGTTTCTTTCAAATTCACGATATTAGACTTTTCTGGGCTTATATCCAGACCCAGACGGCCTTTCAGCCAGCCTTTTACTGCATAAAATAATTTTTCTGCCTGCTGGTAGCTTCTGGTAAATAACTTGAAGTCATCAGCGTACCGTACACAGGTAACCTCTTTCAGGTGTGTGTACTCCTTGAGCATTTTGTACTTATTTCCCTTATTTTCACTCCCGGTGTAGTTTATCCCGGTGGCATATTTCTTGCGTGTTGGAAACTCTTCCCACTGGCTGGCTATCCACCAGTCCAGTTCGTTCAGCACAATGTTAGACAGAAGCGGAGAAATAACGCCGCCCTGTGGTGTACCTTTCTCAGGAAATCCAATTTCTGCGACCTCAGCCTTTAACATTGCTGATATAATACTCAGAAGCTTTTTGTCCCGGATTCCCAATGTCCACATCTGTTTCAGCAACTTTCCATGGTTTACGTTATCAAAGAACCCTTTAATATCAATATCCACCACATAATAGTAGTGGGATAGCTGAATATTTTTATAAACCAACGCCAGCGCATGTTCCTGACTCCGATTTGGCCTGAATCCATAACTATGGTCATGGAATTTTGCCTCACAGATTGGTTCAAGAACTTGCAGGACACACTGCTGTATCAGCCTGTCGAGTATAGTTGGGATTCCGAGCGGCCTCTTCTTCGTCGGGTCACTGCCTTTCGGAATTTCCACGCGCAATACGCTCTGTGGTTTGTACCAGCCCAGTTTCTTCTGAACCAGTGCAATCAACTTTTCATCAGAGAGCTTTTCAAGATTTTTAATTGTCCTTCCGTCCGTGCCAGCGGTCTTGCTTCCATGGTTTGCCTTGATGTTACGGTATGCCAACCTTATATTTTCCGGCAGGGCGATAATCTCCACGAGATTTTTAAACACCCGGCCTTGCTGGCTGCTGGCATACAGCCTATCCTGGATTCCCTGAAAGTCATAATATTCCGCATGGCGCAGTTTTGCTTTCTTTTGTACCTTGTCTTTTGTTGCCATAGTCGGCCTTCTTTCCTATTGGATTTGGCCTTTCTTAGTCTTACTCGAACCTATGGAGTTTGTTTGTAATATAATATTTCTTGCAATCTTACCCTGACTACAGCCCGTCCCTCCACCGCTTACTTTTTTCACGGCTTCATCGGTATCATGGCTGCTGTTTCCTCCCCGGTTAAGGAAAGTTATGCCGCACCCCCGGTAAGTGGTGACACGGTTTTCCTTTCCAGCGCTTCTCTGCCCGCAACGGCTCCACGCCGGGAACTTTCCACGTTCCGATATTCCTATTCTTCTATCTTTTCAACCGCACTTAGGTTTCCCTTTAAGCCTGTGTGCTTGCCGGTGCCTGTAACACCGCAGGGTGGTTCCTATTCACCAATCGTACTTTACCCCACACACGCCGCATTTGCGACAACGGCCTTTCTGACCGCTCGAATTATAGACTTGTACATTCGGGATTTTGTCAGTGTTTCCACATACTCGCCATATGCGGTTATGACCCCCCGGCCTATCACCCACGGCCACCTCTGGCTCGCTTTTGCCCTACCGTTTTAAGTCGTGT
>CAJKWK010000074.1 GCA_905203555.1 uncultured Lachnospiraceae bacterium
GGCGATTCATCCGCGCATCTAAAGCTACGCGGTTTTCTCGCCAATATTTTATAAAGAAAGCAGCAAAGCGTGTGATCCGAGATCTGAAAGAAGACTTAAAGAAAAATGGGATTGAGGCCGACCAAGAACACATCCGATTAACCTTTAAAGGCGGACACCAGATTGAGTTTTGGAACAGTGAATGGGGTGGAATCAATGTATTTAATGCCAACAAAAGCTGCTCGATGTAACTAATGACAATAATGATTAAAAATTTCTCCAAAGAGCTGCTGCAAGGCGGCTCTTTTTTGTCCAAATAGCGTAAAACCATTCCCTTACTTCCACTTCCATAATTAACACGAAGCGTAAAGGAATAGAGAAAAGGAGGCTAAAAGATGATAAGAGTACCAATTAACACAGAGCGACCAAGACAGACTAATTATCATGCGTTGCAAACACTATTAGAACAATACACGCCGGAAAGAAGCGGTTTTGTTTCCACTACCGAACTTAAGATGATCAAAAAAGAGCTGGAAATAGAAAACCGCGATGTGATGAGTTTAAGAAATCTGAGAGATTTTGTGGTACTGTATTGTTCTGCGTTGTCACAAAACAGGGAAGATAAATTACTCAACATGGATCGCATGAGTGCCATTACAGCTGTCATCGACAGCCAGATTGTAAAGCTCGGCAGTAAAGTATAGAAGGAGACATTATGATAAACACAAAATATACCGAAGCTATCGGAACCGCTTCCATCAAAGATGAGAAAGCATTCCGCATATGGCTGGAAAAGGAAGGACGGCAACAAGGGAACGATGCACTGTCCGGCTGGTACGGTTCCCACTGGCAGGAATATTTTTATAAAAACCAGCAGACTTTTAATAGTATTCAAAATATTTTCAAACACAGCTACGAGGCAAGTAATCTGTTTTTGTTAATCACAGAGCTGGGAAGCTATAACCTGTCATTAAACCTGTATTTTGATGACGGATTTGCTGCCATCATCGGATATGGAAGCCAACAGTTTGTGTTTCCATCAGAATGGCTTGACATTAAACGTTTTACAGATATGTCGGAGATTCCATCCGGCGCATTTGCTGCGTTAACAGGAGACACTGCTGCAAAAGATGAATCTGGAGCTAATTACCTCAGTGTTCTGCCGAAGAATTTTGACGGCGCTATTACGACACAATCTGTAAAAGAAGAAATCAAGGATACAGAAAAAGAACTGGATGAATTAAAAGACTACCAGGAAAAACTGGAACAGCATGATTTGCCGGAATTTGCTGCGATCAATGCACAGATTGCGAAACTGAAGGCGGAAGCGGAAGAAATAGCAAATCGCATGAAAGTGGAGCTCAAAAAGAAAAAAGAAGAATTTGAACGGATGAAAGAAGAACTGGAGAAAAAACTTTTTCTGCTGGAAACCTGTATTTATGGGATCCGTTGCTACACCGGAGAAGTCATAAAAGTTGCGCAGCTGACAGATGGAAAAGAAGCAGAAAAGGATGCTCCTGTGGTTCTTTATGCAAAAATCCGTTTTCTGGATGAGGAACTCGGAAAATATCTGTCTGTTTATGATTATGGAGATGAGGATTCCGATCAGAATACATTCATGCAGATCTTAAAAAACAGAAAAGATCTTCAGGAACTTCTGGCGCCAGGAGAAAAATCCATTTCCATACTGAAAACCTCAAGAAGCGGGAATGGAATCTGTCAGAGCGGAAAAATTGCCAATAGCCTCAAGTCTTATGAAAAAGTTCATGGAAAACAGCTGGCTATACTGATCCGAAACGGAGAACGGATTTATATCAGCTGGTTGGACGAAGATAAGATCGTGATTCCAGGCGATGATTTTATTTTTGAAGCTGGTAGCAGCACCCGTCCTTATGAAGAAGGAGAAGAAAGGTTTATTCATACTCCGTCCAAAGAGGAAGTTGCCTCCAGATATTTCCTCGTGCAGGTATTGAATGGCATTCTGCAGCGGAAAAACATCCTGCCGCTTCCAGATAAAGTCAACATTCTCAAACCAGGAAAGTATGTCATCTATTCCATGGCAAGCGGGTGGCTCAATGATACCAGATACGGAACATTTGGAGATATTCTGAAAAAAGCGGAGGTCAAACACCCAAAGAAAGGGGATCAGATTCTAACGCTGTTACAGGTAACCAGAGATGATATTTATGAGAGGGATTACCGTGGTTCATCAACAGAATATACTGCTTGGAATAATGACCGCGGAATCGGTAAGCGGAACCGCACCAAAGGTGTTCGCGTGGGAAGCCGAAAAATCTTGACGGTAAACCGCATAGTCAGAAATTTCCGTTTTGACATCCGATACCGAAAGGAATGGTATAAATGCATTGAGATCATTAAGCATAACCTGAAAAAAATCGAAAACGGAGAAGCTTATTCTCCAGAATATATCCATGAAAAACAACCGTATCAGGTCAAAGAAAACCTTTGGGAAACCACATGGTATAATGACACGGAAAATCTTCCGGTATTGGAAGAAATCCTGGAAGATTATAAAGGAAAACGGGAAAGCGTCGTCGCAATGTCTGATGAGAAAGTGAAGTATGTCTATGATCTTTCAAGTGCAGAACTTACACAAACGGCATCTGACATCTATGTGTCTGTCCCCATGGAACAGTGGGATTCTTCAAAGCACACCTCTTATGTTAATTTTAAGATAGAAAACACAGAATACATTCCTCTGACATTTCTCTGTTCCGAATGGATCGATTATGTAATCGCAACCGGACAGGTAACAGGGTTCCGCCTTCCAGGTGAAGAGCAAATTAGCTTTGCGGTGGCGTTGGAATATCTCAATATTATCAAAGCTTATTTAACAAAAAGAGAATCCGAAGAAAAAGATTTGATTCAACACGCTTTCAAAAAGCGCGATCCATCTATGGTACAGAAGTTGGATTCTGTTATGTCAGGAACTGAATGGACTAGGTATCTGTCAGAATGGAAAATTACAAATGATATCCATAAACTCCATACGAAAAATGTAGGAAAGTTTGTAGATTATATGCTGAACACGATTCAGTAACAGCGCATTCTTTAAAACATCATTTTTACTCCAAAGAAGCTCATTTTCTGGGCTTCTTTTTTTCTTACTCATCCACAGCCATAATTATCCTGAAAGTTTAAAAGGCATAGAGAAAGGAGAAAAGAATGAAAAAAGAAGATATTCTTCTGGAGTTAAGCAAACATACGGATACAGTTTTGTCTTTTCCGAACCGCGGCCCGTGGGGTGATTCCAGATACAGAGGAAACTGCTCCGGATGGATTCCGGCATACTTTATTAACAAGTACAATGCCGGTTCCGTTGCGGAAGTATTTGCTGGATCTGGAACCACTTACGATGTCTGCAAGGATATGGGAGTACGGTATGTCGGGATTGATCTAAACCCGAATCCTCCAAGAGATGGTATTGTGTCTATGGATATCCTGGATGACACGGTAGAACTTCCGGACGGATTCTATGATGCCGACATGATATTTCTTCATCCACCGTATCCGTCCATCAATGATGTGCGATATGCTGGAAAAATGTGGAAAGATACTGATGGTACCAGAGTCCTTCGTGACATACAGGAAATGTCTTGGGAAGATGGCATGAGAGGAGTGAATCATGCATTACTCCGTGCATACAATGCGATGCCAGCCGGCTCCTATGAGGTATGCCTGGTAGGTGAAATCCGTGCAAAGGGTCAATATCGATCCATGATGCAGAATCTGGCGATCCCAGGTATCCTGCACCAGACCTTCATCAAATTGCAGCATAATACCGTTTCCGGTGGCCGTAACTACAGCGGCCGGAGTGATTATGCCCTGACTGGCCACGAGATGATTGCAGTCATCAAAAAGCCAAGCGGGTATGAACTTGCTTATGTGATACCAAAGCGTTATGCCATGGATATCCGCGACTGCAACATGGCAACCTGGAAAGATGTAGTCATGTCCGTCATCCGGAATATCCAGGGTGATATTTCCAATGAAGCAGTTTATCATGCTTTGGAAGGGCACAAAAGAACGAAAAAGAATGAAAACTGGAAAGCAAAGATCCGCCAGACACTTCAGAAATTGGAGTCTTCCGGAATGATCATGAGGAAAGGAAACGGGCTGTATATAAAAGTAGCAGCCTAACACTTAAAATGACGAAACAAAACATAGAGATTGAAACGGCAGTGCAAACCGCCCTTCAGTATCACCCAAAGGCAAACTACAGGATACTGCAGTTCATTGAAACTTTCCGCCGCAGAACCGGAAGCGAATCGGATAACCAAGAAATCATCCGGACGCTGTTTCGGGCCGGATATTGTTATTATTTTGCACTTATGTTAAAGGATGCATTCCCCAAAGGAGAAATCTGCTGGGCGGCGCCGTTTGGGCATATCGTATTCGTTTACAATGACATTCCATACGACATTGAAGGTGTATACTGCGGAGAAGCAGAAGACTTTATCCCAATCCGGTATATGGGAAAAACCATTAATGACTTTCGTCATGTGCCAGGAGTCGAGTGCAATGCCACGGAGCAGCAGATTGCGCAGATCATGGTAAGATATCAGGAGGAGAAATATCAGCGAAATTAAGGTTTCCGGGAGAACCGGAGGAAGGAGAGCGGGATATGAATGTATTTTGGGGTTTTGAATATGATACAGAATTTTACAATATTGGTGACGAAATAGATGTAGTTTTCCATAATGGTACTCATTATAGTGGGACACTGGAAGATCTGCGCGTTGATGATGGAGAAATTGTTGTAAATGGATGTGCTTTTTCTCTGTATGAAATTGACAAGGTCATTCATCTAAACTGAGATTTAACGGAGGAAGGCTATGAAAAATAAAGATATACATATCAATACAGAGTTATTGGTTGAATTTTTGCAAGGTTGTCTTATGGAAGAAAGTCATGAGACAAAGCAGTATTCTGAATCAAAAAATACAGTACATCTGCCTATGACTGTATTGCAGTAAAAGGCAATGATGGAAAATACTATGTAATCACAATTTCTGAATGTGACGATGAAAGAAATCCACATTCTGGAAAAATTGAAAGAGCTTCAGAAAAGTACGATGACATTTAACAGAGCTAGGAAAGGGAAAATAATAATGAATCCATTAGTATACATAAGTATTAGACTGCATTTTGAGGTAAAAGATGCCAAAATGTATGGTGGAGTAGGAAGTATAGGTTACGCAGCAATCAATCTGGATGGGATTATGGATATTAACCAGATAACAGATGAGTATGTTGAGGCTCAAACACAAACAGCAGCGGGTCTCTTCCGTGTTCCGAGAACGGCGGTCAGATTGATATCGAAAGAAGAATATGACTTAGAAACAGATAACGAAGATGAATACTTTGATTTCACATTTTCTGTTAAACAAAACTGACATTTTGAGAAGGATACCTATGACAAGAGCGGAAAGAAACTTGAATGGAGGAGAAAAATGAAGATTGTAAGAAACGGCCAGGAGTTTACCATGACGGATCAGGAACTCCAGGCGGCTCACAAAGAATTTGTTGTGAACTTCATGGAAAATGAGCTGCTCGAAAATTTCGATGTGAGCGAAAAAGAAAGCAGGAACATTGCGGAAGCGGCGTATGACCGATACCGTGAAGGAAACGGAGAAACCGAGTACGAATGCATCGAATGGGCATACGAAAATCGAAAATAAGAATAGGAGACAGCAATGAGATTAGAGGACAACAAACAGCGAGTAAAAGCTGATGCATCTACCGGTATAATCCGAAGAGTCGATGATCTTGGTAGGATTGTGATCCCGAAAGAGATCCGCAGACAGTACGGGATGCGAGAAAATACACCTCTGGAACTTTTTCCAACGAGAAACGGAATTCTTTTTAAAGTTTATCGAAGGGGAGATGACATCAGGTCCATCATCAAAACCGCAAAAGAGACGGTTAAAGAAACGATTGACGATTATGCGGATGAAATCGGTGATGACGAGTACAATCGAATCTTGCAGGAAGCAGAAGACCTCTGCCAATTTATCAAATCGAAAAAGGAGAATTAAAAAGATGATCATGGATGAAAGCTACAAACAGGAGTTACTGGCATATATCACCGAAACACCGGATGTCATTTTTGAAGCATACAACCACACACGTGAAAGTGTGTTGCAGCACATCGAAGAGCTTTGGACGGTTTATCAGAAAGACGTGGAAGAATACGAATGTACAGCTGATTGGTCTTATGCAGATGCCATGCAGGAAGTGTTAGGGATTTTAATTCCAAACAACGCCGCTCCATCCAAACAATCCGCCGAACAGATGACTTGTGCTGATAAAATCCGGCAGATGAGCGATGAAGAACTGGCAAGGTTACTGACGGTATCATTTACCTATATGAATGGTTACCGCACAGATACAATATTTCGCTGCATTGGTATAGGGGATTTTGACACCAGGGAAGAAGCGGAAAAAGCGGCCTTGGAAATGTTAAAAAAGCCAGCAAACTTGATACAGGAAGTAACAGAGGGGGTTCAAATAGGTAAAAATAAGAAAATGAATGATTGGATTTTAACAGATGATGACAGCTTCCAAATCCGAAGAAAAATCGAAGAAGATGTTTTTGAGTTGTATCAGATTGATGCTACCACACCATCCTGGGAAGACAGCGATCGGGTATTTCGGGTAAGTCACGCAGTCATTTACATCTGCGATATCGATCAAGATTCCATGATGGATTGTTATGGATACGAATCCCTTGAAGCTTTCAAGGAAATGTATGGAGATGACTGGAAGGGCGTTCTCGCAGAATGCGACTTTGAGATCACATCTCAAAACGGAGAATATTTTATCAGTTCAGATCTGACATGGAAAGAAGCAAAGGAACTGATTTGTAAACTGTCTGGATATCAGGAGGAAACGGATGATCAGGACACCGCAGCAAACTATCGGGTTTGCGGCCTTCAGTTTCCTCTTGAGGACGGAATTACAGCTGATGAGATTCAGTGGCTGCTAAAAATGGTAAACGGAGAAACATTTGACTTTTTGCGAGTGGATGCAGAATTCTCTGCGGCTATTTTTATCATCAATTCAGATGTATACGCTCAGTGGGAGAGCGAAGGAATACTGCTGACTTTCAAGACATTCGTTAGAGAAATTCTGGATGATAAAGAAAAGGAAACAGAAGATGGTATATACCCGTTCGAAGATGCAAGGATCCTGAAAGAAGATGGCACAGTTGCTACTCATGCAGAAAACATATATTTGAGCTATTGTTAAGTTTCGTTAAGTTTCACTGCCGCTGCCATAGTTTCTGGCAGCGGCAGTGAAATACGGGATCGGAGGTACTCATGCGAAAATCAAACAGCTATGTCCACCTTTCCTTTGACCTTGTGGAAGAGTTTGTCCCTCGCATTCCTAAAAGGCGCTTAGAAACAGAAGACGGTGTCACACCCCGCATCTGTGTGGCAAAATATATATCGCAGGCACTGTCTGCAATGCCTGCAGCGGGAAAGACAATCGAAGCGATGCTGGAAATTGGGATGCCGGTAATCATCCATGCCTACTATCTTCAGTCAGAGGCTGTGATACAAACCGAAGATTTATTGGAGGCTGTGCCGGATGCTAGATACACGAGGGAAATGTGGATCACAGAAAAACCCAAGAAAGTATGGCGGGTGGACTACGAATTACGCGATCTTTTTCTGTATCATACAAAAGATATGTACGGGAAAGAAATTGTGATACCGGATGCATACACATTAAAAAGGGTCTGCAATCAGGACAATTGGAAAAATTTTCTGCTGCGGATGAAGATCAAGGAAACAGATGAATTCAGGGAGATTATGGCAAATACCTTGTTTTCCACCATGATCGTATCCATGCTGCCGGAATTAAAAAAGATAAGAGAAAAAAATAATTTGCGGATAAGAAAAAAGAAAGTTTTTAGGACATCAGAGCGGGAATCATCGGCCATTCAATGACCGAGTAGTTCACTTTCAATATCCGATTTTTAGAAAAGGAGAAAAGATGAGAGAGTGCTGTGGAACCTGCCGGTTTAACCGGAAAGACAATACAAGACCAAAACGCAGTAGGGTTACAGAATATTGCTGTGGAAACGAAGACAGCGAAAACTATGGCGTTCCAACACGCTATGACGATGCCTGCTACGACTGGGAAGAAAAAGAATAAGAAAAATCTCCAAAAGGAGCCTGGAAACAGGCTTCTTTTTTTTGATCTTTTTCATAAACAGGTGAAATGATACAACGAGCAGTTCCAATATCTGTTTTTTCCGATTTTTCCACGAATTTTTCCATAATTGAAAAAGAAAAAAAGGAGGAATTGAAAATGTTAAAAAATTTCAGAAAAACAGCTGTAGTAGCATCACTTCTTTGCATGTTGTGTGCGATACCCGTCCAGGCGGCAACACTGGATCACGCAGAAGTTTGCGGTTTTGAGCAGCTGGACGAAGAAACAAAATCCAGAATTTCAACAGCACTGGAGCGAGTTCCCCAGGAAGTCTTGGATCTGCAGAAAGCAAAAGGCGGAAGCATTGTATTTAAAAATCAGGTGATGGATGAAAACGGTAATGCAGTCAGTGGGCTTTATTGGCTGTCCGGTCCGGACGCTAACGATATATGGATCAAAGTCGGAGAAACCGATCCATACAGTTCCACATACCATTCAGAAGGAAGGACGCTGGCTCATGAATTAGGACATTTTATTCACGGCATATGGAAACCATCCATGACAGATGAGGATATAAACACTCTGAACGAACGGTATCAATACTGGAGTCGGCACACAGATAGTTGTCAGGATACGGACGAAACCTTTGCAACCTTGTATTCCGGATATGTCTGTGGAGACAGAATGACCGAATCCGAACAGAAGCTGTTTGAACGCGCAGAACAATATGTGATCGACTTATACAAAAGACTTCCTGTTGTGAATGGGAAAGTTGTATATGGCCCATCAGCTGCATAAGAACACACGACTTATACAAGGGAGAAAAGAAAAAGATGAGAAAAAACAGTTTACGATTACGGGTTGCGGCTCTGACGCTGAGTATCAGCACGATTGCCGCCTTTCCGTCCATGGCATCCGTTACCGAGTTTGGCCCTGGGACGACAGGGATCATTACACAGCGACTGGACGAACGACTGGATGATACTTGGATTATCAATGGTCTGCATGCAATCGATGCACTGGGAAATATTTATTTCTCGGCCAACGGGGAAGATTTTGTAAAACAGGAGATTGCAAAAGATGGATGTGTATATAACGAAAACGGCATTCAGGAAAATTCCCTCCAGTATGTCCATGATAAATATTGGGATATCTACCAAAATGCGAATGATACGGATCGTATTACATTCGATAACCAACAAGAAGCGTATCTGTTTGTAATGCACCTCCAGCTTCTTGGAGAAGCCCAGGGAAAGAACTACCATGTTTTTCATGCTTCAGGCGATCGTATTTCCATTCCTAAGGAAGATCTGCTTGCAATTGAGGGGCAGGTAGATACATCTTATCAGGAAGTCATACAGGATATCTGCGGTCAAATTGTGCAGGCACCTGTGGAAAAAATGGCAGAAATTGCGAACATTCTTGTAGCTCAATATTTTACCTACAACGAAGGGTACAACTGCAAGACCATGGCAGAAGCGATCAGGGATAAATGCGGAGTGTGTTATCATTATGCCAAATTACTGCATGAAGTGCTAAGCAAACTTGGAATCCAGTCAGAATACATGGTTGGGTGGACAGAACGTGAAAAGGATATCGCTCACGTCTGGATTAAGGCATGGAATCATGAAGCGAACAAATGGATTTATCTGGATCCTACTTACGCATGTATAGATTTAAAAAACGGGCTGTTCCCAGTTCAAAATTATCAGGCATTTACTGAATACACGCAATATGGAGTTACTTATGTGCCGACCGCCTGGGAGTGAGTATGAATCTCTCCATATTGGAATGTAAAGTAATTAACACAAAGACATGAATGGGAGCTTGAAAAAAGTGTCAACTACCCATCCGCTAAAGCGAATGGGCTTGTAAAAGCCCAGGGACTTTACA
>CAJKWK010000075.1 GCA_905203555.1 uncultured Lachnospiraceae bacterium
AACGGGAGAAAATTGGTTACATTTAATTTGTACTTTTTCTTGACATAGGACCACAATACTGTTCTGCCAGTATGTTTGGGAATCCAGTTCTGTGTTCATAAGCATGGATCAAATGGACGTGTAGAATCAATGGAATCTGTGAATAGGAAACCATGGATGAAAGCAGAAGTGCATGGGTATGTCCACAGGTTTTGCAGTACACACGCACGACGGAAAGAGAGAGAACTTCATCAGCAAGCTGAATGCTGCGCCTGTAAGAGCCATAACGTATGAGGCAGCCGGAGTGACCACAGGTACATGGAATGAGGTTCAGATCAAGGGAATCTATTGTTTTATTGTAAAAATCCTGAGAAATATGGTTGTAGTTTTCTGTTTTAACTGTTACCATAAGTATGCATGGATATAGCGTAAGCTATGTTTGGTAAAAGCAGAAATCAAACTTTGGTCGGAGAGATTTCTGCTTTTTTGTTTCGTGGTTACAAAAACATATGATAACACAAAAGGTCTCGGGATAAAACAATCTGATGGAAAATACGTCAGATTCTGTTATGCCAAGGCCTTTTTTATTTTGCTTGAAAAGTGAAAAATAAGTTTATTATAGAATGACTGATAATAATATGCAACTGCCGTGGAAAAGGACGGCAGACTTGATGCCGGTAACAGTTATAGGGGCATACTTTATGAACTTGGAAAACTGCTGGAGCGGTTCAAGGAGATGATAAAAGAAGGCTTATGTTGGTTCCCGAGACTGATGAGGTGGAAAACTTCCGTTGGTGAGGTTGCACCTGTATTTCGGGATACGGATAACGGATACAGCTACTCCGTATGCGGATATATGAATGTGAAAACGAAGGTGCAGTATTCAGAGGAAGCCTTACAGTGTGAGATAAGTGCAGAAATGCGTGTAGGAACCATGGAAACGCTGGATGCCAATATAGAGGCTATGGAAAGAGATTTGGCTGAGATATTGAGACTTAACGGAGAACAGCAAAGGCTGTGGAAAGCGTATGAGGATTGGAAGGGGAGGTAGATAATAAGAGGTGTAATATAGGCTTGGAATTGTGAAATATATGGTGCATTTTACTGTGATTTTAGTGGCAGTTGCAGTAGGTTGCGGTAGGGTGCGCCATGATTTCCTTTAGAGGATATTACAAATAAATTGTTCGAGAAATCGAAAATGAAGTTGAAAAAACGAAGGTGTTTTGGTATAATATTGTTTGGAAAATTGCGTTGATGGAGTTATATGTGATGGAGGATGTATTATGGCAGAAGAACGCATTAAAGTTAATTATAAACCTTTATGGAAAATGTTAATTGACAGGGATATATCCAAGGGAGATTTGAGAAGAAATACGAAGATTGCTGCAAGTACATTTACAAAGATGACCAATAATGAAAATGTGTCCTTAGATGTGCTGGTGCGAATATGTGTTGCGTTGGAATGTGGACTGGATGATATAGTAGAGATTGAGAAGTGATTAGCTTTTGTTGGAGGTGGCGATGATGTCGGTAGGTAATATTACAAGATTTACAGAAGCAACCAGAGTACAGATGCCTGGGTTAGTTCACCTTATGGTATTGGGGAACAGAATCCATTTAAGTTGTCAGATAGTATTTCTAATATGATTTCTGATGCATGTACACCGCAGATAGATCCGGATATTACAATGAGAACCTTAGAAGGGAAAACTGTTCTTGAGGTAGAGGTTGTTCCGGGTAAATTCAGACCATACTATATTGCAAGTAAAGGCAAAGAAACAACCGCATATATTAGAATAAATGGGACAAGTAGACCAGCAGATGCAAGAAAGTTAAAGGAATTAGAGATTGAAGGGCAGAATCTGTCCTATGATAAGATGCTCTGTATTGGGAAAGAATATGATGAAAAGAAAGCGTTGCATTTATGTAAAGAAATGAAGCGTATTGCACTAGAAGCTTGTAAATCTGAGGATGAAAAAGCAGAAGTAAAGGATATGACGCTTGAAAAGCTGGAAGATTTTGGAGTGCTTAGTAAGTCTGGAAAAAAATTTAGCGTTACAAATGCATTTGAACTTATGACAGATAATAAGAATAGAAATGCGAAGGTTCAGTGCGCATTGTTCAAAGGTACTACAAGAGATATATTTATAGACCAAAAAGAATTCATAGGATCGATATACGAACAGGTGGATGATGCGTACCATTTTATATTAAGACATATAAACTTAGGTGCAGAAATTAACGGTGTATACAGAAGTGAGGAATACGAATTGCCTACAAAAGCTATCAGAGAGATGGTTGCAAATGCTGTGGTTCATAGAAGTTATCTTGATGAAGCTTGTGTACAGGTTTGCATATTTGATGATAGGATTGAAGTGTTGTCACTGGGAATGTTATATGGAGGTCTTGATATAGCGACAGCAAAAATGGGCAAATCAAGATGCAGGAATGAAGCTATTGCAGAGGCATTTCATTATATGCATATTATTGAATCATGGGGAACAGGAATTCCAAGGCTATATAATAGATGCGCAGAGTATGGATTATCAGAACCGCTCTTTGAAGAATTCGGTGATGGTATAAAGGTTACAATGTTCAGAAAAGTAAGCAACACTCAGGAAAAGTAATCAATAATGCTCAGAAAGTAAGCAACACTTTTGAAAAATATATGCCATTATTCAGAGAAGCGGAAATAACAGATAAGTTTATCAAGAATATTGAACAGGTATTTTGTGCATGTGGTACAGGCGTTCCATTTGGACAGGCAAATGTTCAGGAATGGTTAAGTTGCTCGAAATCAAAGGCAACAAATGTTATGAATGCGATGAAGGCTGCAAAAGTAATTAAGAAAGTAACTGGTTATGGATCAGGTAGATATGAGTTTATAGAGTTGTAATAAAAGATAAACGGTATAATGTCTGAAGAATTGAACTGCATTGGAGGAAACTATATGTTATTAAAAGAGCATTTAGAAGAATATACAAAAGAACAGTTGTTGGATCAGGCGAGAAGTTTTGAATTAAGAAAATGTTCAGGACTTCGTAAAGCTGCACTCATAGAACAGATTCTTGAATGTTTCTGTGCAGAGGATATGCTTAGAAGCAGATTAGCATGTTTGACAAAAGAGCAGATGAGTCTTTTTCGCAAAGCATGTGACGCACCGCAGGATATTTCTATAAATGAAGTAGTGGATAGTATGCAGTTGCATATGTACTGGCTCGGAGCCTTTGAGGAAATATCAGACAGATTTTGTGTGTTTGAAGAAGTGTCTGCAGTTTTTAAACGAATTGATGATGAAGCATTTAGGGCAGAGCAATTAAAAAAGGGATGGATGATGAAATGCGTTCATTTTTTCATAAATTATTATGGAATTGCTCCGGTGGAAGTTATCTATGAGTTATACAAATTAAAGGTTAAGGATACCATAGATGAAATGATTGCTATGCTATGGGAAATGCCCGTAGATATTGTGGAATCGTGCATTTTCCCGATGAGAAGCTTGGGATTACAAGATTGGCCGAAGGATGACCCGATTTATTCTTCAAAAGGATTGTTTATACATATACCAATACTGGAGAATGGTGAAGTGGGAAATCTGTTGGATAGCCAAATGGATAAAGATTTTTATATACCATCGGTACAGCAGATTGAAGAAATTTGTAGAATAGGATATGAGGAAAGTTCATTGGCGTATAAAAAATTACAAACATTTTTTATGCGAAAACTAGATTTACCATATGAGCAGGCTGTTTCGTGGTGTCTACAGGTATGGGCAAACAGCTACGATGGGGAATTACCGGCGGATGTAATTAGTAAAATGTCAGATGCAGATGTGGTATTTAAGAGTGAAAAGCAAATGAATGAGTTTGTGGGATTGCTTATGGAAGCTCATAACAACACAAGAATGAAAGAAAACAGAGGTCATAAGCCAAATGAACTGATAAGAAGAGAATTTACCGGTGGAATGCCAACAATCGTGCCGGGAAGCGCTCATGCGGCGGCGATGTTAAGAGATGCAGCACCACAACTAAAAGAGATGGGGATACCTGTTGATTTAGAAGGAAATGCGGATATTATATCTACTTCGCTCTATCCTAATGGATTGGGTGGAAATGTTGTGAATGTAGAAAAGAAGATATATCCGAATGATCCATGTCCTTGTGGGTCAGGAAAGAAGTATAAGAAGTGTTGTGGGAGAAAGTAAAAAGCTCTTGTACATTCCTTTTAGCAGAGTCATAATACCAGTAGGTACATTGATAACCATTCGTGATACCCGAATGATACCTGAAATTTTGAAAACTGAAAATAATAAAGAGAAATAGACGAGAAGACGCTGTTTCTGAAAGCAAAAATTCACTCAAACACAGGAAATAACATAACCTGTAGGGAGTTCGAATAGAAGTTCAATCCTCGGAAAAGCCTGTATTTATGGGCTTTCCCGAGGATTTTTTTATGTCTCTGGAGTGCAATGGAGTTTAAAATTATTTTTTTCTCTAGTCGGATTTCCTGAAAAAATATAGTTTTTCAGAATATCATTGCATTTCCAGAAGCGAATATAGGGATGTTTTTTAGAACAGTTTGTTTTGATGAAGTAGTTTTCATTATGACAGACTGTTTTTTTATTGCTTTTGAATTATTGAGGAAATTTTATCAGCGGAAAATTTGCAAAGATTCGGAAAATCATGTCCGAAAATACTACTGCCAGTCCGGTGTATATGAAGGGAAAACTTTCAGAACACAAAGGAGGTACTGATTATGCAGAACAAATTATTTTTAAAAGCAGCAGATGTATGTGAACTTTTGGAGGTATCTACAACCTCTGCTTATGAGAACATTGCAAATTTGAACAGCGAATTGGAGAAGAAAGGGTATCTGGTTCTTAAAGGCAAGGTTCCGACCAAGTATTTTGTGGAACGTTTTTACGGGATTGAGGATGTCTGCCAGATCCCACAGGAGAAGGGAGTGGAATGGTTCCATGCGTAAAAGAAAGATGTATCTGTCAGTGGAAGACGTGGCGGAAGTATTTGATATCTCAGTTTCTTTTGCTTACAGGGTAGTGGAGCGGATGAACGCTGACCTGGCAAGCAAAAATTATTATGTGATTTTAGGGCGGGTGCCCACTCGTTATGTTGAGGATAAGATTTATGGTCTGGAACATGTAGAACAGTATTTATCGGAGGAAAAAGCAATATGAGTATGACACAGGAAAAAATGTATATGAACGTAGATGATGTTTGTGCAGTGTTGGGAGTATCGAAAGCCTTTGCATATAAAATTATGAAAGGCTACAACGAGGAATTGAAAGAAAGAGGATTTCTGGTCATTCCTGGAAAGATATCAACAAAATTTCTTGCCGAGAAGATTTATGGCATGAAGGTGGAGGAATAGCAATGGGAGTATATAAAGAAGGAAAAAACTGGAAAGTACAGGTGTATTACAGGGACTGGCAGGGAAACCGGAAAAGAAAACAGAAACGTGGTTTTCGAACCAAGGGAGAAGCAAAAGAGTGGGAGAGAGATTTCCTTCAGCAGCAGACGCAGAGCGTTGAGATTGAGTTTGGTAATTTCCTTGAGCTATATTGCAAAGATATGGAAGTCCGACTGCGTGAAAATACCATGTACACAAAACGTTACATCATTGATTTGAAAATCAAGCCATATTTTGAGCATAAAGTCTTAAGTGAGATTACAGTTGCAGATATCAGGAACTGGCAGAACGAGTTGTTGAAGCAGAATTATTCTGAAACATATTTGAAAACGATCAACTGTCAGCTGGGGGCAATTTTTAATTATGCTGTGCGGTATTACAATCTGAAAGATAATCCTTGCAGGAAAGCAGGCAGTATCGGGAAAAGCAAAGGAGAACCAAAGGATTTCTGGATGCAGGATGAATTCGAGACTTTTCTTGAAACAGTAGATGATAAACCGGAGGCGAAGATGGCATTTCAGTTTTTGTACTGGACAGGGATGAGAATCGGGGAGCTTTTGGCTTTAATTTATAATGATATCAATCTTGAGGAAAAAACGGTTTCTATCAACAAATCTTATCAGAGATTAAAAGGAAAGGATGTAATTACCAGACCGAAAACTCCAAAAAGTATCAGGGTAATTACACTTCCGGATTTTCTGGGTGAGGAGTTTCAGGAATACTGCAATCATCTGTACGGAATTATGAAGCACGAAAGGCTGTTCCGTTTTACAAAATCATATATGGAACATTGTATGGTCAACGGAATTGAAAAATCAGGAGTAAAAAGAATTCGCTTGCATGATTCTCAGGCATTCCCATGCCAGTATGCTGGTGGATATGGGCGTTGCTCCGCTGGAGATTGCAGAACGTCTGGGACATGAAAAGGTAGAAACAACATTAAATACTTATTCCCATCTATATCCATCAACTCAGAGCAAATTGGCAGGTCTGCTTGATATGAAATACAAAGATAAGGAAAGCAAAGGAGATGATGTAAATGCATAGAGGAAACATGAGAAAACTGCTTCCGGAAGAAACATGGACAATCGAAGAATATGAGAAGTTTATTTCTGTTTTTGATGTAAGGACGGAAGAAGGAATGGCGTTTGAAATGCTGTATTGGACAGGAATACGTGTTGGTGAATTGCTCGGATTATTGTATCAGGACGTGAATATTGACAGCGGTATTATCAATATCAATAAATCATTTCAGATCGTTGCAGGTGAAGGAAAGTTTGTCAATACCAAAACCGTTTCCAGTAACAGAATGATTACAATGCCGGAATTCCTGGTAAATGAGTTGAATGAGTACATCCACTGTCATGTGAATCAAAGTTCAGATAAGAGACTGTTTTGTTTTACTGACAAAAGACTGGCATATCATTTGAACCATGGAATTGAGCAAACTGGGGTTAAAAAAATTCAGCTTCATCGGATAAGGCAAAGTCATGAAAAAATGCTTGAGGCAATAGGTGTACCGTCATATGAGCGGTGGGAAAGGCTTGGTACATTGCGCATGAATTGGCAGTACGCAGAAGCATATGGCGATCATGTGCCTGAAAAACGTGTTGCAGTGAAGTTACTGAATGAAATACATACTGAGTAGAAAATGAAAAAGGAGATACTTAGAAATGGCAAGTGACAGACATGGGAAACACAATAAGCCGACAATTGCATATACAGTTGGACGAACTCCGCCAGCAAATTTTTTATCCCGCAGGAATGTAACTATATCCTGTGTTTTCCTTCTGTTGGGGTCATTGGTAATATCGCAAGTAGCATAATCCGTTTCTTCATTAACCCCAATAATAAGTCCATCGTGATTTGATAGATTATTTGCCATACATATAATATCATGCAGTAAATCAGACTTATTCTTGTGCCATTCCTTTTTGAAATCCCAATATTCGCCCTCTTGCCGAAATGCAATTAGTCGTAACCCTTCTTCTTTAAATGAAATCATATCCATTGAAGTCACCTTATACTATGCCTTAATATAACGCGTAGATCTTGCCGATCCGATCCGTTTTATTGCACCGCTCTTTACCATTGCACCGAGGACTGCTTCAACTGTTGTCGGACTGACATCGGGGAGAATCTTACATATTTCGGCTTTGGAAAGAGGGGTCAGACTGTTTAATACTGTTGCTTCTATGCGGGCTTTCTTTGTAATCTTTTTCCCATGCACGACTGCAAAGCGTTTGTCCAACTCTTTATAGCACATATAAAGCATAGACAGGAAATTCTCAATAAATGGGAAATAACTATTTTCATTTGATTCCCAACCGTCAGAAGATTGACGAAGAGATTCGTAATAATAGGCTTTGTAGTTATTGATTTGCTCTTCAAAGGACACATATTTTCCGGCATCAAAGCCATTCTTGTATAGGAGCAGCAATGATAACAGGCGTGACATTCTGCCGTTACCATCTCTGAATGGATGTATGCAGAGAAAATCCAAAATAACGCAAGGAATCAATAGCAGTTGGTTTATATTGGCGTCACTACGTGCTTCCATATAGGCAAGCTCTAACTGTTCCATAGCCTTTGGCGTTTCGTTTGCAGGGGTGGGACGAAAACGAACACGCCTGTTTCCGTCTGTATCGATTTCCAAAATCACATTATCGACTGTTTTATATTGACCGCCATATTCATAACCTGCAAATGCCATCATCATTTCGTGCAAATACAAAATATCACGCTCACAAAAATCAATACGCTCATAGTCCAAATGAATTTCATTTAATGCATCCCTATATCCGGCAATTTCCGCTTCATTATGATTCAACGGAGCGCTGTTCTGATTGACGATAGCGGCAATACGCTCGTCACTTGTAACAATACCCTCAATAGCATTAGAACTCTTAATTGACTGTACCTTTGCAACTGCCTCTAACTCCGTAAAAATTTGGGTATATTCCTCTTTTCGCACTCCCGCCATTGTTTTCAATGCCGAAATATTTGAAGTAAGATTCACCAAATTTGCAGGCAGTAAGCCGTTGTTTAAAAAAGAGTAATCGAATTTCCTCATATCACACCATCCTTTCTGCATATTGTTGTAACATATTATATGCAGAAAATCAAGCCACATCCGTTTTATCTGCATATAAAATGAAATAAATTATGCAGATATGAGGAAACAATGTGCAGAAACTTATAAAAAGCAGTACAGAATGATTACATACTGCCTTCATCAAATGCTCATTTTACAGCATGCCAGTCTTTTTCAGATATGTAATGCCGTCACTATATCCTCTGAGATAAAATCTCTGTCGTTCCATACTGTTGTATCGAATCTGCATGAAAAAAGGCATCCATCTGATAAGATGAAACGCCACGGCAATCGCTGACAGAGTAGGACATGAGAGTATAGATATCACATATCGCTATTCACATCTATTTCCATCAAAACAGGTGGCTATGGCAGATAAATTGGATGAGGTCAATGCAAGCTATGAAGATGGTGTGCAAGATGAAGTGGTGGAAGATGTTGCAGTAAATGAGATTATGGAAGAAAAAGCAACGTCGAAAGGATTAATCGAGAACGATAATAAGATTCTTAATATACAAAAGTATCTTGCAGGATAAAAATAAGGGGATGTGGTGGTATCCCCCAGGTAGGAGATGATTCAAATGAGCGAAAAGAGAGTAGATGTAAAAAACAGATGGAGAAATGTAGTGGTAGCATTTCGCATGCCACCAGAGGAAGCACAGGAACTTAATGTGAAAGTTGCGCTGAGTGGTCTTTCCAAGCAGGACTATATTATACAGTGCTTATTAAAGCATGAAGTGAGAGTGGTTGCGGGAAAGAAGGTTGCAAGAAAAATAGAAATGTATCTTGAAGCGATACTGGAAGAATTGCAGTTTTTGCAGGATGAAAATATGAGCAACATTGATTTTGATGAGATGCTCATGCCATTGAAGCATATTTTAACAATTTTAAAAGAAACGGACTAGAAAGGATTGGAGGAAGCGTGATATGAGAGAACTTAGAATTGACGGAACTTTGATTTTGGCTGTGGATCATGGT
>CAJKWK010000076.1 GCA_905203555.1 uncultured Lachnospiraceae bacterium
GTAGAGGTTTCACGTACCTAGGGTTAGCCGTCGCGCTAGCGACTTGGTACAATAATTGCATTCTATGCAATTCAAGCCGATTTATCGGCTTGCTTTCACAAATGAGAAGGAGATTATTATGTACTATACTTGGAATGAATTATTTTGGATTTTCTTTAGCTATTCTTTTATAGGATGGTGTGCCGGCGTTGTTGCCAATGCTCTCCACCGGAAAAAATTTGTCAACACCGGTTTTTTAAACCTTCCACTTTGTCCGATTTACGGAACCATTGGCGTAGCCTACGGTTTTTTTCTTCCTGAATTAAAAAACCGCCTGTTCTTTCTATTTTTAGGTGGATGCGTTATTGCTTTCCTTATTATATGGATTACCAGTTTTCTTTTGGAACAAATTTTTAACCGGAAATGGTGGGATTACAGCCAGTCCCGCTTTCAGTTTCAGGGATATTTAAACCAACTGCATCTGCTGATTTTCGGTGCTCTGGCAGTTATTTGTATCCGGTATGTCAATCCCCTTCTGCTAAGACTTACAAACATGATTCCCAGAACATTGAACTTTATTTTGGAAATCACGCTGGGAGTTCTTTTGCTCATTGATGTTATTTGTTGTATTACTACGCTCTTGCAAATACAACATTCGCTCCGGGCGGCACGCTTTGTCGAACAGGTACAGGATTTCACCGAAGACATCGGTAACGCTCTAACACGCCCCATTGCAAAACGTATTGAAAAAGCATATCCGAATATTGACCGCAACGCTGTACTTCATACACCTGCAAAAGAAAAAAACAAAACCGTTTTTGCCTCCGGATGCTGTACTTACAAATTAATCTGGCTATTTTTCTTAGGAGCTTTCCTGGGGGATATTACAGAAACCATTTTCTGCCGCATTACAAGCGGCGTATGGATGAGCCGCAGCAGCGTTGTATATGGACCATTTAGTATTGTCTGGGGATTAGGTTGTGCCTTTCTCACTGCACTTCTCTATAAATACAAAGACAAAAGCGACCGATACATTTTTATATACGGAACCATTCTCGGCGGAGCTTACGAATATATCTGCAGTGTCTTTACAGAACTGGTCTTCGGTACGGTATTCTGGGATTACAGCAAAATTCCATTTAATCTGGGCGGAAGAATCAACCTGCTCTACTGTTTCTTCTGGGGCATTGCCGCTGTTGTATGGCTAAAGATTCTCTATCCCAAATTTTCCGGATGGATTGAAAAAATTCCGGTCAAAATAGGAAAAATCATCACACCGATTGCTGTTATATTAATGATCGGAAATATTCTGATTTCAGGAATGGCACTTGCACGCTACAGCGACCGCCACATCCATCCTGAACCTCCAAATGCAGTAGAAGAATTTTTAGATGAACACTTTGATAATGAACGGATTGAACACATCTATCCAAATGCAAAGATTGTAGAAAAATAATGTTTCCTGCTATAAAAATGACTTATGCTATAGCTCTTTAAAAGTCCATAGCATAAGTCATTTTTTCATTTCAAACAGTCTGTTCCAAATTAACCCTTACATGCTTTACCATCCCCAACACACTTTCATTTGCATGAATCGGTTTCAACACAAGCTCCGGATGTTTATTCTGAAACACTCTGAAAATCTCATCCGCAAATCCCTGTCCCATAAATTCTATCCCGGTAAAATCCAGCTCCACTTCTTTGAATTTCTCCAACCGGAACAGAATCCTCCGTGCCTGCGAACGTGCTATCGGTTCCCCGTATGGACAAACTTCCCGAATCGGTATCACTGTTTTTACAAATCCTTCATCAACCGGAGCATACATATCGAACACCTCCTTAATCTTCCTTGCAGCCTGATTCTCCAGCCGCATCACAACCATCGTTCCTATCTTTTGAAGTCTTGTATAATAGGAAATCAAATGAGATTGAACCAACTTATCTTTCTCCAAAAATCCAGTAGAAAATATTGTGTTATCTGACCAGATTACAAAATTTTGCATCATTTTTGAAGAAAAGAAAACCCCTTCCCCGGAATGACAAGTGGGATTGGTTGTCAACTTTCCCTTATACAACTCTGTTACAGCATCTTCATATAACGCACGATACTGAAATTTTTCCGTCAAATAGTTACAGATATTCTGAAAAATACCAATTCCGTCATCTGCAATTGCAATCTCAGTGAACAAATAATTTTTCTTAAACTCTACAGTAATTTGCGTTCCTTTTGAATGTTCTATTGCATTATTCATCATTTCCATAAAAACATAGTCCCAGATTTGCAAAGCCTCATTTGTCACATGTGTAAGATGCGGTCTGATGTCTTCAAAATAGATTCTGTCTTCTGTAAGAAATTCTTTCTGCTCATAGTTTCTGCTAAACTGTTCCGTTACCAGTTCATATCCTGTTACGGTATCGCTCTTTTTCAGGATCTCATCCTCCAGACATTCTGCCAGATAGCGTTTGACCGTTGTAATCGAAATGGAAAAATTCTCTACTGTCTTCTGAATAAATGCAGAATCATCTGCGGCAACTTTATCCAACAAATACCGTTTGATACTTTCTCTTTTCTCTTCTTTGAATGACATACAGACGCTCCTTCCAAACTTTATTCCTCTATATTTAAACTATAATATATTATTATAAAACTTTCAATATACTTTTTTGCAATCTTAATTTCTCATATACACTCAAAACAAACAGCGGAGACAGTGAATCTTCTTTCAAGAATCCACTGTCTCCGCTGTTTATTTAGATTTTCTTTGCCTATTCTACGGAAATCACCTTGTAGTCTTTCTCTTCTACTGTTTTCTTCAGCACATCGTTTGCAATCTCTGCATTCAATGTCACAACTGCTGTTCCCGTTTCATGGCTTACTTCTGCCACATCAACCTCAGCAAGCGCCTCCAGAGCCTTCTTCACTGCCGCCTCACAGTGTCCGCACATCATTCCTTCGATTTTCATTGTTCTTGTCATTGATTTTTCCTCCTGTTTTTTCTTTCTTTTTATTTTTCTATCTCTACTGGCATCATGAATCTTAAACCAGTTCAGACGCAAAGCATTTGTTACCACACAGAAACTGGACAGACTCATGGCTGCCGCACCAAACATCGGATTTAATTTCCATCCGAAAATCGGATAAAACAGTCCTGCCGCCAGAGGAATTCCTATCGCATTATAGATAAATGCCCAAAACAGATTTTCATGGATATTACGCAAAGTAGCACGACTCATGCGGATTGCCGCAGGCACATCACTTAATCGGCTTTTCATCAACACTACATCTGCCGCATCAATGGCAATATCGGTTCCTGCTCCAATTGCAATTCCCATATCTGCCCTTGTAAGCGCCGGTGCATCATTGATTCCATCACCAACCATAGCAACTTTTCCATGTTGTTTTAAAGCCCGGATCACACTTTCTTTACCTTCCGGAAGAACACCTGCGATAACTTCATCTACTCCCGCCTGCTGTCCAATTGCCTTTGCAGTACGTTCATTATCGCCTGTCAGCATCACAACACGTATTCCCATGTTCTGTAACTCTTTTACTGCTCTCGGGCTGTCTTCCTTAATTACGTCAGCTACTGCAACAATTCCGATAAGTTTCTCATCCTTACTAAAGAACAATGGCGTTTTTCCCTCTTCTGCCAACTGTTCCGCTTTTCTTTTGATTTCGTCCGAAACAGAAACTGTATCACTGATAAACTTCAGATTGCCGCCTCGCAAAATACAGGCTCCCGGTAATTTTGCAATTAAGCCATTTCCAGGAACTGCATGAAAATCTGTAACTTCCAGCGTGTTCAATTGACGTTCTTCTGCTTCTGCTAAAATTGCTCTAGCCAATGGATGCTCACTTTTTTGTTCCAACGCATATGCAAACTGCAGCAACTCCTCTTCTGTAACCTCTTTCACCGGAAGAATATCCGTCACCTTCGGTTCTCCACTTGTAATTGTACCTGTTTTGTCCAATGCTACAATTTCCATCTTCCCTGTTTCTTCCAGCGAAACGGCTGTCTTGAACATAATTCCGTTCTTAGCACCCATTCCGTTGCCCACCATGATTGCAACCGGCGTTGCCAGTCCCAGCGCACATGGACAGCTAATTACAAGAACGGAAATTCCCCTTGCAAGTGCAAATCCAACGGATTGTCCTGCAATGAGCCATATAAGAATCGTAACTGCCGCAATCCCGATCACAACCGGAACAAACACACCGGATACTTTATCTGCCACCTTCGCAATCGGCGCTTTCGTCGCTGCCGCATCACTGACCATCTGGATAATCTGGGAAAGTGTCGTATCTTCTCCGACTCTGGCAGCCTCGCATTTCAGGAAACCGGATTGATTCAGCGTCGCCGCTGATACTGCATCTCCACTTTCTTTGTCCACCGGAATACTCTCACCGGTCAATGCAGCCTCATTTACCGCGCTGCTCCCTTCAACTACCACTCCATCTACCGGAATATTCTCTCCCGGTCGCACCACAAATATATCGCCTTTCTTTACCTGCTCAATGGAAACTTCCTGCTCTACTCCGTCTAGGAGAATTACTGCCGTTTTCGGCGCCAGTTTCATCAGACTTTTCAATGCATCTGTCGTTTTTCCCTTGGAATGGGCCTCCAACATCTTTCCTACTGTAATCAACGTCAAAATCATAGCCGCTGATTCAAAATAAAACTCATGCATCCAGGACATTACTCCTGCCATATCATTTCGCATCTGTGCGTCTGTCATTGCAAACAATGCAAACGTACTATAGGCAAATGACGCTCCGGCTCCAAGAGAAACTAACGTATCCATATTCGGCGCACGATGGAGCAGCCCTTTCATTCCACTGATAAAAAACTTCTGATTGATCACCATTACGATACCGGTCAATAATAGCTGGATCAATCCCATCGCCACATGATTATGTTCTAATATCGCAGGAACCGGCCATCCCCACATCATAGCTCCCATGGAAAAATACATCAATGGAATCAAAAAACACAAAGACGCAATCAAACGCTTTTTTAATTTTGGAGTTTCTCTGTCTTTTAACATCTCCTCATTCGCACTTGTCCCTGCTGATTTTCGTTCCTGATCCTTCCCCTTTATAGACGCTCCATATCCTGCCGCCTCTACTGCCGCAATCACAGTCTCTGCCGAAACATCCCCGGTAACTCCCATAGAGTTCGTCAGCAAACTAACTGAACAGCTTTCCACACCGTCAATCTGTGCTACTGCCTTTTCTACTCTTGCACTGCAGGCTGCACAACTCATCCCCGTTACATTATATTGCTCCATAAAAAATCACCTCTTTTCATCAATTATCAAATCATCATTTCATCAATTTTTGCAAAGTCATGACCAGTTCATCAATTGTCTCATCTTTCCCCTGCCGGATATCCTCTGCCACACAAGTACGAATATGTTCTGCTAAAAGCATTTTATTAAAACTATTCAACGCCGCATTAATTGCAGAAACTTGTATTAAAACGTCCGTACAATAGGCATCGTTCTCCAACATCCTTTTCACACCCCGGACCTGTCCTTCAATTCGATTCAAACGATTGATTAACTTCTTAAATTCTTCCTCGGATCGTTCCTTTGTTTTCTGAGAACAACAATTTTCCATATCTGCTTTCATACTAATCCCTCTTTTCTTTTTTACATTATATACCCCCTATAGGTATATTTCAACTATTTTTTCTAAAAATCGTATAAAATATAAAAGAGTGTACTTGCAAATCATAACTTTCGCAAACTACACTCTTTTTCTGCCTTATATATATCTGTTCTTAAAGATTATAACTCAATATTCTTTAAATATGGATTTTCCGCTTCGTAGAAACGTTCTTCCTCTACAACTTCAGCCAGTTTCATATCGATCGGCATTTTTCCAAGAACCGGAACTCCCAGCTCTTTTGCAATTTCATCAATGTGGCTTTCACCAAACACACGAATCTCTTTTCCACAATCCGGACATTTTACATAGCTATAGTTCTCTACAAGTCCCAAAACCGGAATATTCATCTGAATTGCCATATTATATGCCTTTTTCACGATCATCTGTACCAAATCCTGTGGAGATGTAACGATCACCGCTCCATCTACCGGAAGTGACTGGAATACCGTCAACGGAACATCTCCGGTTCCCGGAGGCATATCGACAAGCAAATAATCCAGATCATCCCAGATTACATCTGTCCAGAACTGTTTTACCACACTTGCAATAATCGGTCCACGCCAGATTACCGGGCTGTCTTCATCTTCCAAAAGCAGATTGACAGACATAATTCTCGTTCCATCCTTTGCAAGACATGGGAAAATCCCCTGTTCTGTTGCGCCTGCCTGCTCATGCACACCATACATTTTCGGAATGGATGGTCCCGTTACATCTGCATCCAAAATTCCTACGTTATATCCCTGTTCTTTTAACATACGTGCCAGAGATGCTGTCACCAATGATTTTCCAACTCCGCCTTTTCCACTGACAACTGCAATCACTTTCTTTACACTGGAGTATGGATTTGCAGGCTCTCTGAGATCCGTCTTTTTTCCGCTGCAGTTATCTGCATGAGAACATCCGGAACAAGATTCTTTTGTGCAATCACTGCCGTTATATACTTCTTCTGCCATAATTATATACCTTCACTTTCATTTGTTTCTGATTTACTCTTCAAATGCCTCTTTTACTTTCTCCATGAAACCCTTTTTCTTACCTTTTCCCTTCTCGTCATCAGAAGTATCTTGATTCAAAGAATTTCCTGAAAGCATATCAAACTTCCGCAGTGCTTCTTTTGCCTCTGCGCTCAGTTTTTCCGGAGTTTCGATTACCAGTGTTACATAATGATCCCCACGAGCCTGTGGATTTCTAAGGGAAGGAACTCCTTTTCCTTTCAGACGCACCTTCGTATCTGTCTTCGTTCCCGGTTTTACTGTATAAATCACATCGCCATCTACCGTCGGCACCTTTACATCACCACCAAGTGCTGCCTGTGCAAAGGTGATCGGAACAGTAGAGAAAATATGCACATCCTGTCTCTGGAAAATCGGATGTCTGGATACATTTACTTCAACAAGAAGATCTCCCCGTGGTCCTCCATTGACTCCAGGTTCTCCTTTTTCCCGTATACGAACGCTCTGACCATTATCAATTCCGGCTGGAATCGTTACTTGTATCTTCTTTCGGCTGGACGTATAACCGGTTCCTGCACACGCAGAACATTTCTCCTTAATCACTTTACCTGAACCGCCGCAATTTGGACAAGTCTGTACATTCTGCACAGTTCCAAAGAAAGATTGCTGAGTATACACAACCTGACCTTTTCCACCACATTTTGGACAGGTTTCCGGTGATGTTCCCGGCTTTGCACCAGTACCGTTACAAGTGGTACAAGGATCTTTCAGCACCAGATCCAGTTCTTTCTCACAGCCAAACACTGCTTCTTCAAACGTAATCCGAATACTTTTACGGATATTCGCACCTTTCATCGGCCCGTTATTGGCACGACCGCCTCGTCTGCCGCCTCCGCCAAATAAATCTCCGAAAATATCTCCAAATATATCGCTAAAGTCAGCACCGTTAAAATCAAAGCCGCCAAAACCGCCTGCTCCTCCGGCGCCGCCTTCAAATGCAGCATGCCCAAATTGATCATACTGACGTCGTTTGTCAGCATCACTCAATACGGCATACGCTTCTGATGCCTCTTTAAATTTCTTTTCTGCCTCTTGATCACCAGGATTCATATCCGGATGATATTTCTTTGCCAGTGCACGATACGCCTTTTTAATCGCCGCATCATCTGCATCTCTGCCGACACCCAGCACCTCATAATAATCTCTTTTAGACTCTGCCATAACTTAATTAACCTTTCATTTGTTCCATTTACTCAAAAAAGAGAATTGGACTCTTTTATCTCTTCCACTGCAACATAGAAATTCTACGAAACCGGATTACTCCGGCTCCGTAGAATCTTTTCTAAGCGCTTAGACTTCTTTAAAATCTCCATCTACGACATCGTCGTATCCTTCCGGAGCCGGACCAGCCTCCGGAGCCGGGCCTGCCTGCGGACCTGCGCCAGCTGCACCTGCCTGCTCATACATCTTTGTGAACAGTTTCTGTGCACTCTCCATCAGTTTTTCTTTTGCAGCTTTGATTTCTGCTACCTGAGCATCAGAAGTATCTTCCGGTGTGGATTTTGCCAAAATATCTTTCAATGCCTGAACATCTGCCTCTACTGCTGCCTTATCTGCTGCATCCAGTTTATCTCCAACTTCTTTGATTGCTTTTTCCGTCTGGAATACCATTGCATCGGCTTCGTTTCTTGTATCAATTGCCTCTTTACGTTTCTTATCCTGAGCCTCGAACTCTGCTGCCTCTTTTACAGCCTTATCGATATCTGCATCAGACATGTTAGAACCTGCTGTAATTGTAATATGCTGTTCTTTTCCTGTTCCAAGATCCTTTGCAGAAACATTTACGATACCATTTGCATCAATATCGAATGTAACTTCGATCTGCGGAATTCCACGTGGAGCCGGCGGGATTCCATCCAGTCTGAACTGACCGAGTGACTTGTTGTCTCTTGCGAACTGTCTTTCACCCTGTACAACGTTGATATCTACTGCCGTCTGGTTATCTGCTGCTGTTGAGAAGATCTGGCTCTTCTTTGTCGGAATTGTTGTATTTCTCTCAATCAATCTTGTAGCAACACCACCCATTGTCTCAATAGACAGTGACAACGGTGTAACATCCAGAAGAAGGATATCTCCTGCACCTGCATCTCCTGCAAGTTTACCACCCTGTACGGAAGCTCCAAGCGCTACACACTCATCCGGGTTCAGTGATTTACTAGGCTCTTTTCCTGTCAGACGTTTTACTTCTTCCTGTACAGCCGGAATACGTGTTGAACCACCTACCAGCAATACCTGACCAAGTTCTGATGCATTGATACCGGCATCGGATAATGCACGTCTAACCGGCTCTGCTGTTTTCTCAACAAGCTCATGTGTCAATTCATCGAATTTTGCTCTTGTCAGATTCATATCAAAATGCTTTGGTCCTTCTGCTGTTGCTGTAATAAACGGAAGGTTGATATTTGTAGTTGTTGCAGAAGAAAGTTCTTTCTTTGCTTTCTCTGCTGCTTCTTTTAATCTCTGAAGAGCCATCTTATCTGTAGAAAGGTCTACGCCTTCTTTTGCCTTAAAATCAGCCAGCATATAATCTGTGATCTTCTGGTCAAAGTCATCTCCACCAAGTCTGTTGTTACCTGCTGTAG
>CAJKWK010000077.1 GCA_905203555.1 uncultured Lachnospiraceae bacterium
CAGTTGTCAAGGAACTAAAATCAGATGTTGGTGTACTTTTGACACCCACATCATATTATGTATTTTAAAGATTTTCCCCACACATTTCCTCGATCAACTGTTTCTTTCCCATTACAAGGCGCTGACGTAACCCCGTATTTCTTCCTGTCGTTGTTTCATTTTTAATCGCATAAAATACTGCTTTTTTCTCTCCTACAAGAACCAATATTTTCTTTGCTCTTGTCACACCTGTATACAAAAGATTTCTCTGCAGCATTACAAAATGACTCATCGTAAACGGCATAACAACAATTGGATATTCTGAACCTTGGGATTTATGAATAGTCACAGCATATGCCAATGACAATTCATCCAACTCTGTCACATCATATACAACCTCACGATCATCGAACTTAACCGTCAGTTCCCGATCTTCCATATTTACCTTTACGATATTTCCTATATCACCATTAAAAACTTCTTTATCATAATCATTTCTAATCTGCATCACCTTATCATGTAATCTGTACTGAGTCCCACCTCTGCGCAAAAAAATATTGGATGGATTCATAGTTTCCTGCAGTACCTGATTCAAATTTACCGCTCCACATTCCCCTCTTTGCATAGGTGTCAATACCTGGATATCCTCTAACGGATCTACGTGATAATAACGTGGCAGATTTGTCTTACAATATTGAACGATCGTTTCGACCACTTCCTGATTCGTTTCTTTTGCAGCAAAAAAGAAATCTGCATCTTTTCCACCGCGCATGTCGATAGTTTCACCTTTATTAATTCTATGAGCATTCATAACAATCCTGCTGCCCTGTGCCTGTCGAAAAATTCTGGTAAGACGCACAACCGGAATACTTCCGGAATCGATAATATCGCGCAAAACATTTCCTGCCCCGACACTTGGCAGCTGATCGATATCTCCCACCAAAATCAAAGACATATGCTCCGGAATAGCTTTTAATAAATTATACATGAGCATAATGTCTACCATAGAGCACTCATCCAAAATCAGAACATCCCCTTCTAACGGATGTTCTTCATTTTTCTGATATCCTTCCGGTGGCTTGTATTCTAATAACCGATGAATCGTCTTCGCTTCCATCCCAGTTGTTTCTGACATCCTTTTTGCAGCTCTTCCTGTCGGCGCAGCTAAAAGAATTTTGCAGCCGGCCTGCTTATAAGCTGAAATAATCCCTAAAGTTGTCGTTGTTTTCCCGGTACCGGGACCTCCCGTCAGCACCATAACTTTTGCAGAAATAGCAGTCCTGACTGCCTCCAACTGGATTTCATCATAGGTGATCTCTGATTCTGTCTCTACTTTTTTCATGATCACATCCGGATCCACCTTGATCTTTCTATTCACAGACATTAACCTAAGCAGCCGCTTTGCACAGCCTGTCTCTGAAAAGAAATAAGGTGGAAGATATATCGCCTCCACCTCATGTTCCAGACCAGTATCCCCAATCACATCCTTGGTACGAAGCATTTCATCTAAAGTAATCTGTATTTCCGGTTCATCTACTTCTAAAAGTTCCTGCGCTTTTTCCAGCAATTGCTTTCGATTTGCATAACAATGCCCATTTTCCGCCAGCTTATTCAGTGTATAGAAAATTCCACTTCGCAATCGGATAAATTTCTCCTTATCGATTCCCATTTTCTGCGCAATGGAATCCGCCGTTTTAAATCCAATCCCCCAAATATCATCCGCCAGACGATATGGGTTTTCTTTTACGACTTCAATACTTTCACTGCCATATGTTTTAAATATTTTGGTTGCGTGAGAAGTACTCACTTCATGACTCTGTAAAAAGAGCATAATATTCTTGATTTCCTTTTGCTCCTGCCAGCTTGTTTTAATTCGGTCAACCCGAACTTTCCCAATACCCGGAACATTCAAAAGTTCATCTGGACATTCCTCAATTACATTCAATGTGTCTTTTCCAAACTTTTCAACAATCCGCTTTGCAAACTTCGGTCCGACTCCTTTCACAAGTCCCGATCCCAAATATTTTTCAATTCCATACACTGTAGCAGGAAGTGTCTCTTCAAAATGTTCCACTGAAAACTGGCGGCCATATTTTACATCCATCTTCCAATAACCATCCAAAGACAGAACAGAACCCACATGCGTATCCGGCATTGTACCAACAACCGTCACAAGATCATTGTAGTTTTTTACCGCACACTTTAATACTGTGTATCCATTATCTTCATTCTGATATGTAATCCTTTCTACTACACAGCGTAAATGTTCCATGCATGATTCCTCCTAAACCTCAAAATACAAACTTCAAATACATTTACATTTTCATTAAGCTCTTTTCAGTATATCATATATAAAACTTTTCTCGTACCGGCTATATTTAGAATTTCTCTCTTCTTTTTTATTTTATAATTTAAAATAATAGACAGTCGCTGAAATCTATGTGCATAGAAAAAGGTCATCTACCATGGGGAACGGTAAATGACCTGCACTTTGATTTTATTTTATGCGGTTACTACTTTATACTTATGCCTTAGTGCTTTAGATAATGCAACATTTGTGAATGCTACTTTTTTATCATTTTGTAATCGGCCTAACACAATTCCGGGATCTCTGCCTATAGACTGGGCAAACAATCGGATTGCCTGTTCTCCATATTGCTTTTTTTCCAAAAAAGCCTTATATGCATCCGGTGGAATCAATTTGTCTTCAGCGTATTTATCAGCAGCATCTTCCTGACCATTCTGTTCACCCTCAAAAGTTATTCCATAATCGCCATTGATAATGTGACCAATTTCATGGAATAAAGTGAACCAAAATGTATCTGAGTAAAATCTTCGATCATTCACCATAAGCATAACATTTTGACCAACTTTCTTTGTTGCTCCATTTATACCTGACCCGGGCAGATTCGGAAGAACCACAAATATCACCCCCGCATCAGCAAATGCTTTCTTAATCAATGGATAAAAATCTTTATGCTCTGTTGTTAGCGTTAATGCATATTCAACAGCTGCCTCAAATTTCTTTTTATCATATTTAGGAGCCTCTGCAGCTAAAGCCTTATTGATTGCAATCTGCACCATAGCATTTGCTCGTGCAATATTTGCTTCTTTCAAGTTTTCTGACATACTTCTGAAACTTACAGCCATGTTCGGTTTGGTAAATACAGAAAGGGACGCTACATTTAAGAACTCTCTCACATACTTTATCTGTTCATTTGTCTTTCTTGGTAAGTCAGGCAAACCAAAATGGTCTTTAAAATAGGCATACTGAAAATATTTAAAGATCCTTTTTTCCTGTTCTAATTCCTTCTCAGATTCAAACTCTGCAATCAATGTATCATAATTTTTCTGCAAATTGAGCCAATAGTCTACACTGGTTCCAAGCATTCTTGATAACTTCATCGCAATATCAATCGATAAACTTTGCTCTCCTCTTACCAAAATACTAAGATTTTTTGCAGTAGTATCTAATCTACTAGCGAAGTCTTTTTGTGAAAGTCCGCTCTCATCGATAATCTCTTTGATGTAGTATCCAGGATGAAAAGCAATCTTGTTATTATACTCAATACAATTACTCATAATGGTTACTTACCTCCTTTATTTCTACAATTCTTACCATGCCAGCAATTTCATCAATATTACAAGGTATATAGGGTTTTTCATTTTCATCTAACGGTTGTATGATAATTCTCCAGGGATCTTTTCTTGCCTTAACATCGATTGCAAAATATCCATCCATACTGCCATTCAACTTGTGAAAATGAAATGTCGGCATTACTACAATATCCTTAATGACGCTTGCTTGCTGTAACGCATTTATTCGGGAAAAAAGGCTTGTAGCCATAATAGCATTTCCGCCAAATAGCTTTTTTGCTGTCTTCAAATCTGTACATTGTTTCTGTACTTTTGAGTTTTCATAAACTAGCTGCACACGCGCCCTCCTATTATAAAATTACCCTACAGGTAATTTTATAATAGCACTATATACATCTTCCGTCAATCAAATAATCCTGTCATTATAACTCCGTATATTATCTACACTGCAAAGATATATAATATAGAATAAGTCACATAAATCTTAAAATATCCCGGTATACCATCTTCTTTTTTCTCTCATTTAGAATTTCATGCCGCATATTCGGATATAATCTTTGCGTTGTATTCTGATATCCTCGTTCATTTAAAAATTTTACTAATTTCTTATACTTTCGTTTACTCTGAATAACGGGATCATCCTGCCCGGCAATTAGCAAAATCGGCAAGTCCGGATTTTTCTTTTCCCACCCATCCTTAGAGAACGCAGAGATCATCAACTGAAACAGATTAATAAATCCGTTATTTGTGAATACATACCCGCAGCAAGGATCTTGATTATATAAGCGCACGACTTCCTTATCCGTTGACAACCATGAATTTATTTCTCCATTTTTGTCATAACCTCCAAACGCCATCTTTTGAATCCATTGATTTCGATGTTTCTCACCATTCACTTTCTTAGATATTTTTGCCATCCAAAGAGCAAAACCTACTGCATGATTTTGAGTCGGAGGACCACATAAAATCAGTTTATCAATTTCATCATCATATTTTTTTATGTAGTTTCTCGCCACCAGCGTTCCCATACTATGACTAAATAAGCAGATCGGTATATCCGGATACTTTTCTTTTAATAGCCTTGTCACTTGATATAAATCTTCGACAATTCCTTCTATATTTTCGGTATAAAAATACCCCAATTCTGTTCTGTCTTTAATACTGTTTCCATGACCTCTATGATCATGTATCGCTACAAGAAAACCATGTTCTACCAAATATTCCATAAAAGGTTCATATCGCTCTTTATGTTCTGCCATACCATGAGCAATCTGTACAATTCCTACGATTTCTTCCGGAATTACAAACTCAACTTCCAATGTCAATCCGTCAAATTTTGAAACCAATCCCTGTATTTCCTTTTTCAATTTTTCATCCTTCCATTTCCTTCGATTTTTTTATTTTTTCACTACTTTTAAATATCTGGCTGTTTACCCATAGTTTATCTGCAACCGGCATCCAATTTTTTGCATAGCTCACACACTTATCGCATAAATGATCCACACTTTCCGGCGATTGTAAATCTGTAGAATCCGCCTCTGTACTATGCACAATTTTGCGCAGCAATTCTGGATTTTCCAACATTGGACATGGCCGCAAATGATTCTCATTGAACGGCTGCCCATCGTGATATGCCTGAAACAGCGGTGACCGCAGGCAGTCTAATAAATTTTTGTCTCTGATATTAGAATCTGAATAATGAATAAATACGCAAGGATCTACATCTCCATTTGCATTTATATGCAGATATCTTCTGCCGCCAGCAATACAGCCTCCTACATATTCACCGTCATTTTGGAAATCCATTGCAAAAATCGGTTTCGTTCTTCGAATTTCCCGGATTCGATGATACATGAATTCACGTTGTTTCGGATCTGGCAGCAGTGCCGGCACAGCATCATTTCCAACTGGCATATAGTGGAAATACCATACAAACTTCGCTCCCCATTTTGTCATTTGATCAACAAACTCAAACGAACTGATAGAATCTAAGTTCTGACTGGTATAACAACAAGATATTCCAAAAGGCAAACGCTTTTTCTTCAACAGCTCCATTGCCTGCACCACTTTCTGATATGTACCATTTCCTCGCCTTCCATCTGTTGCTGACTCAAAACCTTCTACACTGATTGCAGGTACAAAATTTTTCACCCGCAGCATTTCATTTGCAAAATCTTCATCAATCAATGTTGCATTCGTAAAACTTAAAAATTGACAATCATGATGTTTTTCACACAGAGCAATTAAATCTTTTTTTCGTACAAGCGGTTCGCCGCCGGTATAAATATACATATATATGCCAAGCTCTTTCCCTTGCTGAATGATAGAGTCAATTTCCTCAAATGATAAATTTAATTTATTCCCGTATTCTGCCGCCCAACATCCGGTACAATAAAGATTACAGGCTGAAGTAGGATCCAAAAGGATCGCCCATGGAATATTACATCCATATTTTTTTCTGTTTTCTTCCTGCTTTGGCCAGCCTACAATATTTGCATTAAAAAAGAAATTCTCTAAGGTTGCTTTTAATACGTCCTGGTCGATTTCTGTTAAAATGCTCATAATCAATTGATACATATTATTTTCCGGATCCGCTAACACATTCCGAATCGCCTCTCTCTGTGTCGGAAAACTATCCGGACCTTCTCCTGCAAACTTATCCACCAACGCCATCAATTTGTGAATGTTGTTTTCCGGATCTTTCTCCAAATAATGAAATGCTGTTTTTAACGTTGCCTTTTTAACTTCATTTGTAAATCCCATGATCAAATCTCCTTCCTTCTATCTTTTATTTTTCATAAGATTCCGTTTTATATCCTCTTCGAAATGTATTAACCGTATTTTGCACAACATATAAATTCATCAAACCATAGGTTAAAATCGTCAATCCTATCAGGCGGATAATTAAATTTGTACCTCTTATCGGCGCTGCAATCAGCAGCCCTCCAATTACAGCTGTACTAATCCCTATCACAAGTATCAGCCACCATTTTTTAAATCCAATCTGTCTGGCATCTATTGCTGTTTGTATTTTCAGCAATGCCTCTATGAGCATAAATAATCCTAATAAAATTGTTAAAATACGAATCATATCCTTTGTCCACATCAACATCAAAATTCCGATCACAATAGATACAATCCCCATCGCCAGATCATGCTGAAATGCCAGCTGCAAGATGTCCTTAGAAAAATAGCCTATCACCTTCGCAATTCCGATTCCAATAAACAATACTCCTCCTATTTTATAGATCCACTGTATTCCAAGCTGCGGATATACAACTAAAAAGAATCCATACAAAAGCAAGGTTAAAGATACAATACTGTATGCAATTTTTACTCTTTTCAAAACTTTCATTTTATAATCACCTTCCTTTATATTGATTTATGTTGCCACTATCATATCCAAAAATATGCAAAAAAAATACAGACAAAGAAACTTCTCTGTCTGTATTTCATACACATTTTTACTTTTGTCTATATTTTATCAATGCAAACTTTATATACTTTCTCATGATTGATTTTTTAAATAAGACTGAATCAAATCATCAATGGAATCTTCGAAGGATTTTGAAACAAGATACAAATAGCGTTCTCGATACTGAGGCATCCCCTCCTGGATCCAGTGCATTGTATTTCCAACAATTGTATAACTGTAAAATGTCGTCAGATATTTAATTCCCGCTTCGGAAATTTCATAGTTTGCCGCTGCCTCCCGCACAAAGCGCTCCACAAAAACAAGCGTAAATTTTTCCATATACTTTGGCAGCAATTCACGATCTTTAGAATAATATATATGAGACATCGCTTTCTTATTTTTCATAAAAAAATCTGCCGAACGTATATATTCCTCATAAAATGTATCACACTTTTCTGTCTGTGAACAAAATTCTTCAAACTTTGTTCTAAAAACCTGATGCAATAAATCGTAAATATCTTCAAAATGATAATAAAATGTATTTCTGTTTACCTCTGCGGTTTCAATAATGTCTTTTACTGTTAAGCGATCCATACTTTTTTCATTTAACAGATAAAGAAACGCATTCATGATCCTTGTCTTTGTGTATTTTGACATTTCTTTCCTCCTAAAATGAATTATTTCAGTATACCGCGGGCTTATTATGCATCCTGCCTGGCAATTTAACCCTATTATTTCATCTGCTCAACCCTATTTTCAATTGCCATATTAAAATTCTCAATCTTACGGCTATATGATTCCTTCATATATTTTGAATGTAACATGAAGTCAGCTGTTGCCAGATTATTTGCAATCGGAATATCATAAACCACCGCAATTCTAAGCAACGCTTTTACGTCCGGATCATGTGGCTGCGCTTCCAACGGATCCCATAAAAATATCATAAAATCAATCTGACCTTCTACGATTTTAGCACCAATCTGCTGATCACCGCCGAGAGGTCCGCTGCAATAACCTTTCACCGGAAGACCTGTCCGCTCAGCAATTAATCGAGCTGTAGTTCCCGTTCCACATAAAAAATGACCTTTTAATATTTCTTTATTTTTGTCACACCAATCAACTAATTCTTTCTTCTTTCCATCATGAGCTACAAGTGCAATATGTTTTGTTTTTCCGATTTCTAATGTCACATAATTCGTATCCAGCATATAAATTCCTCCTGTCAAAAGATAAAAAGATTCTCTTTCGTTAATCATACTATATTCACTTAAAAATGAAAAGGTAGATTTCACCTGTTATTAATATAACCTGCACTCCCGACTTACTTGAGTTTCCGCAAAGTGTAATTGAAAAATGGATATGTCTGTCTAAAGCACCAA
>CAJKWK010000078.1 GCA_905203555.1 uncultured Lachnospiraceae bacterium
GAGCGCACGAGCCCCGAAGGGGATACCACTGCCTGATTTATCAGGTGGTGAGTAAGTGCGCCCTTCGGGAGTAGAACTTGTGCGTTTACATTCCCCGTAGCCGGATCATCAGCTCCCGTTTTAGGGAATCTAAATCCATTTCTTTAATATGGGGAACAATACTTTCCAGAATGGCTCCTTCCTGGACTAATCGGTGTGTTCTGGCAT
Organism: uncultured Lachnospiraceae bacterium; assembly: GCA_905203555.1. Lineage (GTDB taxonomy): Bacteria > Bacillota > Clostridia > Lachnospirales > Lachnospiraceae > Schaedlerella. The sequence continues at coordinate 208 of CAJKWK010000078.1, forward strand.
CACGTTCTTTTTTGCGATTTCTTGCTTCAGCTTCTTCCTGGCGGTGTCTTGCCTGTAAAAGTGCTTTTTCTTCCGGTGTCATGATTCTTTTATCTGCCATACCTGGCACCTCCTTTTTATGCCCGTATCCGGGCAGTTTTGGTTTTAAAATCTTTTGGTTTGGTACTATGGTTTTAGATAACTGACAGTGGCATGTTCTTGGTGAAAAATAAGGAAAGATAGTAGTACCACTGTCAGTGAAAAATAATCATTGCGTTATACTTCTTTGAGTCAATTCTGGTTCGGAGCATGATTGTTCAACAGGATTTTTTTCGCCCGTTTTAAATTATCTGTTGCATTGTCCTGACGGATATTCCGGTTATTGATACGGACAGGAATACATCTCTCCAGAATACGGTCATAAATTCGTTTGTGTGCGATATCAGCGGCATTATTCAGCTCTGATAAAGTGAGATTGGTCGTTATGATCAGGGGCTTTTTACTGCGGTAACGACTGTCGATCACATTGAATACCTGTTCCAGTGCAAAGTCAGAGTTCCGCTCAATTCCGAGATCATCAATAATCAGAAGACTGTAGCGGTTTAAGCTGTTGATGAACTGGTTTCTGTCTTCAAAATGCATTCCGGTAAGGGTATTCAGAATCTGGGAAAAGTTGGTCATCAGTACAGGAACGCCTTTTTCCAGCAGGGCATTGGCAATGCAGCCTGCAAAAAAAGATTTTCCAGTACCGACATCACCCCAGATGAGAAGTCCGGAGGCGTTTGCTTTCATCTCTTCCCAGTTGCTTACATAATTGTGTGCCAGTTTTATTTCCGGATTGATGCCGTTATCCTTGGAAAAAGTGTAGTCATAGAGAGCTTTGTCCTGTAAGCCGCTGGTTTTAAGATGCTCTATTTCCATTTGTTTTTCATGAAGTTTTCTCTGGGTTTCTTCCTGCTCAAAGATTTCCTGCTGGCATTTACAGCGAATGGAAGGAATAAGCACCTTTCCCTGTAATTCATGCCGGCATTGTCTTGGCGTATTGCATTTGGAACAGTAGATCAGGTGGTCTGTTTCGTTAAAATATTCATCAGGCTGAAGCTCTCTGTTTGGTGTTATAGCGGTTGCTTTTCCTGTAAATCTTGTCATAGTGTTTCGTATTCCTCACTTTCGTAATTTCTTTGCCGGGAAGCAGGATGATCCTGTCTTGCCCAACTGATGATGGTAGCTGCATGGTTCTGATATTGTTTTCCGGTAGAAGCCATATAACCGGATAAGCGTTCAATATAATCCTTCCAGTCAGGGATTGTCTGCCGGATATCTTCAAGCTCTTTTTCTGACAGAAAAACATTTTGAAATTTTCCATAGGGTGAGAGTGGCTCCTTACTCCCTCTTATTGCTAAATTGTTCTTTTTTATCTCTTTCTTATTACCAGACAGTTTTCTGTCTGTATCAGGGAAAGAATCCTGTCTGTCAATAGGACAGTTTTCTGTCTGTCTTAGGGAAAGAAATCTGTCTGTATAGTGGATGGTTTCTTTTGGGAGTTTTACATAAATTCGATTGGGCTGTCCGGGTCCCTGCCGTTTTCGGAAGATAAGCTCCTGTTTTTCCAGTACTGCCAGAGCAGTTTTAATCGTCATCTGGCTTTTGTGGAGAACTTCTGCCAGTGCTTCAATTGTAAAGTAAATGAACACATGACCATCGATATCTGACCAGCCCTCATTTTTCTGGGAAAGCCTTGCCCGGTCGAGCAGGATAATATAAAGCATTTTGGCAGTTTCGTTTATTTCCATGTCCAGAAGGAAACGGGGAAACATCATATAAGATGGCAGGTTGGTGTCTGCTGTCAGAAAGTCCGTCATGTGTTCACCTCCAATCAGTTATTCTCCAAGAAAATCCCAGTCTACATCATTATCCGGCTGTGAATTTTCAGGTGTTGGAAAGGACGCCCTGATTTGGGGCTCCCTTTGCACCATGCCTGCAGTCAGTCCGGAAAGAAAAAGTGGCAATGCCTGTTTCAGACTGTTTTCCACTGCATCTACAATCTGTTTCACAAAAAGTTCTTCCCGTTCTCTTGTTTCCAGATAAGGATCAGCCTGTGTGCGGTAGTAGCGGTCAAAATAATCTACCAGTGCAAGAGAGATTACCTGACTGTAAGATTTAAAATCCTGCCTGTCCATCGTCTGTAAATATTCCCAGGCTCTCCGCTGTTGTTCTTTGTCCAGATTAAAGCGCAGGTTTGTGTTGCGGATATTGTTCTGCATGGTTTATCCCCTCCTTTTCAGGCTCATATAAGCCAGAGATTCGTAACCTTTGGCAGTGGCGCAGATGTCATCAATGATTGTGACTCGTGATTTGTCATACGTTCCGAAGTTACGGATCAGGCATCCACCGCCGCCAACCACATACAGGCGCATCAGGTCAGGATTATATTCATATTTGCGGAGCGTGGAAAAAAGTTCTGCCACATACTGTCTGGCAATAGAACTGATACAATCCAGATATGGTGCTGAAATGTCAGCTGTTCCAAACCGCAGAATCTGTTCTACTGTGGATTCTTCAATTTTCACTCCGAATTTGTCCAGAACAGCGTTCTTTGCGGCAATCATGCACTGGTTTACACCAAGTTTTTCTGTCCAGCATCGGCTCTCCTGAGCTTTCTTATTGTTAATATACAGAATGTTCATGGTTCCGTTTCCGATATCTGCAAGGAGATTAGTTCCCTTGAAATTTCCAAGGTGGTTTACAATAGCCGGATATCCCTGTGGGTAAAGGCTACATCCCGCAAAGTGGAGATGATATTCTTTGCCGTTGAAACGGTAATGGACTTCTGGATTCTGGAGCAGATAGGAACGAAAAGCTTCTCTTTGATTTCTGATCCATGTCAGAGGAAGTCCGGCAGCCAGATGAACATCTGCTTCACGGATGGAAAAGACATTCAGTTCCCTTGCAATAGCCATTAGCGTCAGAAGATAATATTCTTCGTCCATAGCTTTATCCGGGATAAATTCTTTGTGTCCTTCGCCAATCCGGTAGTAAATGCCGTTATATTCCAGAATATTCCCGGTGAAGATTGGTTCGGTTTCATAGGCTTTGATTCCGGTTGGTGTGACGGTGTTTGCTGTTTTCATATTGCCATAGCCATGATCTACAGCGATGATTTTTGTGTTTTTGAGTTCTCGCATAAAAAATACCTCCGTTTTCGTATTGATTGATTCAGCAGGTCATACCGGTGTGGTACTGCTTTGCTGTGAGATAAGCATACGAAAATCGGAGGTAAAAGACATTGAGTGGAAATTGAGCTGGAATTGAGAAAAAAGATATATTGTGCGTACATTCTTCATGTACTCTTGTTGTGATTTCATTGTTTTTTATCGTATAATATGGATACTGGAGGTGGTTTGGATGAAATACAAGATTTTAGTTGTCGATGATGATAAAGAATTGGTGAAAATGCTTTGTAGTTATTTTAATATGAAACAATATGAAACCATTACGGCTACAGACGGAATGGAAGCATTAAATAAAATAAAAATGAAACCGGATATTATTTTGTTGGATATCAATATGCCACGCATGGATGGGATTGAAGTATGTCGTCTGATACGCAGTAAAGTGTTATGCCCGATTTTGTTTCTAACAGCAAGAGTTGATGAAGATGATAAAATTAATGGGTTGCTTTCGGGTGGGGATGACTATATTACGAAACCATTTAGTCTTCGGGAGTTGGAAGCAAGGATTGTCACAAACATAAAGAGAGAAGAAAGGCATCAACAAAAAACAGAATACCGTTTCATGGATGAAATGCTGATTGATTATTCTGAAAAAATAGTAGCTATAGCCGGACACAGGATGGAGTTCACAAAAATTGAATATCAGATTATTGAATTCTTATCCATGCATCCAGGGCAGGTGTTTGATAAAGAACGTATATATGCACAAGTCTGTGGATATGATGCGGAAGGGGACAGTAGAACGATAACGGAATTAGTACGGCGTATAAGGAAAAAAATAGCGGATTATTCAGAAAAAGAATACATAGAAACTGTATGGGGGATTGGATACCGATGGAAAAAATAAGAAACTTGTCACTGAAAAAAACAATTCTGCTTTATTTTGTGATCAGCTTAACGGCAGCATTTCTGTTATCTGGATTTACAGTTCATTTTGCAGGAAATATGCAGAATAAAATATGGGAAAAATATATTGATTATGCAGATTATACGGACGTGTTTCAGCAATATGGAAAGAAATACGAGATTGAGATATCAAGACCTAATCAATCGCAGATGAATCGTTTGGACTATCATCTTTCGGAAATGTGTGACTTTATGGGAACATATTCGGTACTGATTTTTTCGATTGTTGGGAGTGTTGTTGCGGTATTCTTTTTTTATAAAAATAAGTTAAAGACACCTCTACAGGAACTAAAAGATGCCTCACAAATGATTGCAGATAATGAACTGGATTTTCATGTGTCCTATGAAAATAAAGATGAGATGGGAACTTTGTGTAAAGAATTTGAAATGATGCGAAGTGATTTAGCAGATAACAACAGAAAGATGTGGCGAATGATTGATGACGAGAAGGCTTTGCGGAATGCAATTGCACATGATATACGTTCTCCACTTTCCATATTGCGTGGGTATCAGGAAATGCTCTTAGAGTTTGTTTCTGCCGAGAGTATAAAAACAGAGGATGTTATTGATATCTTACAAACAGGCATGTATCAGATTGACCGTATAGAGCATTTCACGGAAAACATGAGAAAAATGTCCCATTTAGAACAGAGGGAACTGCAATGCTCAGAGATAGAGTTATCGGAACTGGCAAAAAAGATTGAGGCAGAAGCTGCCATGCTGTCCAAGAAGGAAAGTAAATTATGTAAGGTAGAAAGAGTGCAGGAACAAAACATTGTGAAAGTGGATGAGGAACTTGTCATGGAAGTGACAGACAACTTACTGGAAAATGCGGTTCGATATGCACAAAAAAGTATTGCTTTGCAGATAAAGAAAAAGGATGGTTTTCTTATAATTTCTGTTGAAGATGATGGAATAGGATTTGTGGATACTGAGGAAAAAGTAACAGAGCCATTTTATCATAAGAATCCACAAGATGATTTAAAGCATTTTGGCCTTGGTATGTATATTTCTCGTATTTTCTGTGAAAAGCATGGAGGAAATTTGAAAATATATAATGCCAGACAAGGCGGTGCTCATGTAGAAGCTCTTTTCAAAGCTGAATAAAAATACTTTATAAGGCTGAAATCACAAATAAAGTGGTTTTAGTCTTTTTTGTTGTGAATTTATTGAGAATTGATTTGTATGATGTTGTTAAAGAAATAAAGAAAGGAAGAGATACAATGAAAACAATCATAAAAAGAAGTATACTTGATTATTTAAAGAACCCTGTTTTGTGGATTGGCTTGATTATTATAGTTGCCAGTATGTATCAATGTCTGTCATCGTATTTGCAAATTCATTATATCAAACAGAATGAACAGATCACACAAAATGACGTAGCATTGGAAGATGCTGATGTCATGGATGGGTACATTCCCACATCTGATGATAAAGAAAGAAGAAGGGAGTGGGAAGATACGATCAAAGAGACGTTAATGGACACCTCCAAAAATGGTTTTGGATTTAGCAGGCAGGAAGCAGATCATGTAATGAAAGAAATTCAGAATATGGATGTAAAGACTGCTTCTGAGTTTTTGGAATCCCAATATGGCTATTATAATGCAATAGATGCTTATGAGGACCTTGAAATTCATAAGGGGACAGCAGAAGAAATCAATCATTATATCGAGCGGAAATTATCCGAACATTCTTTTTCCTGGTACTTTGCCAAAAAATTTACGGATTTTGCAGGATTGCATATGGCCTTTTTTGCAACAGTCTTGCTATCATTTTTATTTATTCAGGATACACGAAAAAGTACCTATGAATTATTACATACAAAGCCTGTTACGGCAATCCAATATATATGTGGGAAAGTAATAAGCGGATTCATTAGTATGCTGGGAGTATTAGTGATTTTGAATGTTATATTCTTTATGCTGTGTTTGAAAACGTCTTTAGAATCGGGCTTTCCAGTAACACCAATTGATTTTTGCGTGAATTCTCTGATCTATATTGTTCCGAATCTTTTGATGATATGTTGTGTCTATACAATTACAGCATTAATATTTAAAAATCCGCTTCCGGCAGCACCAATCTTGTTTTTACACATTATATATTCAAATATGCTGACCATGAAGAATGATATTTATTATATGAGACCGTTCTCTATTATGGTGCGATTCCCTGGCAGATTTTTTGAAACACATGTAGCCAAAATGTCAAACATAAATCAGATTATTCTTGTAATTTCATCAGTTATATTAGTATGTATTTCTGTTACAATCTGGAAAAGGAGGAGGGTTCATTGAAAACGGAACTAAAAAACTGCCTGTCGTTATATAAGATTTTTTATTCATGTGCATTTATACTGATATTGTGTGCTATTCATCCGATTATATACTATGAAGAAATCGGTTCAGCGATTCAGTCGCCAATAGCATTTTTAACAATTATTTTTTGTAGTGACACATATTTGATGGAAGTAAAAAGTAAGCGTGCCGATGTATTTCATTTGTATGATCAAAAAAAGCAGTTAAAAGTAATATCGCAGAGAGTGGGCGTTCAAATATTATATTTATTAATACTTTCCTGTGTTGGATATGTTTTGTTTTTCTGGCAAAAACCGGGCAGTGTAAACGAAGGCATTTCGGGTATTCAGATATTTCTTTTATATTTCATTGCAATGTTTGGAACTATCTGGCTTTGGAGTATATGCTCTGTGATTTTGTGTACATTGCTTCGAAATATGTGGGCAGGTATTGGATGTTTATTTGGAATTGTCATTGGACTTATATCAAAAGCGGGAAGTTCATTTTTCGGAAATCTGGGATTGTTTTCTTTCAGCTTTTGTGAACCTACTCAATTAATGTCCGAGAGTTGGATTTATGGAACGCTTGTGTCTTTTATAGCGGGGCTGTTTTTATTTGCAGTATTACCAATGACTTTAAAGAAAAGAGGATAGATTATGAGTATTAGAATAAATGATTTAACAGTTAGATTTAAAAATGGTGTAGTTGCAGTAAATAAGGCATCTCTTGAAATACCTAAGGGAATTTACGGACTTTTGGGTGAGAATGGTGCCGGAAAAACCACTTTGATGAGGGTTCTTACAACTGTTTTAAAACAAACGGAAGGAATGGTTTCCCTTGATGGAATTCTGTATAACGAGGGAAATTATGAGAAAATACAGAAAAAGATTGGTTATCTTCCACAGGAAATCGACTTATATCCGAATCTTACGGTGAAAGAATGTCTTGTATATATGGGGGGACTGTCAGGAGTAGCCAGAAATGACCTCGAACAAAGAATTACCTATTATCTGGAAAAGACTTCTCTTACAGAGCATCAGAATAAAAAAATGCGGCAATTATCTGGTGGTATGAAGAGACGTGTCGGACTCATACAGGCACTTCTTAATAATCCGGATTTTTTGATTATTGATGAACCTACCACCGGGTTAGATCCGGAAGAAAGAATCAGGATCCGCAATCTTTTGGTTGATTTTTCAAAGGATAGAACTGTGCTGTTTTCCACTCATGTAGTAGAAGATTTAGCAGCAACCTGTACACAGCTTGCCATTATGAAAAAGGGAAGTTTTTTATATTCTGGAAGCGTGAGTGGGTTGCTGGAAAATGCAAAGGGCTGTGTTTGGAATTGTACGGTACAAAACGCAGAAGAAGCCCGTTTGTTAGAAGCCAATTATTCTATATCATCTAAGCAGTATGTAGAAAATGGAATTCATATGAAAGTATTAAGCAAAGGAAAGCCAAATGAGAATTGTGTCCTGGATAATGATATCACTTTGGAAGATGCATATATTTATTTGACGAATAGTTGAATATAACGGCGGGCAAGTTGCCCGCCGTAAATTATGCTTATTTTGTTAAAAGACCGGATAGATTTTTTCCAATGCAAAATCCAATCTGTGGATATAACTCCTGAATTTCCTGATATTTTGCTTCAATCATTTCTGGTTCATCAGCCCAGATCTTTTCATATATTTTGAAAGCTCTTTTAAAATGTGTTTTGGCTTGCGGA
>CAJKWK010000079.1 GCA_905203555.1 uncultured Lachnospiraceae bacterium
AATGTATAGATATCCATTCCATTTTCACGATACATTTCATCCGTTTCTTCGCCTAATGTTGCTTTAATGTCAACAAACCCACTTCCAAGCACATCCCTTAAATCATTTTCCACTTCGGAATCATAGATAATATTCTCACCTGTTCTAAAATTTTCGTTAATGACATTTGGAATATCCAACTCCTCTGTGTAATTGCTGTTCATGTTGTCTTGTATTCTACGCCTTACAAATGGCATACAAATGAACACACCAATCACCAATACACTCCCAATTAACAATAATGGAATATGCTTCCTATGCCTGTCTTTTATTTGTATTTCCTGTTTCTCATATTGAAACATACACCTCGGGCAATAATGTGCTTCATCCGGCAATTCCATACTACAATTTGGACATTCTTTCATCTTACTACCCCTTTGCCATCATGAAAACAACTTCGTATACTCTGTCTGTGTATCTGCAATATGGTACACATAAATTGTTTTTTCTATCTGCCGATATATAGAAACATATCTTTCAGATATGACCATTCGATACCCTTGCTTATTCAACCATTTATCCGGTGTCAGAGAACCGGAGTCTGGAAAGTTCTCTAATCGCTCAATACTGTCCAAAATCTGCTCTGTAACTTTCATAGCGGATTCCACACCAAATTGAAGTAGATAATAATCTTCAATCTTTTTCAAATCTTCCCATGCCGTAGGAAGAATCTCTACTTTATATTGTTCCTGCACGTTCTCTCAATTCCTTTCTTGCTTCGGAGATACTTCTTGTCTTTGCTCCGCTTAACCGTTCCTCTTCTGCCTGCATGATTTTTGCACGAAGTTCTAATGCCTGCTCTCTTTTCTCAAAGGCATCGATACTCATAAATACTCCGTCACCCTCCCCATTTTTTGTTATATAAATCGGTTCACTTGTTTTTCTTGCAAGATTAGAAATAGAAGCATAATCGTTCCGAAGTGTTGCTGAAGCCTTAATAATCATTTTCTTCATCCTTTCCCATTGCCTTATTAATATATCTTTTTATTGATATAATTATATCTTGTTTTTTGTATATTATCAATGTCTTTCATAAAATTCTTTTTGCAATTCCCAACTTCCGCATTTATAATTAGTTTGAAAAATAAAATAATTATGGGGTGCAGATATGGCAGGGAAAGATACAAGAAAATATGCAATTTATTCAAGAAAATCTAAGTTTACCGGCAAAGGTGAAAGTATCGATAATCAGATTACCAGATGCCAAGAATACTTGAAATTTCATTATGATGTAGATGATGAAGATTCTATTATTATTTTTGAAGATGAAGGATACTCCGGCAAAAATACCAATCGTCCTCAGTTTCAAATTATGTTAGATGCCTGCAAACGCAAAGAAATAAAAGTCATTATCTGCTATCAGTTAGACCGAATCTCCAGAAGTGTCAAAGACTTCTCAATATTATCAGACCAATTGACTGAATGGGGCATCAGTTTCGTATCAGTCAAAGAATCTTTTGACACCTCGACACCTATGGGAAAAGCCATGATGATGATTACTTCCGTTTTTGCACAGATGGAACGAGAGAATCTTGCCGAACGACTAAAAGACAACTTCCAGACTCTGGCAAGAAGTGGACATTGGCTTGGCGGTACAACTCCTACCGGATATAAAAGCACTGTCACTACCGGAAGTATTGCTTCAAACGGAAAAACCAGGAAAGCATATATGCTTGAACCCATTCCCGAAGAATCTCGAACGATTCAGAAAATTTTCTCTGCCTATCTGGAAACAAATTCTCTCACCATGGTAGAGAAATTATTACAGGAAGAACATATCTACACCCGCAATAATATACCTTTTAAATGTTTTGCTATTAAAAATATTTTAAAAAATCCTGTCTATGCCAGTGCCGATGAAACTGTATGGGAGTATTTTCACGAATTAAATGCTAATCTCTGCTTTGAGAAATCAGAATGTAGCAGTAAATACGGAATTATGGCATTTAATAAGAGTAATCAGACTAGTGGTATCCCTCACGACATGAAAGAATACGAGGCATGGATTATCGCAATCGGAAAACATACTCCTCTTGTCTCTGGAAAAAACTGGGTAAAAGTACAGAATATGCTTACGCTAAATGCTTCTAAAACATTCCGCAAACCAAGAAGCAATCAGGCTCTTTTGTCTGGTCTGATTTTCTGTGGGCATTGCGGAAATAAAATGCGTCCAAAAATGGGGCATTCTACCAAACCGGACGGCTCACGCTCTTTTAATTATCTATGTGAAACGAAAGAAAAAAGCAGACAGAAGAATTGTGCTATGAAAAATGCTCCCGGTAATCTTCTGGATGAGATGGTCTGTAATGAAATCAAAAAATTAGCAGAAGATGATTCTGTCTTTATGAGACAATGGAAAGAAACAAAAAAGGCTTTACTCGCCAAAGGGGATACGCATAAGGCAGAATTAAAATCTTTAAAGAACAGTCTTTCAGAAAAAGAAAAGCAAATCAATAATCTGCTTATATCTCTTGCTGAAAGTGCTGATTCTCCCGCTCATGCCTATATCCAAGAACGAATCAATTCGATTCACGAGGAAAAAGTACAACTTGAAAAGCACATCAAAGAACTTTCGGAACTCTCCGATAATCAATCCATCATGCTGGAAGCCGAGTTGGAATATGTTCCGAAAATGCTTGCTTCTTTCAGCCATTCTTTTGATTCTATGAGTGTAGAAGAAAAGCGTTCTGCTCTGAGACTATTTATAGATAAAGTAGTATGGAATGGAAAAACTGTAGATTTATATTTAATGGGTACTTCTGATACTTCCTTGTCTAAAGTATCAGAGCCGTTACAGAGGGGTAGCCAAAGCTCAGATTGATTGCCACAGGCATCCGATATTCCAATGCTTTTTTTACCGCATAATCCACCCCCTGCATCAATTCTGTCGTCCTGGGGAATCCCTCCTCCTTTGGAATTCCCATTTTCACAATGATCAATTCACTTCCGGGAGCAACTCCCAGATATTCTCTTTCACTCCCGGCAGCAATGCCCGCCACCGCTGTCCCATGTCCGCTTATGTCTCTGCTTGGAACAATTCTCGCCTGCTCTTCTTGACTGTCTGCTACCAAGGCTTCATTGATCTGTGCCTGTGTATACTCCGTTCCAATTGCATACCCCGCCGGAGCATTCCCCGGAATCGTCTGATCCCACAGTGTACGAATCCTGGTTGTTCCATCCGGGTATTGAAAATCCTGCAATGTATAATCGATTCCACTATCAATTATCGCAACTAAAACTCCATTCCCATACAAAGCCCCCTCTTCTTTTTGAAAAATAAAAGGTCTTCTCTGTACCTCATTGATACAGGAAACCCTCTTTCCATTTGCTACTTGAAAAAACAACCTCTTTGGTTTTTCGATAAAATCAACCTCTGGAATACGTGCCAGTTCTGCAATCCGGGATTCTGCAATCGTAACCACTGCATATTCATTTGCCATTTCTGTCACAGAAGATGCGATAGCACGCACTGTTTCCAATGAACCGGAGTACTTAATAATCAAATCCCACTCCCGATCAATGGGATTAAATCCCACTTCCAGTTCCAAAGATTTCTCCCTCTCCTGCGCTGTTGCATCCAATGCCAGATTTAACAGATTCTCAATTTTTTGGTTCATCGTCGCCCCTCACTCTGTCTGATGCCATATCATTCAGAAATATATTATCATAATAGTCGTATGTACAATGCTTAAGGAAATATGCGCCTTCCACAACATCTTTTATACACAAATAAATTTTCAAATAAACTTTCATCCCGGTTGAGCTGATCTGCGGTTGACAAGAGCCGAAAGTTGTACTATTGTCCAAATATATAATAATAAGTCACAAACAGAAACATATAGCTGATGTTTTGCAATATAGGCAATATTTTAGGGGGTATCTTTTATGTGGATTGCATTTGCTTTTGGTTCCGCATTTTTTGCGGGCGTAACATCGATCCTTGCAAAATGCGGTATTCGGAAAACGGATTCTACCGTAGCAACCGCTATTCGCACCATTATTGTACTGATTTTTTCCTGGCTAATGGTGTTTGTAACAGGTTCTCAAAATCAAATTGCTACAATTGGCGGAAAGACACTTTTATTTTTGATTCTGTCCGGAGCGGCAACCGGAGCGTCCTGGCTCTGCTACTTCAAAGCTCTCCAACTGGGTGATGTCAACAAGGTAGTCCCTATCGACAAATCCAGTGTAGTTCTGACAATCCTGCTGGCTTTTCTGTTTCTAGGGGAACCCATCGGACCGTTTCAGGGTGTTGGCATCGTGCTGATCGGCGCAGGCACTTTCCTTATGATCGAGAAAAAAGCAGTGGCCGAAAGCGCGGCTGCTCATGGAAAAGGATGGATGCTCTACGCCTTCAGCTCAGCAATATTCGCCAGTCTTACCTCTATTTTAGGCAAAGTGGGAATCGTAGGGATAGAATCCAATCTTGGTACAGCCATTCGCACTTCCGTTGTGCTGGTGATGGCTTGGCTCATGGTATTGGTAACAGGCAAAACCGGGACAGTACGGGGGATTCCAAAAAAGGAACTATCATTCATCTGCCTGTCCGGTCTTGCCACCGGAGCATCCTGGCTGTGTTATTATCGTGCATTGCAGGATGGCTTGGCAAGTGTGGTAGTCCCAATTGATAAGCTGAGCCTTCTGATAACAGTAGCTTTCTCCCGGCTGGTTTTTCATGAAAAGCTCACCGCCCGTTCCAGATGGGGACTGACCTTCATCGTAGTCGGAACATTCACGATGCTGCTTTGAATCATTTTGGCAAATACAAAAGCTGAAAACGCTTTCTATTTTGAAGAAATTGACAATCTCCTTGAACCTCTCTATAATAAATATTATATTACATCCGTAAGATTTAAAGGAGAATCACTATGAATACACTTCCACAAATTTCCGAGGCTGAATTTGAAGTCATGAAAATCGTATGGAAATACGCACCGATCAGCACAAATGAAATCACCGAAAAGCTATTGCAAACTACGAGCTGGAGCCCGAAAACAATCCAAACCTTGATCAAACGTCTTGTAAACAAAGGCGCACTTACTTACGAAAAGCAAAGCCGAATGTTTGTGTATACTCCAATCATAAAAGAAAGCGAATATATTGGGCAGGAAAGCAATTCTTTTCTAAGCCGCTATTATGATGGAAATATTACAACAATGCTATCCGCCTACATCGAAAATGATAAATTATCTGAGTCTGAATTAGATACGCTCCGTGCCCTTCTTGCGCAACCACATAAAAAAGGGGGAAAATAATATGGCTGATTTTATGATCCGCTTTTTGATCTGCAACCTGCTCATCTGTGGGATCATTGGCATTCTTTTACTTATGAAATCCCTGTTAAAAAACAGTTTATCCAGCCGGATGCAGTATAACCTATGGTTTCTGCTGTTCGGACTTTTAGCGGTTCCATTTCTTCCATTCCGATTTTTTCAGCGATCGGAACGTTTTTTATGGTTTCAAAACCTAAACCTTCCCCCTATTTCCAATACCGAAACTGCCATAGGACAGACGTTACATACAACCATTGCCACCAACCAGAATTGGATAGAAGATTTCACCCTTTCCGTAAACAGAGAAACGCACTCCCTGATCGGTTATCTGTTATTTGCAGTCTGGATCTTTGGCATCATCGCAATGCTGATCCTTATATTCAAATCAGCCCTTCGGCTGCATCATTTGAAGAAATCTGCACTGCCTCTTCAAAGTCAAAAAGTTCACAATATATATTTGCGCTGCCTCAGTGATACAGGTATTACAAAAAAAATACCAATATACAGCACCGCATTTTTAAAATCACCGGTCATTGTAGGATTTTTCAAACCATGTATCTATCTTCCCATTCATCTCATATCAGATGATAACCAAAGGGATATCCGATATATGTTATTACATGAACTGCAGCATTATAAGCACAAAGATGGACTTGCAAATTATCTGATGAACTTTGTCGGCATTATTTACTGGTTTAATCCACTTGTCTGGTATGCACTGAAAGAAATGCGAAATGACCGAGAAATAGCCTGTGATACTTCCGTTTTGAAAATGCTGGAATCCGATGATTACAAGGCTTACGGAAACACCTTGATCAACTTTGCCGAAAAAATTTCTCTGACACCGTTCCCCTTTGTCTCCGGCATCAGCGGAAATATGAAACAGATGAAACGAAGAATTTTAAACATTGCATCTTACGAAAAACCAACCTTACAGAAAAAACTGAAAAATATCACTGCTTTTCTGTTGACATCTGTTCTACTTCTCGGATTTACACCATTTGTTTCTACTTATGCTGCAGATGAAAACCGCTATCAGTGGAACATTTCTAAAAAGAACTGTTCCAACATAGACCTCAGCAATTATTTTGGAGAATACGAGGGCAGCTTTGTATTATATGATTTAAAAAACGACACGTGGAAGATTCACGACATGGAACGTGCAGCCTTACGAATTGCACCAGACTCCACCTACAAGATTTATAATGCTTTGTTTGGATTGGAAGAGAATATCATTTCACCCGAAGATTCTTTTATGAAATGGAACGGAACCCAATACCCTTTTGAGGCATGGAATACCAATCAGACATTAAATTCTGCCATGAGTTCCTCTGTCAACTGGTATTTCCTATCCATTGATGAACAACTTGGAGCATCTTCGGTTCAGAAATATCTCCACGAAATCGGATACGGAAATGAAGATTTAGGCAGTGACCTTTCTTCCTATTGGATGGAATCTTCTCTGAAAATTTCTCCAATAGAGCAAGTAGAATTGCTAACCAAATTCCAAAATAATAGCTTGGGATTTGCACCGGAAAATATAAAAGCGGTAACCGATGCACTTCACATTTCTTCCTCTGCTTTTGGAGACTTCTACGGAAAAACCGGAACCGGGCGTGTAAATGGGGAGGATGTAAACGGCTGGTTTATCGGCTTCATAAAAAATGCAAATAATACCTATTTTTTTGCTACCAATATTCAAAGCGAACAACATACTACTGGTAGCAAGGCATCAGATATCACTTTATCTATCTTGTCTGCTCTGAACATATGGCAATAATCAAAACAGAGAACCTTAGCAAAAAACGCTAGGGTTCTCCCTCTCTATTCATCTGCATTTCTTAAGAACTGAAGAACCAAAATATTTTCTTTTTTGTACAGCCTATATGATGGTTTATCTAACCACACAGGAGTTTTAACTATCACTGTTCCATTACTATTATAATGTTCTGAAACGTCATTTAACATATTTACAAATATCCCCAATGCCATTGCCAGCACTACGATTATTCCGACTACCCATAAAAGAATTCTTTTCAATAAAGATTTCTTTTTATTCATTTTTATTACCATGGATAAAACACAAGTCCATATAACAGTCAAACATTGTAGAATCAAGAGCAATATGATAGGAACTGTTCTTATAAACCATAAACGAAAAATCTCTTGATCTGATAAAGGATATCCAATTTTAATGCCAATATATATAAATGACACTATAACGGTAATCATCGTAGTCGCCACCAATGTCTTCATTATAAAAGACATTTTATTTTCCGTTTCTAACTGTTCTGTCTCTATATCTTGAATAAAACTTCTGAGCATTATTCGCTCATTTTCAGATAGAACCGTTTTATTAATCAATATAACTTTATTGTCTTTACGAACCAAATAAATATGATTTTCAATCTCTCCCTTACTAACAAATGAACTCCAATAATTATGTATAGCTCCAGTCTCTGTGACTATATCCACACCTTCTTTTGAAAACACATATTTTCGCTCACTATTCATTTTCTGTTTTTCTTTATTTATGATTACTCTCATAAATACTTTTTGTAATTTTTCTACACTTAAACCTAACGCAGTAAACCCAATACTTAACAATAAAAATATCCATGCAAATGAGATATGAAACAAGTATGAATAAAATGCTAAAGAAAAGATATAAAAAGCACTCACTAAAGTTGTGCCTTTGATTACTCTATTGATCTTTATATTTTTTAATGAACTAAGATGCATTAAAATATTGTTTGTTTCTTCATCTATATTTAAGTGATATATAATTTTCTGATCATGAAATTCTTCAACTACCATTCTTAATTTCTCCCTTCATACGATACTGATATTCCGGGACATTGTTTCTATCTTCTTTCCGGATTTCATTCCCTAAATATTGAAA
>CAJKWK010000080.1 GCA_905203555.1 uncultured Lachnospiraceae bacterium
CTTTCATGGATCGTGCCTGATTCAGGCGCCGAAATGAAACCCATCATAGAACTGTCGCAGGAAGAACATCCTGCCGAAAAATTTTACTTAATTAGTATTTAAATGAATAATGGGAAGTGTACCTTTACCTTAGCATACACTTCCCACAAAATCCATGTGTTTCTTGTTGATAACCCCTGTGAATTTGTTGATATCTTATATATCTCTTATCTTATATATCTCTTATCTTATATATATCTCTCTTACAAATCAGATTTCGCTTTCTCCGGTTCGCCTTCCGGGAAGATAATCTTAAATACGAAGAAAAAGATTACCATAGAGACGCCGCCTGTAATAAATGTTACCAGCAGATTATAAATTGCCGGCGGCACATATGCAGATGCAATTGGCATCCACAAGTTATTGAATCCATTACAGATCACTGAAATTACAACCCATGCGATAAAATACCACATTGCCTGATACACTGGATTCCCTTTACTTTTAAACGTAATATTTCTTTGCAGTGGAAAATTGATACATTGCGCAAGAAAAGATCCTGTTTCATAACTGATGAAATACCCAAGACCCCCGCCGATCATAACAGCTCCGCTTGCATCTCGGAGCACATTATATCCCAACAGACTCCACGTAAAATCTACTCCCAAAATATGGAGTTCTTTCTGCGGCCACATAAATTCTGTTCCAGCCAGTTCAAGTCCCAGCCATCCCGGCATAAAAGTAAATACCAGATACTGGAATACCGTAACACCCATACTGAATACAAAGAAATAAAAAATCTGATATATCCACTTGGAAAGTTTTGGATGCTTTTCTTCAAATGCACTCCATATCTTCATCCATTTTTCTTTCATGTTTTTCTCACCTCATCTTTATACCCTACTTATTGGAAAGTTTCGCCTCATACACCCTATTTGCCTTTTGATTCCGGAAGAATCCACCAACGATCTGCTTGATTCCTTTCCAGAAATGTCCATTCACAACCGTAACCATTCCTTCTACCATTTCCATACTGACCATACCACCCGTCATCTTTGCAATTCCTCGAAACGGCATGTTATAAATAAACAAAATATTCAAATCCGGCTTTCCTTTTTCTTCACTCTTTTTCTTCATCGCAGTCAGACAATTGTAAATAAATCTAGCCAACCCACTTTTTGCATAATACATTTGACAGATTGCGTCATTCACGCCCAAATCCCCCGTCCATTTACCGGAAGGAATCGGTCTTCCTAACAATTCCTGAAATTCCTCATCCGAAATCTGCTGCACGATTCCGGTATAATAATATGGTAATTTTGCCGGATTATATGGATACGCATTTGTTGTTCCCTCTACTCGCAGCTCGCCCTCCAATTTTATATCTGCCACACTCGCTCCGATTATGATACGATACGTACCCTCTTCCACTTCCCAGCCATTGGTTTTCACATTCCAGTAACGGAATGTCTTATCGTCAAATAGAATCTGAACTTCCTTGCTTTCTCCAGCCCTTAAAAATACTTTTCGAAAGCCCTTTAATTCTTTTTCCGGTCGAAATACGATCGCATTTGGAAGTCCCACATACATCTGAACGACCTCTGCACCGTCATATTTACCGGTATTTGTTAACTGAAATGTAACTCCATCTGGGCTTATCTTTAAGTCTGAATATGCAAATGTCGTATAAGATAATCCATAACCAAACGGATACTGCACTCGGACTTTGCTTGTATCATAATAGCGATATCCAATGTAAATACTTTCCCTGTACTCTGCATTTCTCTCTGTGCTCGGGAAATTACGGAACGCCGGTGTATCTTCGTATCGAACCGGATAAGTTTCGCTCAATCTTCCGGAAGGATTAACCTTGCCTGTGAGAATATTCATCATCGCACTTGCTCCAGCCTGTCCGGTCAGATATCCATGCAGAATCGCCTTACAGCAATAATGCCAAGGCATTTCAATCGCAGCCCCTGCACTCAGCAGACCAACTACATTTTCATTCACCTGTACAATCGATTGCAGCAGATCAATCTGATTCTGCGGAATCCTCATATGAGAACGGTCTAAGCCTTCAGACTCACTAAGTTCATCCAGTCCAAAACAATAGATAACAACATCTGCCGCTGCTGCCAGATCAAGCGCTGCTTTCTTCATCGCTTCATCCGCTTCACCGTTCCGCTTATATCCTCTGTTAACACCTACAACTTGCAAGTCATAATTGCCAATAACCTTCTCGATCGTTTCCAGATACGTCGGATTTACCATCGAAGAGCCTGCCCCCTGATATCTCGGCTCTACCGCAAAATCCCCGATAACCGCCACCTTACTTCCTGGTGCCAAAGGAAGGATATCATCTGTATTTTTCAAAAGTACAGCACTTTCTTCCGCAGCACGTCTTGCCAGCTCATGGTGTGCTGTTTCCGGAAATGTATGTTTCTTTCCTTCCGCATTTTTACTTAATGTCAGAACTGCATCTAACAAATCATCCACACACGTATCCAGCTCTTCCATCGTCAACTTTTTACTTTCGATTGCTTTTATGATCTCTCTTGCAGCATCTAATCCCGGCGCCGGCATTTCCAGATTGGAGCCTGCTGCCACACCTGCGGGATGATCATTGGATGCACCCCAGTCTGTAATGACAATTCCGTCGAATCCCCATTCTTTTCTCAAAATATCCTGCAATAAATGTTTATGTTCATTGGCGTATGTCCCATTGATTTCATTGTAACTTGTCATAATGGATTTTGCTTCGCCTTCTTTTACGGCAATCTCAAATCCTGTCAGATAGATTTCTCTCAATGTTCTTTCATCCAGCACAGAATTCATCGCCATACGGCGCAATTCCTGACTGTTTACTGCAAAATGTTTTGGACAGGCATACACTCCCTGACTCTGTATTCCCTTCACATAAGACGCAGCCATTTTGCCTGCCAGATACGGATCTTCGGAAAAATATTCAAAATTTCTTCCGCAAAGGGGACTCCGTTTCATATTCAAACCCGGTCCGAGCAATACATTTACTTCCTGTGCGGTCGCTTCCTCCCCAAGAGCCACCCCCAGTTCTTCTCCCAGTGCTTCATCCCAGCTATTTGCAACCGTTGCCGCTGTCGGAAAACAAGTTGCCGGAAGCGACGCATTTAACCCAAGATGATCTCCTGCCCCTGCCTGTTTTCGGATTCCATGAGGTCCGTCAGAACAAAAGATAGAGGGAATATGCAGTCTTGGAAACCCCCTCGTCTGCCATACATTTTTTCCACTCAAAAATGCAGCCTTTTCTTCTAAAGTCATCTGTTCCACAATTTCTTGATGTTTCACGTTCGCCCTCCTGTACCTTTCTCTTTCTAATCTGATCTATACTTTTATAAGTTAAATGTTTCCATATAACGGAAGGAGAACCGAAAATAATTTCCGATTCCATCCTTCCTTACTATAATGCTCTGCTTATGATTCTACAGTTTCTGCTATTGTCTCTGTTACATACTCTGCATTTCTTTTCTTAAATTTCTTAATTGCCACAATTTCCAATACAATCAGGCCTGCAGCCAGAATCACATCAATTACAATCGCTGTAATCTGCCATGCCATCAAACCAGTCTGAAGATTATCTGCATCATATGCACGACTATTTACAACTGTGTACATAATATTCTTACATGCCTGACGCATAGCCTGAACACTGGTAGCACTTTCTTTGTCTGTCATATGATTGGTTTCTGTATCATATGCTACAAGCATACAGTCGTTTCCATTTCTTACCATACGGTCAGCATCCTGATAACCATAAACTCCATAATAATCTGTCAAAACAAATCCTCTGAATCCCCACTCATCACGTAAAATCGTATTCAATACCGGACTACTTGCCTGTGCCGGCTCTGTTCCATAGAAGTTGAATGCTGTCATCACAGCCTTTGCGCCGCCCTCTTTTACACACATCTCAAATGGTTTCAGATAAATTTCACGCGCTGACTGCTCATTGAACCATGTACATAACTGATTTGTACGATTTGTTTCCTGATCATTCAATGCAAAATGTTTGATATATGCATATACGCCTTCTTTTTCTGCCCCAATAACTGCTGTTGATGCAATCTTACCTGACAGAAGCGGATCTTCTGAATAATATTCGAAGTTACGTCCCGCAAAAGCACTTCTGTGGATATTCATAGCCGGTGCATACCATCCGGATACGCCCATCTCGTCTGCCATTTTTCCAATACTCTGTCCAAAAGCATCCGCAATCTCTACATTCCATGTATTTGCAATCATTACCCCGGCCGGGAATCCAATGGATCCTGTTCCTGTAAAGTTATTATTAATAGATGCCGGACCGTCACAGTCAATTGTCTGTGTTTTTCCAACACTGGAAGCTGCTGCTGTCTGATATCCGCCAAGAGCAATCATTGTATCCATATCATCAATCGTCAACTGATCGAGAAGTTCATCCCACTGCGGATCATCATAGTCAGCACCTCTAAGGTCTGCAAGCTCTAACCCGTTTTTCGCTCCCGTAGTTGGCATTTCATCGGAATCCTCATTATATTCTTCCGGATCATAATTGCTGTTATTTTTGAAAGTTGCTTTGTCTTCTTCAGACATTGTAAAGTTTGTTGGTGCAGCTGTTGCTTCTGCATAATTCGCAAATCCGTCTGCACGTGAAAGATAAGTCAAACCACCGTTTGCAAAATCCAACTGGTTAGTTGCAGTGATCTCATCTGTAGAACGTGTATGCTCCGCATCATATGTAATCGTTTCATCCACTGTATAAACTTCTGTATCTAACACCGTATGAGAATCTGTACGAAGTGAAATTTCATAATCACCCTTTTCTAATACATAGGCTTTTGCATTTACATCATCATAAGATGCCATATCTTCAACTGTAAATGTAACAGTAACTGTCTCACTTTCTCCTGGTTCCAGAATTTCTGTCTTCTCAAAACCGATCAGGTTTACAGATGCCTTTTCAATTCCTCCATTTGTATATGGCGGGTTAAAATAGATCTCCACTACATCTTTACCGGCAGTATCGCCTGTATTTGTCACCGTCACATCTACAGAAATTGTTCCGTCGCTTTCTTTCACTTCTCCCATTTTCTGCTCAAATGTTGTATAAGAAAGTCCATATCCAAAAGGATACTGTACCACTTCATCATAATTGATCAAACCTTCTTCTGCAGCTGTTTCATAGAAACGATAACCGACATAAATTCCATCTGTATAATTTACAAAGGTCGGTACAATATCATCTACTGCAAATTCATCCATATTGTCATAGGAAAAACTGCCAAAATTATTATAAGTTGGTGTCTTTGTCAAATCTCTTACAAAAGTATCGCTTGTCTTTGCTGATGGGTTGATTTCTCCCTTCAAGATAGAACCAAGTGAGTTGAATCCAGACTGTCCCGTTCCAGGACACCACAAGACACTGCTGATCTGTTCATACTCTTCCACAAATCCGAGTTCCATCGCATTGGCCGCATTGACTACAACAATGATATCTTCATAATCTTCTGCTACACGCTCCAGCATTGCCTGCTCTCTATTTGTCAGCTCAAGGAAATGCTTGGATGCATCCAGATCATCTTTCTGATCACTGTAACGAAGTCCTGATGCTCCAAAAGTTCCGCCTTCTTCAAATGTATCCTCTACTTCCGGATCCAGACTTGTCGGAAGATCGGCTCCTTCTCCACCGGATCTGGAAATTACAACGACTGCTGTATCAGAATACTCTTTTGCAGATTCAAAAATTCCTGCGTCTTCATACTCTTCCATCGATGGCTCAGGAATTGTCCAATCCTGTCCCCACATACCAACTGTCGGACGTGTCTCGCGGAAGTTTGTATAAAAATCAACCAACTCCTGATTCACTTCAAATCCTGCATTCTCAAGTCCCTGCAGCAAAGACACTGTCGGATATGCATCCGAAAGTCCACCGGAACCTGTTCCGCCATACACCGGATTAGTAGATGCCCATCCAAAGACATTCAGCTTTGTACCTTCTTCCAGTGGTAAATTTCCATTCTCATTCTTTAAAAGAACAATTCCTTCATCTGCAATCTGCTCACAAAGCTCCGTTGCTGCATCTGAAGTTTCTTCAGAAATTGTTCCATTTCCTGTTGCCAGCGAAATCATACTGGACATCGGACCCCAGCAGATCATATTCACAATCACAACAAGCGCCGTCAGAAATGCAATCCAGCTCTGCGCACGAACAAATTTCTTTTTCGGTTTCTGCAGTTTCATCACTGCGATAGTAATTACGATAGCAAGCGCAAGAATAACACCAAGTGCGATCAAATATGGCTTGCATGTGTTCAAGACGTTAATTACGTCCTCAATGTTAATTGCTAACATCTTTCATTCCTCCCTTTCTTTTCTGTATCTGCATTTTACCAAATAGAATCCTTCCATGCCAAAAACTGCACAAATTGCATGTTTTCTGCACAACCTGTCAAATCCCGCACAGTGTTCTGTGTAAAATAGCCAAAAATAACATCCTCAATTTATCTAATTTCACCAAAGCAAAAGAGCCGAATCTCTCCGGCTCTTTTCAATATCAATCTTCTATTATCTGCATCGGTATCAATATTTTCAATACAAACCAATTATTTTCAATATTCACATTCACCTCTCCGCCATACTTCCGAACAGTATAACGCAGACTCTTCAAGCCATACCCATGAAACTGCGTATCTCCTTTTGTTGTAGTCGGAAATTTTGTTCCCAACTCCATCTCTTCCTCACAATAATTTTCAAACCGTACGATCAGAAAATTCTTCTGTGCACAAGCCGTCACATGGATCAGACGCTTTTCCTTCTCTTCAATCTTCTCCTCGTATTCAATTGCATTGTCCAGCGCATTTCCAAATATAGAACAGATGTCCATCGTATCCATAAATGAAAATAAAGTTCCATCTGCCACACAGGTCATCGAAATATCTTTCTTCATACACTGCAGCATTTTCGCATTCAAAAGCGTATCCAGAACTTCGTTCCCGGTACGATTCTGTGCTTCAAAATTACGTATTTCCTCCTCCATCTTATCCAGATAAGCATCTCTCTGCTGTGGATTTTCCTGTGCCCGGAGTGCGATAATATGATGTTTGAGATCGTGATATTTATAATGGATCAGATCCATTGCCTCCTGCGACTGCTGATACTGCACGTATTGATTATGCAAAATACTTTGCATACTTTCCAGTTCATGACGGACACGCAAGTCCACTCTCTGCACATGAAACGCATAAAGAATCGCCACGCCTCCAAGATCTACCAGCGTACGCACATTAAAAATTTCCGGTGCTCTGCTCCCACTGAACGGAGTCGTAAGAGAAACAAACCCAAGATTACTGATCAAAAAGACTGCCAGACCGATGATCACACAAGACACCAGTTCTTTATTCGTCACCAGAATCGGCTCTTCGGCATTTTCATACTTGCGGTAACAAAGCCACACACATAAAAATACAAGCATATAGATCAAAACCAACATACCGATCCGAATCCACGTTGACTCCCATCCCAATGCAAAATAAACAAAACAATCCAGCTGCCATTCCAGCGATGCCGCAAATTCTGCCGTTACAAACGCCCGCACACAATAATATCCGGCATCCTTCCATGTAATCTCGCAGCAAAACGCAATATAACAATACATGAATCCCACTGCTGCGCCCATGCAGATCATCCACCAGATACCTTCTGCACCTGCTGTCAAATGCAAAAAAACAGACTGCCATACCAAAACCACAGCCGAAATTCCTGCCAGTATTTTCCCATTCACCTTACGTCTCACGCCCAGAATGCAAATCAGACAAGCCAGCCATTCTGCAAGCGCCGTATAAATTCTGGGAATATCCGGTAAAACAGTATTCACCACGGTTTCTGTCATTTCAATTCCCCCCAGTACTTTGTGGTAGTGTCAAAAACTACCTCTTTTTTATTGTTTAAATTATTTAAAAACCTTGA
>CAJKWK010000081.1 GCA_905203555.1 uncultured Lachnospiraceae bacterium
TGCATAAATACTATTATTCATGCACAGCTCACTTTAGTACCATTTTAGTACCAAAGCCCAAAAAACAAGCTCGCAAACGCCCATTTTATAGGCTTTTGCGAGCTTTTGAAAATTATTCAAACTCCTTTGCGGACTGCGTTTCATGACACGCAAAGGCTGTTATTAGAGGTTTATATTTCGAACGTGCGTTCTGTTTTTGTGTTTTTCGCACCGCTTATGAAGAAATAAACTCCAAAATAACTCCATTTTACTCTTTATTATTTTGTTGTTCTTCTCTTGCGTAAAGAATGTCCAACGCCTGGAATATTACATTACTCATAGTCTGATAATGTCTCTCTGCATAAGATACTAGCTTTTCTTTTTGCTCTGGTGACATCCTAATTCTCAGACTAGAATCTTTGCCGTCTAATGATGGTTTTCTAGGCATCTTTCTCTCCTCCTTACATTTCATAGTTTAACACGAATTGATACAAGTGTCAATCTCGTTTTGTTAATATCACCCATTTCCCTTTTTGGCTACTTCCCTGCCTCTTCAGATAATTCTTTTCCTTCAATTTGGTTATATAATACTTCACACTAGCAAGATTCCAATCTAACGCATTAGCCATTTCTTTCTGCGTGATTGAAGGTTGCATACGTACAAGATTCAGAATTTCTATTTCTTTCTCACTCAGTACATTTTCATCTTCCACTTGGTCTAATCTCTCTAAATCTTGGTTAGCTTGGTTAGTAGCTTGGTTAGCTTGGTCAGTTATTGGATTGACTCGGAACAACTCTACCCGAAACATATTATCAAATTCCTGAAATCTCGGCTTTGGAAGTCCATACTCTTCTGCAGCATTAAGGATTCTTTTTATTCCGCTTCCCCATGCCTCTACAAGTCCCATCTGACTGAATATATTGGCAATGCCTTTATTCCTGATCTTCGAATGACCATTCATGACTTCCTCATAAGTTAATCCGTTATATAATCCACCCGGAGATGTCACCTCCAATCTGTCATCATAAACTGCGACCTGAATACAGGATTCATCTAATAGGTTACGGTGACAATGGGCATTAATAATCATTTCCCTGATTGCTTCCGGTGGTAACTCATATTTCTCTTTTCGCACCAATCCGTCAATTGTTGCTCCAAGCCGAATATTTCTCAATACAAAATCTACTGCTTCTTCGATTTGTGTATAGATTGGTCCTGTAAATTCTCTCTTATCCAGAAACATTGCACGATCTGTTCCCTTGAATACCGCACATTGTGTTTTGGAGAATGAAAAATAATCTGATGTCAGCAACGCATAGGCATTCGTTGCCAGAAGCTGTCCCTCGCTCTGCTTCAAAATTTTCCAGTTTATCAGCTGCTCTTTCTTTACAGAATGTTCTGACATTCCTGCTTTCTTCCGGAACTTTTCAATATCCTGACAAAGTTTCTCTGTTGCTTCCTCTGAAACAGGATAACCCACACAAGTAAGCTCATCCCATGAGATTCTGGCCCCTTCCATTTCCAGTTCTTTTATCTTCTCCGGAAATGCCTGTCTTGATGTACCTGCTACACGGATATAAGTGCCATTATCTTTTCCCTTTGATTTTAGATAATACGGTCTGTTCTTTCCAGCTTCTACTGATACAACAATGACCGTTTTCCCGTCTACTGTCTGTGGCTCAATATCAGGAATGATCTGTGGCACACAGGAATCAGAAACTGCATTGGCAATTCCATCCATCAGCTGAAACAACACATCATTTTCCACACCAACAATCTGGTGTGTTTTATCATCTACTCCAACAATCAGCTTGCCACCTTGTGTATTGGCAAAAGCTACGATTGTCTTCATGTACTTTTCACTTTTATCAGGTAAGGATACCTTGTACTCAATATTTTTCGATTCCCCGGAAAACATAGTATCTTCTACCATTCTTTCACTCCTACTCTATACTCGCACCACTGGTACGAATAATTCTATTTCCAGAGCAATCTTCTCTGGATCATTAACACTATTATACGTTCTATTCTTCTTTTCTATCAAGCAAGAAAACAAAACAGTTCATTTCTTCTTACCATTTTCTTCTGTTCTTTTTTGATGCCAGATAAAGTCTCGTCATCTCATCCATGAAAATAGTTTTGTCCTCATTGGTCATAGTTCCACTGGCAAATAAAGCAGCTACCTGTTCAAGAATCTGCCTTGCCTGTTTAGCACCAGCATATTCACTTGGCTCATCATTACCCAAGCACACGGTTTCATTATCATTCATAAGATAAGAAACCTGACACTGAAATGCATCTGCCAGTTTTTGATATAAACTACTCTGCTTCGGATATCGTCCTTCAACTTCCCAAGATCGAATTGTTCTATGAGAAACGCCCACCATATCACCCAGCTTTTGTTGAGTCATTTTTTTCTCTTTTCGCAACTTCCTAATTTTATCACCAAATGTTGTCATAAGTATACATCTTTCTCCTATGAGTTTTGTACATGCTTTATTTTTCTAACCACAATAAAAGTATATCATTATGCAAATAAAAAGAGAACCCGACATCACAAGCAAATTTGATGATGCGGGTTCCCTTCCCTCTTTATAGATCAATACCTTTTATTTTTTCATCTTATGATCCGATGGCAATCTCACTTCTTAATGACAACTGTGGCTTCCACATCCATGCTCGCCACATGTATGTCCTTCCCCGTGGTTGTGCTCGTGATGAGAACATTTCACATCCGGATTATACTCAAGTGTTTCATTGATAAAAGCTTCTACTGCTTCATCCGCATCTCCGGAAACTCCTCCGAAAAGCTTGATGCCTGCTGCCGCTAACGCTGTCTGTGCGCCGCCTCCAATTCCGCCACAAATCAAAACGTCTGCATTCAATGCATTAAGAACTCCTGCCAATGCGCCATGTCCACTTCCATTCGTATCTACTACTTCTGAATGTACTACTTTTCCTTCCTCTACATCGTAAATCTTAAATGTCTCTGTGTGTCCAAAGTGCTGGAAAATCTGTCCATTTTCATATGTTACTGCTATTCTCATGATACCTTCTCCTTTTTCTGCTGCATATTTTTTGTAAATTTCCTGTTTGTAACATCCTCCAAAGCTGCAGTTGCCGCTCTGACCGTCACAGATTCTGAAATCTCCGCCCTCAATTTTGAGTGGATGCCCGTCGATAAGTGCATCTGCGATCTTTTTCCTGGCGATCTCGTAAATTCGCTGGACCGTTGTTCTTGCGACTTGCATAGATGCTGCACACTGCTCCTGACTGTAACCTTTCTTGTCCAAAAGACGGATTGTCTCGTACTCATCTACCGTTAGAACAATGGGTGTTTTTTTCTCAGTATCATCTGCCGGAAGAAATTCTAAAACATTGGGGAAATGACAGACTTTTCTGCATTTTACTGGTCTCGGCATAAACTGCTCCTTTCTCGCTTTTCCTATATAATAGCCCTATAAAAGGCATATGTCAATAATGTTTTTGACATATGCCTTTTATGAATCACCTTATAGTATTACTTCTTTTCATTATTTTTTAATTTACAGATACCCTGCGTCATTGTTCCCATTGGACAAAATGTACACCAGGTTCGTGGCTTATATAACACCATTACGATCAACCCTAACAACAAAGATGTAAGCATCAAACTATAAAATCCAAAACTAAACTGTGCCACCCAATCAGCTACTGTTCCGGCAGTGTATGTCCATCCCCACGGAACACGGAAGGTCCAGAATAATTTGATGGCTTCACGCAAGGATGATGATCCGGCACCAACTAAATATGTCTGAAATACCATATTCCCAAACATTGTAAGGAAAAATATCAAAAAGCCGTATCGGAACCATTTTGAACTCATCCATCGCGGGGTTGGTTTATTTCTTGAGCATTTTAAATCCCCACCGAGCTTACTAAAAAGCTGGCCACGTCCACACAAATGATTACAGAAAAATTTATTTTCACCGAATATCGCTATTCCTAACGGCAACAGGAAATCAATCATCCCAAACCAAGCAAACAAAATATTAAAAAAACCGAGAGCAAAATAAAGGATCGCCCATATCCATAAATAATCATACCAATGTTTCTTTTTCTTCACATCGCTGTCCTCTCTTTCATTTCAATACAACCTGCCGGACAGGACTTTGCACATTTTCCACATCCTACACACACTGTTTCTTCTACCACAGCATAACATCCATGGTAAACTTTGACAGCTGCCAGCGGACAAGTATTTTCACATACTCCGCAGGCAACACATCTTTTTTTATCGACACTTGCCATTCTTTTTGCCAATGCTTTGTTCCCCTTTCAAATTTTGTATCTCTATTGTACCTGAAAAAGGTAAATCCTTCTGTGATATTATTACATAAGAATTTACCTTGAACGCTAATCATTACAATGACATATTTTTATTATACATTACCTTTATATTTATATATGATGTTTAGAATTTCCTCAGTTGTTCGAATAATTTCTTTTTGTTTTTCTTTCATTGTTATAGATTTGCTTTCTTCTTCAGCTAACGAAGAGTAAAGGTGAATGGTATTAGCATGATTCCATATCTCATCGTAAATTTTCTCGATTTCATCAGCACTCCGAAATGCCTGGTCTGTTTGCATTTGCAAGTGTTCTCGTTGCTCTTCCAGATGATTCATCCGTTCTTGTAACTGATCCCTTTCTTTCTGCAATCGATCATGTTGTGCTTGCAGTTGATCTATTTGTATTTTAATTTCGCTCATCTTTTCTTTCTGTCTCCGCATAAGCATCATCAAATATACAACTACAACTACAAATACAAATAATAGTATTATGTACAGCATAAACTTCTCCTCACGACACATATATTTCGACGGTTTTCCGCAAATCAACTATTGATAATGGCATAGAAAGAACAGTTAGTTTTCCTGAATTCTTTTTAATTTCAACAGCATCAGGATTGCCTGTGATTAAAATTACAGGTGTTGTCCTGTCCGCACGCCATGGCTGATTCGGTTGGCTCGTCATATCTTCGGTAACAATCCAAAGATCCGGCTTATGTCTGCCTAATCTTGTTTTAGCACTTTCCGGTGTGTAAAACAGCATGATCTGATCTGAAATAAATTGCAATGTTTCTTTTAATCCTTTTGCATAACGTTCACTGCCACAGACCAGTGCAATAATAGAAGCAGCTTTCTTTTTTTGTGTTACCTGAATAAAATCCAAAACTGGTGTATTATAGAGACTAAAGTCTTTTTCCAAATGAACTTTATCATAATAACTCTTTGCTGCCTTGCACATCCTCAGACAAAACTGTTCTATGTCTATACGAATATCGTTTCCGTTCTCCTGTATGTTCATACTTTCCAACTGACAAACTGACATTCCACAGTTTAGTCCAAGATGAAAGCGTATATTATTTTCATCATTCAAAAATCCTTTATTTTGATGAAGATATTCACATCGAAGCTGCCAACAGCGTTCTCCGCAAATATATGGCTTTTCATCGGATTGAGATAGTTTAAAGTAGTCCCCTGCATATTCATCAAACCAGCGAATATACTGGGTTCCCACATCACGGGTCGGATTCTTTTGCCGATCCAGCATAACCCGGCCATCTCGATAATGTTTAACAATTTCCGGGAAAGCAATACCTCCGCAAATATCTGGCAAAGTCAATGCCAATGCCAGTGCAGACTGCCATCGTCTATCTACAATATTCAGTTCTACTTCTTCAATTCGGTCCAAAAATGTAAAACTGACATCTCCCTGCATTATTTATCCCTCCCTCATATTCACAACAGTCATGTACTATAGTCAGTATATTTTTATTTATGGCATATGTCAATTATATAATTGACGCATCTTAAAAAAGTAAGTATACTATGTTCGTAAAGGAGATAACTGTTATGAGCTTCGAAAATTATTTTCCACTATGGAATGACTTAAATACAGCACAGAAAAAAGTAATTTCAGACAATTTGATTACACGGGATGTAAAAAAAGGAACGATCATTCACAACGGAAACCTGGATTGTACTGGATTATTACTGGTTAAATCCGGGCAGCTTCGAACTTACATACTTTCAGATGAAGGACGAGAAATTACACTTTACCGCCTGTTCGATATGGATATGTGTCTTTTATCCGCCTCATGTATCATGCAGTCCATTCAATTTGAAGTAACCATTGAAGCAGAAAAAGATACTGATCTTTGGATCATCCCTGCTGAAATCTATAAGGACATCATGAAGGAATCGGCTCCCGTCGCAAACTATACCAATGAATTAATGGCTAGCCGTTTTTCTGATGTCATGTGGCTGATTGAACAGATCATGTGGAAGAGTTTGGATAAGCGTGTTGCTTCATTTCTTTTAGAAGAGACCTCTATCGAAGGAACAAATGAACTGAAAATCACTCACGAAACTATCGCAAACCATCTTGGTTCCCACAGGGAAGTGATCACTCGAATGCTTCGATACTTTCAGGGCGATGGTCTCGTCAAACTCTCACGCGGCAAAATCACCATCCTTGATTCGAAAAGACTGGAAACACTACAAAGATCATAAAACTGTTTTTCTATGACATCTAAAGAATCCTCCATTTATCAGAATTGTGAAAGTCATTCTAATAAATGGGGGATCTTTTTACGCTACAAGTAAATTATAAAATTATTGTGATTATTTTTTAATAATCCATACCACATGCATATGCCCTTTCAATCAACGCACGGTCATTAACCACTGCATCATAGAAGCGGAATCCACCGGAGAAGTTGTATGTTTCATATCCATTTCCTTCCAGAATACGACTGGCAATATAACTTCGCAGCCCACTCTGGCATATCAGATAAACAGGCTTTCCTTTCTCAATTTCATTGATGCGTTCCCTCAGTTCATCTACAGGAATATTTTTGAATCCATCCATATGCCCCCTGTTAAATTCACCTACAGTTCTCACATCCAGCAATACAACACTTTTATCTTTAGAAATCTTATCCATATCTTCCAGATGCCATTGTTTTAAGGTACCTTTTGCTATATTGTCTATCATGAATCCTGCCATATTTACAGGATCCTTGGCAGAGGAATACGGCGGTGCATATGCAAGATCCAGATCTTTCAGCTGGGTTGCCTTCAGCCCTGCATGAATTGCTGTTGCCAGCACATCAATACGTTTATCAACTCCTTCATATCCAATAATCTGAGCACCAAGCAAACGATAAG
>CAJKWK010000082.1 GCA_905203555.1 uncultured Lachnospiraceae bacterium
CTTCTCCACAGATGGAGCCGCTGTTTCTTGGAGCCTCGTTTTCTGCCAGTACGGTCCAGATGTTCAAAGACGATCACATCGGCATTGTAAAGGGTGGCGACATCCATGATGAAATTAGCAGTCTTTACCGAAATGTCCCTGTTGATTCCCTTTACTTTGGCCCAGAGTCTGGGTGTTCTGCGGTTTCCATGCTGCTGAGCCTTCTTGATCCGGTTTACCGCATGAGTCAGAGAGTCGTATTCTTTCGGCAGCCTGCAAAAATGCCTGCCTAAGATCGTGCCGTCTGCACGCATGACAGAAACCGTTGCCGCAGCATTGATGCCAAGGTCAACCGCCAGGATCGTCTGGTCAAATACATTGGTATCCGGAAGCGTTATCTTTTCCTCAAATGGGAAGTCTAAAAACCACTCCTTGCCCCGCTTCTGCAGGGTAGGGGAACATTTCTTCCTAGAAGCGCAGCGCCGATTGATATAATCCATGTCGGATTTCCGGACTTTGACGGTCAGCCAGCCCAGGTGTTACGGACGAAGACCTTGATCTTCATCTCGTAATCGCCAGACTGTTCGTACATGACGGTCCGGTACATGGACGGATAAACGTATCCGGTTTTCGGGAAGGATGGCTTCCTGCCGCGGGTTTTGGGATCCTCAGATTCCCAGTTTGCCAGTTTGCTTTTGTAGGAAGATACCTTTCCT
This sequence comes from uncultured Lachnospiraceae bacterium, assembly GCA_905203555.1. Taxonomy (GTDB): domain Bacteria; phylum Bacillota; class Clostridia; order Lachnospirales; family Lachnospiraceae; genus Schaedlerella. The sequence goes on from CAJKWK010000082.1 coordinate 696, forward strand.
ATGGCTTCAGAAATAGCGCTGCGCCGCAGGTAACTGGGAAATTTGTAAAACTTCCGGTCAAACGGATAGCTCACATCCGGATTATCCTTAGTTTTGTGACACAGGCGTTCCACATACTGCTGGCGGAGCAGGTTCTGATTCATGGTAGTAATGATGTCCCATTTATCCAGACATACTCCAATCAGGAAGTTCACAGCATCCCTGTATAAGGATATGGTTTCCTTAAAGACATGGTTGTAGTGCTTGATTTTGACGCTGTAAGTGGAAAACACTTTCATATCGGGATGCCTCCTTCCTAATGTTGATACAGCTATGGTAGCAAATCCCATTCTCTCAAGCAAGAAACAGGGACTTACGGATAACAAAAATCTAGGTTTTTGCAAAAATCTTACCGCCTAACTCATGACTGAAGTCACGAGTGTGCGGCGGTTAATTATCAACCATATAGCTTTGGTGTTTTGCATGATGTCATTCCTCCTCGAAAACATCTGTTTCAGAAACGAGCTGTTCGTTAAAATCCACTTCCAGAATATCCTTTGATGTGTCATCTGATTTGTACAAACCATACTTATTTAAGACCGCTTCCGGAAGATAAACGTCGAGGTCACCCCAGTTGAAGTTATTGCAGTTTCCCTCGTATACCCTTCTTCCATCTTCTGTCTGACAATATTCCCTTACTGCATCTGTGATAGCTTGTCTTACGGCTGCTGCGTCTTTCAATTTTCGATTATCTGCCAGGAACTCAAAAATATAAGTTTTCGTATTGAGTCCATCCTGATCCGTTGCGATAATACATATTTTTCTAATATTTACCATATTTTTTCCTTTCTCAGTTTATTATTTTTCGATCAAAACTTTGATCGCCTTTACCATTTCTTCTACATTAACCTCTCCGCCAAAGCAGATTTGGTATTGCGTTTTTTCTTGCAAGCGAATCAGATCGGAATACCTGATTTTTTTAATAAAATCGGAAATGGCCTCATCACATCCCGTTTCGATCCATTCCGCTTGCTGTTCGTTGATATAGTTCTGATGCCGCTTCGCCGTCGTCATAGCCGTCATCATAGCCTTCCTGTTTCCCATCCTCATAAATTTCCTTGAGGATTTCGGTATCTTCTTCAGAAAGCACGACAGAAAAACTGTAACTGTTGACATTAAACATGGCTTCCTCCCTTACGGTTGCTGATAAATCCAGTTTCCGTGCCGAACCTTATCGCTGTCTTTGTGCCAAAAGCCCTGTTTGACCATTCCTCTCACGCTTCCGGTAACATGGATACAAGGGCAACAGGTCGTAAAACGTTTGCCTGTCCGATTCTCATATTGTCTAGGGCTGCTGTAATACGCCATGCTTACTCTCCTTTCGCAGCTTTGACAGCCGCTGTACATTCTTCAAACATTCTTTTCAGTATTGTTTTTGAAACCGGTCTGGATACATAAGCGTCTCGAAATGGATATTTATACCAGTCGATTGCAAGTTCTTCCGATGTCCCAGGTTTATAAACAAAATTATGACGAGCTTGCAGCACTTCATCTTCTCCCCAATAATAAGGGAAAATCTGAAATAACTTTTGATGTGCTTTGTCGTAAAATGTCCACTGACCCTCGTCATCACACATTGCCACTTCACTATGCCACTGGTTACCCACCGGTATGTACATATAATCATCTGCGCCAAGTACCTCAACCAGATCCCTCCAGGATTTCGAATTAACGAATTTTCGATCCGGAAATTCATACTTTCCTCTTGAGTTTCCAAATAGCAAATTACCTATCTCTATCATGTTCTTTACTCCATTTTCTACGTTCACTTACCGATAGTTGGCTTAAAACCCTATTTCTTTCCAGTATTTTTCTCTCTCTTTCCGGAGTTATTGTTTTTGCTTCCTCCCGCAAATACTTTAAGTTTAAAATCCCATTGGAATGAGCGATTGGTTCTTTTTTCATATTGCTCCTCCTTTAAATAAACGGACACCGATACCAGTCCACACCATATTTTTCCCGCATCTGTTCCAGCATTGTTTTGTGAGCCACACTGCCTGCTTCCAAAAGATCAAGGTAACGGAATACCAGTGTGGAAAACGTCTGTTTTAATGTCCGATGCATTTGCTGTAACGCATCATGATCCGTAAAATAGTTTCTTCTGACGCCGTAAATCACAGACTTTGCAATGACTGAAAAATCATCTTCCTTCTCAAGTTCTTCCTGAATGTAATGACTATCGAACAGTTCATTGCCAATCTTAGCTGATTTCTCATCTCGACCGTCATAACTTTTCTGCACATAATCATTTGCCCTTGCTTCTACCCATAAAGCGGCTAAGTGAAGAAAGCGAGTGCTCGCCATATCATCCTGATAAATTTCCTTTGCAATTTCTTCACATGGAAAAAACACATTGTTACATTCATCAGAAATAGTTTTCGCCAATGTTTTTACGATTTCTGGATCAGAAACATCCATTTTTAACATTTCGCAAATCTTACTCATGTTTTTCTTCCTTTCTCTTATTTCTTTTGTGTGTTTCAAGACAATTATGGAATTGGATGAGAATAAATTCTGTTTATACTGCGAGATAAAAGTGGTACATCGTTTTTGCTGGTTTATCATAAATTTTTGTAAAAATACATTTTTTCTTATCCGCAAGTTTCTTCTCAAAAAAACAGGAACCGCACAATCAATGCAGCTCCTGTTTTCACTCAAAAATTATGTACCGAGAATGTACTGGGAATTTTAGTTAAACGGTAATCCTTCATCATCGCCGTAGCTAAAACCATCCATGTATGTGTCGTCGGTATTTCCGTATCCATCCATGCTTGCGCCGCCAGCATTAGCTCCCGCATATCCCTGATTATTTCCGCCGGCGTTTGCGTTTTTGCTATCCGCAAATTCCTGATCTTCAACAATCACTTCTGTTGTATAGACTTTCTGCCCATCTTTATTGATATAGCTGCCTGTCTGAATACGCCCGCTTACCAGAACTCTCATTCCCTGATGAAAATACTTTTCCGCAAACTCACCAGCGCCTCGAAATGCTACGCAGTTGATGAAATCAGCATTCTGTTCATTCTGATTGTTTTTGCGTCCTCTTCGATCTACTGCAAGCGTATATCTTGCAATTGCCATCGGATTTTCCCCCTGAGAATAACGAATCTCCGGATCTCTTGTCAGCCTACCCATTAAAATTACTTTGTTCATAGTGTTCTCCTTTACCCATCATTTTTTTTGAGTGATTTTCAACTCAAATTACTTTATTGTTTCGGGTTAATTATGGAATTGGATTCTTTTTTATAAGAAAAAAAATAAAAGTTGGTTCTGAACAAAGAGCCAACTCTTATTTTTTTCGTCTGACGTGGATGGTTTAAGTATTTTCCCAATGTATACGTGTATGAAACAATGTACTAAGCGTATCTATTTTGATATTCTCAAGCATTTCGAAGAACATTCTATAACCTTCCTGTTTATACGCAATAACCGGATCCGTTTGACCATAAGCCATCAAACCGATTCCCTCTTTGAGTTTTTCCATGTTGTCCAAATGTGTCATCCATTTATTGTCAATGGTTTTTAACAAGATGATCCGCATGAGTTGTTCCATTGATTCTTTTCCACCCAAGGCTTTTTGAAGGAAGTCATATCGATCTTTTATTTGCGCATATAATTCCTGATAAAGAGTCTTTTTTTTCATATGCTTCAGTTTTTCATCTGTTAAATCAGATGGCATCTCAGGAATAATTGGCAACATTTTTTCTCGAAGTGTTTCCACTCTCCACTCTTTTCTATTATGATCCATCTGTTCCATTACTGAGCGCAACCATTCATTCATGTAAGATAATACAATCGTTTCCATTTCTGTTCCGTTTAAAATCGCTTGCCTATCCCCATAAATAATTTCCCGCTGTTCATTATTCACTCTGTCATATTTCAGTAACTGTTCTCTCATCCCAAAATAATTTCCCTCTATCTTTTTCTGGGCGTTCGCAATTGCTTTGGTAAGAAGAGAATGGTTAATCTTCTCTCCTTCTTCCACTCCCATCTGCCGAAATAGTTCCATAAACTTTTCTGTTCCAAACATCCTGAGCAAATTATCTTCCAAAGAAAGGAAGAATTTAGACTCTCCGGGATCTCCCTGTCTTCCGGAGCGGCCGATGAGCTGATTATCGATGCGCCTGGATTCATGGCGTTCCGTACCAATCACTAAAAGACCACCGGACATTCTAGCCTCCATATCCAGTTTAATATCAGTACCTCTTCCTGCCATATTGGTTGCAATAGTAACCTGTCCATGCTTTCCAGCATTTGCGACGATTTCTGCTTCCATAGCATGATGTTTTGCATTCAGTACTTGGTGCTTAATCCCTGCTTGTCTGAACATAGAACTTAGCAGTTCCGAAGTTTCTACATTCGTTGTTCCCACTAGCACAGGTTGTCCAGTTGCATGAGCGCGTTCTACTTCGTGTACAACAGCGGCAAACTTTTCTTTTGTGGTTTTATAGACTGCATCTTCATGATCGATACGAATCACTGGACGATTCGTTGGAATACTGACCACATCCATGCCATAAATATTTCGAAATTCTTTTTTCTCTGTCATTGCAGTGCCAGTCATTCCTGATTTCCGCTTGAATTTATTAAAAAAGCTTTGAAAAGTGATCGTAGCTAAGGTACGACTTTCCTGTTTGACTGCTACACGTTCTTTTGCTTCAATGGCCTGATGAAGTCCATCCGAATATCGTCTTCCATGCATAATGCGTCCAGTAAACTCATCTACGATTAATATCTCCCCATCCTGTACCACGTAATCCCTGTCTTTTTTCATCAATTCGTTTGCTTTCAATGCTAGAATCACATTATGCTGCAAAGCAATGTTATCCGGAGAGGATAGATCTTCAATATGAAAGAACCGTTCCACTTTCTCTATTCCTGCTTCGGTCAACATAATTGTTTTCTCTTTTTCATCCACAACAAAATCGCCGGATTCTTCCCTGGTTTCTCCCGCTAATACATCGACTGTTGATAACTTCTTATATATGCCGCGTTCCATCATATTGGCCAGGATATCACAAATCTCATAAATCTTTGTGGATTTTCCATCCTGCCCGGAAATAATAAGAGGTGTTCGGGCTTCATCAATCAATACCGAATCAGCTTCATCGATAATTGCATACGTTAATCCACGCAGTACCTCCTGTTCTTTCCAAGTAGCCATATTATCACGTAGATAATCAAATCCTAATTCATTATTTGTAACATATGTGATATCACATGCATAAGCAGCTTTTCGTTCCGCCTGTGTCATATCGTGTAAAACACATCCTACAGACAAACCAAGAAACTGATGAATTTTCCCGATTTCTTCTGCATCTCTTTTAGCCAGGTAATCATTTACTGTTACTACATATACCCCCTGACCGGAAAGTGCGTTTAAATATGCTGGCGCTGCACATACTAATGTTTTTCCTTCACCTGTTTTCATTTCCGCAACTTTTCCATAATGTAATGCGATTCCTCCCATCAGCTGCACAGGGAACTGTCTCATGCCGAGCACTCTCCAGGAAGCTTCTCGTACTGTTGCAAAAGCTTCTGGTAATAGCTTTTCCAGTTTTTCTCCATTTGCTAAGCGTTTTTTGAACATTTCTGTTTGTGCTTTTAATTCTTCATCAGTCAGAGATTTTATCTGATTTTCTAATTGCTCAATTTTCAACAATAGCGGCTTCATCTTTTTTAATTCTTTTGACTTTTTTGTTTGTAACATATTTTTTCCTCTTTATTGTTTGAAATGATTTTGGGGGTTTCTCTTAGAATTATGGTAGATATAAAGTCATTATTGGTTTTAAGCCATTATTGTTATTTTTTGTGAACTACCTGCATCTGATTAGCATCAGGCGTTTTTTTGCGTAAATTAGCATAAAATATGATTTCTTACGAAATTATTAATTTTCTATTTTTTATCAAAAATCCAAAAATATTTCTCTTTCTTTTGTTCTTACAACACTTTTCACTCAAATCCCGCTCATATCTTTTTTTTATTTTTCGGAAAACGTTCGGAAATCCCATATTTTTTCTAGCTAAAAAAATCAAGGCTCTCAAACAATACGTCTGAAAGCCTTGATTTTATTAGTTTTTTTAACTATTCGCTATGTCCTGCTTTTTAGTTTTCTACGCTTACGATTTCTCTCTTGTTGTAAGAACCGCAAGCCTTGCAAACTCTATGAGGCATCATCAGGGCACCGCACTTGC
>CAJKWK010000083.1 GCA_905203555.1 uncultured Lachnospiraceae bacterium
ATCTGCCAGTACAGAGTATATGAAGAGATAAATATTCAAAACACAGGAGGTACTGATTATGCAGAATAAATTATTTTTAAAGGCAGCCGATATATGTGAACTTCTGGAAGTAAAACAGACATCGGCTTATGAAATCATCGGAAATCTGAACAAGGAACTGGAAGAACAGGGCTACCTGACGCTTAGAGGAAAAGTTCCGACAAAGTATTTTGTGAAGCGTTTCTACGGAGTAGAAGATACTTGTGAGATTCCACAGGAAGAGGGAAAGGAATGGTTTCATGCGTAAGAGAAAAATGTATTTATCAGTGGAAGACATTGCAGAACTCTTTGGATTATCAGTTTCGTTTGCTTACCGGGTAGTGGAAAGAATGAATGCCGATCTGGCAAGCAAGAACTATTATGTGATTCTCGGTCGGGTGCCAACCCGCTATGTAGAGGACAAGATCTATGGTCTGGAACATGTTGAGCAGTATTTGAAGGAGGATAAAGCGGTATGAGTATGATGCAGGAAAAAATGTATATGGATGTGGATGATGTGTGTGCAATTCTTGGAGTTTCAAAAACTTATGCATATAGTCTGATGCGAGAATACAACAAAGAATTGAAGGCAAAAGGCTATATTGTAGTAGCTGGAAAAATCTCTACGAAATTCCTGGCAGAAAAGATTTATGGCATGAAAGTCGAGGATTAGCAATGGGGGTTTACAAAGAAGGAAAAAACTGGAAAGTACAGGTCTATTACAAAGACTGGCAGGGAAATCGGAAAAGAAAACAGAAAAGAGGATTCAGGACCAAGGGTGAAGCTAAGGAATGGGAAAGAGATTTCCTGCAACAGCAGAGCCAGGGTGTGGATATTGAATTTGGAAATTTTCTGGAGATTTATTACAAAGATATGGATGTCCGTCTCAGAGAAAACACTATGTACACGAAGCGATATATTATTGACCTGAAAATCAAGCCTTATTTTGAAAAGAAGATTCTCAGTGAAATTACGGTGGCAGACGTCCGTGCATGGCAGAATGAGTTGCTGACGTATAAGGATAAGAATGGAAAAGGATATTCTCCTACTTATCTGAAAACAGTGAACTGCCAGCTGACTGCAATCTTCAATTATGCAATGCGGTATTATAACCTGCAGGATAATCCCTGCAGGAAGGCAGGAGCGATTGGCAAGAGTAAAGGAGAACCGAAGGACTTCTGGATGCAGGAAGAGTTCAATGCTTTTCTGGAAACAGTAAGTGATAAGCCGGAGACAAGAATGGCGTTTCTTTTGTTGTACTGGACCGGAATGCGTATCGGTGAATTGCTTGCACTTACTTATAATGACATCAATCTTGAAGAGAAAACCATATCAATCAATAAATCTTATCAGAGACTGAAAGGAAAGGATATGATCACGCAGCCGAAAACTCCAAAGAGTATCCGTGTGATTACGATGCCGGATTTTCTTGCAGAGGAATTTAGGGAGTATTGCAGTCATTTGTATGGAATTATGAAAAAGGAAAGACTTTTTCGGTTTACCAAATCGCATATGGAACATTGTATGGCTACCGGAATCGAGCGGTCTGGTGTAAAGCGGATACGACTTCATGATCTCCGCCATTCCCATGCCAGTATGCTGGTTGATATGGGGGTGGCTCCATTGGAGATTGCAGAACGCCTTGGACATGAAAAGGTGGAAACCACGTTGAACACTTATTCACATCTGTATCCGTCTACACAGAGTAAATTAGCAGGTTTGCTAGATAAGAAACATGAGGAAGAGGAGGAATAAGCGATGGCTGGTGACAGACATGGAAAACACAACACAACGACCATTTCTTTTCGGGTGAATTCTTATGAAAAAGCAACAATTGAAGAACGAGTGAAAGTGAGCGGAATGAAAAAACAGGATTATATCGTCCGATCATGCATTTACAATCATGTATGTGTTGTTGGAAAGAAAGAAACAATTGAGATTATCCGGTCAGAAATGAAGGAAATGAGTTTGGTTTTGGAGGATGTGGCAAAAGATTTGAAGTCTGAAAAACCAGTTATTTCAGAATCGGTTCTTGATAGTATGACAGAACGGTATCTTGCATTTTTGGAAGCAGCATTATGGATGCTGAAAGGTTCAAGTTATTTATGGGAGGATAAAAAGGATGGAAGAGAAAGTAATGAAGGATTGTAAAGTGCTGGCATTGTGTTCACAAAAAGGCGGGGTTGGCAAGACAACAAGTTGCGTGAATCTGGCAGTCGGACTTGCAAAAGCAGGGAAGAAAGTGCTTGTGATTGACAATGATCCGCAGGGAAGTATGACAGCAAGTCTTGGGTATCATAACCCAGATGAATTACCAATCACACTGGCTACTATTCTGACAAAGATTGTAGAAGATGAACTATTTGAAAATACACTGGGAATTTTACATCACCAGGAAGGAATTGATTTGATTCCGGCAAACATCGAACTCTCTGGAATGGAAGTTTCACTTGTAAATATTATGAGCAGGGAACTTGTCTTAAAACAATATATAGAAAGAATGAGAGAAGAATACGACTATATATTGATTGACTGTATGCCATCACTTGGAATGCTGACGATCAATGCACTTGCCAGTGTCGATGCAGTTATTATACCTGTCCAGGCGGCTTATCTTCCTGTAAAGGGTCTAGAACAGCTGATACGGACGATAGGAAAGGTGCGAAGACAGCTTAACAAACAACTGAAAATTGGAGGTATATTGATCACAATGGTGGATAACCGAACGAACTATGCAAGAGATATATCTGATCTGATTTTTGATACATATGGAAACCAGATTAAGATTTTTCCACAGAGTATTCCATTTTCAGTACGAGCAGCTGAAATCAGTGCGGAAGGAATCAGCATATTTGAGCATGATCCAAAAGGAAAAGTAGCGGCTGCATATTGGCAGATGACACAGGAGGTGCTTTTGGATGAAAGGTAGAAGTGCATCGAAGATAAAACTGACATCTTATGATGAATTACTTGGAGGAGGAGAAGAAACGAACGATATCCAGCAGGTTTCACTTGAGCATTTACATTCTTTCGAGAACCATCCATTTCAAGTAAATGATGATGAGGCAATGGCGGAACTGGTGGAAAGTGTGAAAGAAGAGGGAATTCTTACAGCATTACTGGTACGACCGCTGGGTGATGGTGAATATGAAATCATCGCCGGTCACAGAAGGAGACATGCGGCACAACTTGCTGGTCTTAAAGAGGTTCCGGTTATTATCAGAAATATGGATCAAGATACAGCTGTCCGTGCGATGGTAGACAGCAATCTGCAGAGACCTAATATACTCCCAAGTGAAAAGGCATTTGCTTACCGTATGAAGATGGAAGCAATGAATCATCAGGGAACATCAGGCGGTATCAGTGCGAAAGACATTGGAAAGAACGCAAATGACAGTGCAAGGCAGGTGTATCGCTATATCCGGCTTACTTATCTGATGAATGACCTATTAAACGCAGTAGATCGTGATGTGATCGGATTGCAGGTAGGTGTAGAGCTTTCCTACCTTACGGTTCCAGAACAGGAGATGGTGGAGGAAGTGCATGAGAGTACCGGAAAATATCCAAGTCTGGAACAGGCAAAAAAAATAAGGCAACATCGAGAAGAAAAAACGCTGACAAAAGAGATTGTGCGGCTCCTGGTTATAGGAGAGCGTAAAAAGAAAACAACGGTAACATTAAAACAGGATGAAATTAAGAAGTATTTTCCTCCAGAGTATGATGAACAGAAGATACGGACTGTTATATGTCAGCTTTTGGAGGAATGGAGCAATCAGAATCATTGATAAGTACGAAGGGAGGGATGTGTCATGAGTATAAGAGCAACATTCCATTATTTTCAAGGAATGGAATGCGATATGTACAGTTTTTATCGTATTCCCAAACTGCTGTTTACAAGTGAATATTTTAAAAATCTCTCCTGCGAAGCAAAGGTGCTGTACGGACTGATGTTAGACCGGATGTCACTGTCCATCAAGAACCGGTGGTTTGATGAAGAGGACAGGGCATATATTTTCTTTTCGGTGGAAGAGATTATGGAAATGCTTAACTGTGGCAGGAATAAGGCTGTGAATTGTCTAAAAGAGCTGGATCAGGAAAAAGGGATTGGATTGATTGAGAAGAGGCGAATCGGACTTGGAAAAACAAATGTTATTTACGTGAAAAATTTCAGCCTGACAGAATATCCAGATGAGCCAGCAATCTTTGATTCGGAAGAAACACCGGAAAATGTAGCAGAGAGAAAAGAAAATACAGAGACAGAAATAGAAGAATATGCGAAAAAAGAGCCGGAAAAGCCCGTAAATACACAGAAGTTTGAAAAACAAACTTCAGGAAGTTTGAAAAATAAACTTCAAGAAGTTTCAAAAACAAACTTCAAGGAGTTTGAAAAACAAACTTCAAGAAGTTTAGAAAACAAACTTCAAGAAGTTTCAAAAACAAACTGTAATAATACTGAATATAATTATACTGAATTTAGTGAGAATGAATCTTATCAATATCTATCTGAACAAGAGAAAGGGAGAGATAGGATACAGGAGAGAAATGAGTATCGACAGTTAATTCATGATAATATCGAATATGAGATCCTTTGTCAGAGCTATGGAACTGGACGAGTAGAAGAGCTGGTAGAGCTGATGCTGGATGCAATATGTTCGACAAAGACATATCAACAGATCAATGGGGAAGCTGTGCCTACACAAGTGGTCAAGAGCCGTTTGCTCAAAGTCGGGTATGAACACATCCAGTATGTGTTTTTCAGTCTTGACAGGAGTACAAGCAAAGTGAAGAATATCCGGCAGTATATGCTGACGGTATTGTATAACGCTCCTGCAACAATCAATCAGTTTTATGATGCTGAAGTTCGACATGACATGTACTGGGGGAAGGATATTCCAGACAGGTAAGAACTTTGTGCCCACTGGGCACGAAGTTTAAAAAGAGATAGTCATATCTGGCAGATATGCTAAAATAACCTTGTGTCCACTGGGCACAAAGTAGGAGGAAGAATTATGTTGAGATTTATGATAAAACTGCCATTTCGAATTATTGCAGCTCCTGTTTGGCTGGTACTTGCAGCGGTGAATATTGTGCTGGTGTTCCTGGTTGGGTTATCTGCTGGATTCTGCTATCTGATAGCCGGAATCTCTGTTGTGACAGAAGTTTTGAGTATTGGGTTTGGAATCAGTACGGACTGGACAATGAAATCAGCGATTATTACGACAGTAGTGTTTGTTCTACTCCCACATATCGGTATGGGGATAGTTGCAGTAATTGAAGTTGTGAAATGTGGATTACAGGAATTTATTTTTGGATGATTGTGGAAAATATAGTGGCGCTATATGGAAAGGCAGAAATAAACAATGGAAGAATTATATAAAGTGATGGATGATTTGCTTGAGGTGGAATTTCAGATGAAAGCAGGGATGGATATTCTGAAAGAACTGGAAGAGTTTTATATGCTGGAAAAAGAAACCGAAAAATCGGATGCTAGAAAAGTAGCTGTGCTGATGAAAGGATATCTGCAGTCGATGAAGTCAAATATTCGAGAAATCATTCGTTATATTGATGACACGACACTTGAAAAATCAAATGATAAAAAGAAAGATAAACAGGAATCTGCGAGCACCATATCCGAGGAAGTGCAGGAATTTGTGAATCTGACAATTACAGAGCATATGGGGAAAGCATATTCAGAATGGAAGTTAAAGCAGGATAAAGAGCCAGTAAGTGAGATTGATAAGAAATACCAGAAATTACTGGAAACGTTATCCCAAGAACAGGAAGAAGTGATTACGGAATACTGTAATGCAATTTTTAGCAGTGGAGCAGAAACAGAAGAATTTTTCTATCGACTGGGATTAAAAGATGGACTGAATCTGAAAAATACGGTAAAATCTGTATTAGAAATGATATCATGAAATCGGAAGTTGGAGGATACACGCATGAAAATTGTAATCATTAATGGAAGTGCCAGAAAAGGAAACACGCTGACAGCAATCAATGCATTTATAAAAGGAGCATCAGAAAAGAATGAAATTGAAATCATTGAACCTGACAAACTCAACATTGCACCATGCAAGGGATGTGGTGTCTGTCAATGCTCTAAGGGATGCGTCGATAAGGATGATACAAATCCTACAATTGATAAAATTGCTGCCGCAGATATGATTCTTTTTGCTACACCAGTTTATTGGTGGGGAATGTCAGCACAATTGAAACTTATCATTGATAAGTGCTACTGCCGTGGATTGCAGTTAAAAAATAAAAAAGTTGGCACGATTGTTGTAGGCGGTTCTCCCGTAGACAGTATCCAGTATGAGCTGATTGATAAGCAGTTTGACTGTATGGCAAAATATCTTTCATGGGATATGCTTTTCAAAAAATCATATTA
>CAJKWK010000084.1 GCA_905203555.1 uncultured Lachnospiraceae bacterium
TTATATTTATTCTTTTCACACACCTTTCGGCAAATTTCATTTTCCATCAATACACAGAACATCTTATCATAATCAAATGCCCAAACAGCACCATTCACATGGTTTTCCACTGCTTTCTGATCTATGCTCTTTAAGCGTGTGACCATTTTTTCAATTTCTCCATTTCCCAAGTTACCGATATTTTTACAGATAAACCGAAAGAAATTCAACGTTGCATATTCGTCATGCCAGTGGAACTCCTCTGGATTGTTTTTAATTTTACTGGCTCGCTGCTGTTCTTTGATTATCTGATCAGCTACACCTTTCATCGAATCTTCGTATCTCATATTATTCACCTACTCTTCCTCTACGCCCAGTGACGGTTTAAATCTTTTATCCTTTGCCTGCGGTACCACGATCTCATAAAAATAAAATCCTAAATACCCAAGTGCCTGCTTCTTCATTTTATAAAATGAAGTCCTGCCTATTCCTAACTCCTGTTGTACTTCCACATCTGTCTTATTATAATGACTGCAAAAACAGGAATGAAGGATCTCACTGAGCATCACACCATTCGGTGCATAGAACTTAACCAGTGTCATTCCACGATAGATCATATCTGACAAGCCATAAATGATCATCAGGTTATTCATTTCCCGGTGCATCTTTGGCACATTCAGCTGATTGTTATAAATGCTCAGATAACTCAACGCATATGCCATATCTTCATTGATTTTCTCCTGGCACTCCATATCCAGTTCTTCTAACACAATCTGATTTTCCAAAATCAATTTCTGATAGCTTGTCATCAGTTCTTTAATATCAGTATAATGTCTTTCAATCGTTACTTCCAGATAATCCTGTGCATGGCTTGCCATCTGGAAGGTAATCTCTTTCATTGATTTAATTGCATAATCTCTGTCTGTCATCAGTTTCAAAATCTCCTTATCATCATCACACTAACTGGCGGTCTTTCAGACCAGTTCGCTTTCCCCATGATTTTGATGGGAAGCAATTACTTACTACAACTTGCAGAAGCGGATATCCAAAAGGCATTGTGGGAGCTGCCTTTGCTGACCGGAATCCATCTTCTTATGTAAAACCTGCAGGAATAAAAAGGGAAAGTGACTATCCCTGCAGGTTAATAATCCAAATAATATCGTCTATACCAATCTCTCCTTATGCTGTTTTTCTCTCCATAAACCATTTATCCACTTCGTAAAACAAGTGGCTTTCCTGCCCCTGTATCATACAGGTGTACATCATTCCTACACCGCCTGCCTTTCTGCTGGCGCATCGCTCAATTTTCAAAATTCTGTCAATGCTATACTTTCTTCCATCCTCCCATGTAAAAAATATGGGAACCAGCTGTCCGTCTTTCCGAAACTCTGCTACTACATCTACATATACTTTGTTCATGCCGACACCTCACTATAAAATCTCAATTGCTCTTGGCGATGCCGGGATTCTGCGGATATATCCATTTAACTCCAACTGCTTGATTCTGGAAAATGCTGATGATGTTGATTTCACCCCGATCAATTTTCCAAATTCCCGTATTGTCGGTGGATATCCATGTTCATTGGTATATCGTAAAATACACTGATAACTTTCTTCCTGTTTTCTGGTTAATGCTTTTTTCAAATCTATCCCTCCAATTACCCATGGAAATAACTATGTGGATGGATCGTGTGCGTACCAGCGTCTAAGTGGGATAAGACTTTATCCTGATACATTGCCGCTCGCTGTATACTGAAATAACCAAACCGTCGTCTGATCTCATCTACAGTACGATCCAGCTTCTCTAACTTTTCCTTTTTCTCCTGATTTCCAAATAAATCCAACTGCACGGGAATATCATCTAACACAAGATCCGCAGCTCGGATTCCCAGGCTTCTAATGGGATGTTCCCATTTGTAATTATCTTTAAATAGCTGAAATGCTGCAGTTACAATCTCGTTTGTAATATTCGTTGGCTGTCGTAAATGTATCTGTCTGGAAAAACTATACAATCGATTATCTCGGACTGTAATTTCTACTGTTTTGCATTTAAATCCATGTTTCCGCAATCGTGCAGCTACACTTTCTGCCAATGCTATTTGAATGATCCAGACATCCAGATCATTTTCCAGATCTCTCGGTGTTGTAGTGCTATTACCTATCGACTTTACTGGTGCTTCATATCCTTCCTTGCAAACCGGATCTTCATCCCAGCCATTTGCGAAAGCCCATAATACATTTCCTATTTTTCCAAAATGACTCTCTAACAACTTTTCGTCTGATTCCGCAAGTTGCCCGATTGTCCGGATTCCAAGTTTTTGCAATTTCTTATTTGTCTGTCTTCCGACATAAAGCAAATCTGACGCTGGAAGCTGCCATATCCTGTCTTTATAATTTTCTCGATTAAACTCTGTGATTGCATCCGGCTTTTTATAATCTGAACCAAGTTTCGCATAAATCTTATTCCAGGAAATTCCAATACTTACCGTTACACCCAGTTCGTATTTAATCCGATGGCTGATTTCTCTTGCAATCGTCATTCCGCTTCCTTTCAGATTTCTGCTGTCCGATACATCCAGCCAGGCTTCATCAATTCCATATGGCTCGATCTTGTCCGTATACTCCGAATAGATTTCTCTTGCCATCTTTGAAAATCTCAAATACAAATCCATCCGTGGTGGTACAAATATGATTTCCGGACAAATCTGTTTTGCCTGCCATAATGCCATTCCGGTCTTTACACCTTTTTGCTTTGCAATATAATTTGCTGTCAGCACAATCCCATGCCGGGCTTCCGGATCGCCACCTACTGCCAGAGGCATTCCTGCAAATTCCGGATGATGTAGCATTTCTACACTGGCATAGTCGGGTAAGAGAAGAGCATTACTGTCCTTCCCTCCCCTAAGAACCGTACGTGATAGTTTCCCATCATACGGCTCAAGCCTTATAAAGCCTATTGCTGCCACAATAAGCCGGTTGTATATCATTCGTATACAAATTTGAAATTGCTGTAGGATTTATTTTTGCGTTCAGCGAAGTATTCCATCCAAATTTCATCGTAGGGATTCGCTTCCGCTTTAATACGTGTAAAACGGGTAATGTTTGTGTCGGTTGCATATACTAATGCGAGATAATTATCCTCCGTCAGCTTTTCAGAGAAAGTCCAGCTACGGTTTCCGATTCTGTGGAAATATTTATCTCTTATCCATGCGGCTGGTTTGTTTTTATGTCTACGTCGGCACCATCTCCATAGCGCCTTGAATGTCTGCCAGTCCACATATCTAAATGCAACCGAAGATACGTTATACTTCTGAAAGTTCACCCATCCTCTGATAATAGGATTCAGGCATTTGATCAGATCGGATTGCTTGCCCGTTCGGAACTTCTTAATTGTTCCACGAATTTTACGCATAATTGATTTAACATTCTGTTTTGATGGTTTGGTAAGTAATTTATCCCCATATTTACGAATATTACAACCCAAAAAGTCAAATCCATCGTGTATGTTCGTAATAACTGTCTTTTCGTCCGATAATTCTAATCCTCTTTCATGCATGAACTCTTTTACTAAAGGTAGTACCTCGTTTCTTAATAGTTCCTCTGATGCTCCTGTAATAATGAAATCATCTGCATAGCGCACCAGATTTACTTTTGGATTTATCTGTCTACCTTTCGACCAATACCGTTTGAACTTATTCTTCAATAATCTTTCTAATCCGTCCAATACATAATTACACAGCGTCGGTGAAATAGTACCTCCCTGTGGTGTTCCTTGGTCAGTAGCATTGAGTTTTCCCTTTTCCACAAATCCAGCTTTAAGAAATTTGTGCAAAATTTCTTTGTCCATAGGGATATTCTTTTGCATCCATTCATGATTTATGTTATCGAAACATCCTTTTATGTCACCTTCCAACACCCATTCTGGTGCTGTTTTTCGAGCCAAGTCGACAAAACATTGCTCTATAGCGTCTTGAACACATCTGTTGGGTCTGAATCCGTATGAAGTGCCGTCTGCCAGAGTTTCTGTGACTGGTTCCAGTGCCATTTTGTGTAATGTTTGCATTGCCCTATCTTTCATTGTAGGAATACTCAGTGGTCTCTTTTTTCCATTTTTCTTTGGAATGTAGATTCGTCTGAGCGGTTGAGGTTGGTATCCTCTTCTCTGAAGTGTGAATATGGCGTTAAATTTGTCCTCATTACTTATCCAACACACGCCATCTACTCCAGGTGTTCTTTTACCCTTGTTTTCTGTTACTCTTTTTACAGCAATTGCTTTTGCATAAAACGAATGAGTCAGAGTCCATTGTAAGGATTTGATTTTTCCTACTCTGTTCTCCTTTACAGCCTTTGCAATACGCATCTGCAGTTTCTTAACCTCATATTCAGCTGTTCCAAAATCAATATCCTTCCAGCTCTTAATGTGATTTGAAGATGCACACGATTTCTCGTACATTTGCATTTCTCCTTTCAGAAATTCTGCTAATTCTCTTGCAACATAAGACCAGACGGAAGTCTGCCCCCTTTCGGGTGAGTATATTCTCTATCCTTCTCATTACAAGAAGGCATTCGCTTTCTCCGTCCTCCTTACCCGCACATCTATCGGTTTCCCTTACGGGTTACTTTCCGTATCTTTATGGAGATATACGGGCTTACCTTGTTCCACTACATTTATGCTGGTAGATTAGGCTCCACCTTTCTGCCGACGGTTCTATAGTCCGTGTGGTGGCTGTTTCAACCCCCAACCAAACCGCATTCCCATTTTGGGCCAGGCCCAGCAACCTTTGGCCTGTTCGCGCATAACGGCATTTACCAGTGATTCAGATATCTTAGCCATTCTATCCCAGTCATCATCTCAAGTCAGTGTTGCTCTTACTTGTTCTTATCCTCACGGAATCAGTTCTACATCTCTGTAAAGATGATTTTTCATATCTCGTTTCCTCATAGCAGTTACCCGCTACTTTGTAGATATTAGACTCAACTGACGGAACAGCAGGTCTTACACCTTACGGTAAGACAATAAATGTAGTGACTTTCAAGTCACACAAAACAGTTCATATCACTATGCAGGATCACACGCTCACTCAAACTTTTCACCTCCCAGCTGTTTCCTTCAACATAATGTCTTATCAATTTCTGTATGTTTAGTATATATCGACATTCCGGAGATAGTCAAGTGACATCTTGGTTGTATTTTCTCCATTTTGGAGATTATTGTTGATTTTATTTCTAACATACGGTATAATGCATATAGAAAATTCAAATAGAAATGAGGCGAACAAATGCGTGATTTTGGGGAAATATTAGCAGAAAATAGAAAAAAGAAAGGATACTCTCAATCAGATCTGGTAGACCTGCTTTCTCAAGAAGGTATTCAGGTCACTACAAAAGCAATCTCCAAATGGGAGACCAATGCACGAGAACCAGCTTTACATGTTTTCCTGACACTTTGCCAGTTACTTGATATCGAAGATATATATGAATCCTTCTTTGGAGAAAACCCATATAACATTATGAGTGGATTAAATGAAGAAGGCAGAAATAAATTGATTGAATTTGCTGATATTTTGAAAGCTTCTAAAAAGTTTTCTCCACTGTCTGCAAAGATTATCCCATTCCATCATCCTGTAGAAATTACCTGGGAACCAGTTTCTGCTGGTACTGGAAATTACCTGGAGGATTCTGTAAAAGAAACCTATGACGTAGGACACCTTGCTCCTGAGCAGACTGACTTTGGTGTACGGATTTCCGGTGACAGTATGGAGCCACTTTATCATACAGGCGATGTTGCATGGATTCAGAAAAAAGATTCTCTTGCTAATGGTGAAATTGGGATCTTCTATCTCAACGGCAATACTTACATCAAGGAATTACACGATGAGCCAGATGGTGTTTATCTGATCTCTTTAAATCAAAAATATCGTCCTATCCAGGTTTTGGAATCTGACTCTTTTAAGATTTTTGGAAAAGTAATCGGGAAATGCAAAGGTGCAGAAATTCCGGGATTCCATTAGATTTCAACAGCAGGTTCACAATTCTGCTGATAACAATAAGCAAAGGAAGTGATTGAATGGCAATCAATAATACACTAAAAGATATTCGTGAAGAACGGAATCTCATTCAAGCAGATTTGGCTGAAGCCATAGGTTCCTGCAGTCAGACTATAGGCCGCATCGAACGTGGAGAACGTAATCCCTCTCTTGAGATTGCAATCCGGCTGGCACATTACCTGAAAGTGCCTGTAGAAGATATTTTTCAAGTTGAAGACTGAAGCATAACAGCC
>CAJKWK010000085.1 GCA_905203555.1 uncultured Lachnospiraceae bacterium
TGATTTGTTTAGTGAAGGCTGTGGCTTTACAGATGATTCTGTTATGACAATAGCAGTTGGAGAAGCTCTCCTGGCAGTCGGACCGGAAGCAGCAGTAAAGAAAATTGAAGATGCGGTAGCATCCAATATGCAGGATTGGGGAAAAAGATATCCACATGCAGGCTATGGTGGAAGCTTCAGACATTGGCTTAAAGAAAATAATCCGAAGCCATACGGAAGCTATGGAAATGGTTCAGCCATGAGAGTGTCAGCAGTAGGCTGGCTTTATGATTCGATGGAAAGAACCAGAGAGGTAGCTAGAGCTACAGCGAATGTGACACATAATCATCCAGAAGGTATAAAGGGTGCAGAGTCAACTGCAAGTGCAATATATATGGCAAGGAATGGATCTTCAAAAGAAGAAATCAAAACTTATATCGAGAGGGAATTTCATTATGATCTGAGTAGAACATTGGATAATATCCGAACCTACTACCATCATGTTGAAAGCTGTCAGGAAACAGTACCAGAGGCAATCAGCGCATTTCTGGAATCCAAGGATTTTGAGGACGCAGTGCGTAATGCAGTATCACTTGGTGGAGATACGGATACGCTTGGTGCTATTACAGGAAGTATTGCAGAAGCATTTTATGGGATCCCAGCTGTGCTGATTGCAGAGTGTAAAAGCCGGATTGATAAGGGACTGATGACGGATGTTCTTGATGAATTTGATCATGTACTTGGCAGGAGCGTGGATACTTATTCAGATGAAGTGGATGAGACACAGGCAAATCAGATGATTGAGGCAGCAATCGACCAGTATTATATTCAGCAGGATAAAAATGGAATGCTGTTATTTATGGAAGTTATGGTAACAAGAATGCAGCAGGCAGGAGAAGTTATTGTTCCATATATCACGGAAAATCCTTTTATGTCGGAAGAACAGATAAGTAAAGTAAAGGCTGGTGACACGATTTCGCTTGACCATGATGTAAGACTTAAAATAGAGACTGTAAAAGATTCTGATGAAAAAGAATGGATTGGAGTATTTACATCTTCTGAAGAGATGCATAAGGGTTCTGCTGGAAATGTGCAGATGAATCAGTCTATTGAATCAATACTTCGTCTGGCACTTAATTGGGAACAGGTGAATGGAATTGTGATTAATCCGTTTGGTAAGTATATTCAGATGACAAAGAAGATGATAGAGCTTTTAATCAATGGGTATGAATATAATGAGAATGAAAGGAAGAGCAAAGATGATGAGAACAATTAAAGTTACAGGAAAAGGGAAAATAGCAGTAAAGCCGGATAAAATCCGGTTATATGTCAACAAGGAAGAACTTTGCAAAGAATATGAAGATACTCTCCGAAGGTCAACAGAAGATACAGAGCTTCTCAAGGATTTGTTTGAGAAACTTGGTTTTCAGAGAAAAGACCTTAAAACAGTATATTTTAATGTCGATACAGAATATGAAAGCTATCAGGACAGAGATAAGAGCTGGAAGCGAAGATTTAAAGGTTATAAGTATAATCACCATATGAAAATAGAGTTTGCAGCTGATAATAAAAGATTAGGGCAAGTCCTTTACGCTTTGGCTCATAGCTCATTAAGGCCAGAGTTTTCTATTGAGTATACAGTGGCAGATGTAGAAAAATGTAAAAATGAGCTGTTACATAAAGCAATCGAGGATTCCATTCAAAAGGCACAGGTGCTTACAACAGCAGCAAATGTGAAATTGGGTGAAATACAGGCAATTGATTATTCTTGGGGAGAGATAGATTTTGTAACAAAGCCATTGAATGAAATGAGATTAATGGAGTGTACGGAATGTGAAATGAGTGCACCGGGAGCATATGATATAGATATTGAGGCAGACGATATTAATGTTACTGATACGGCAACTGTAATATGGGAAATTGCATAAAGAGGAAGATATAAATAGATTAGACGAAAAGCAAGAGGCACCGTTAAAGTAGGTACCTCCTTCTTTTTAGAGAGTTAGCTCTTTTTCTGATATGGGAATTTGCATCTCCGGAGCATTAAGTAGTGCTGTGAAATTCTGTCTAATGATATTCAGTGTCTTCTGCTTTTTCTGCAATTCTTGTTTTTCCCGGACAGTAGCAGCTTGTTCAGATTCAAGATTTTCTATCCTATTCTGGATTTTATTAGAGCTTGGGATTTTGGTAACACCGAGATCCTGAAGCTCTTTTTTTAGTGAATCGTGCAGTTGGTATTCTGCTTGATGTTTGGTTCGGTATGCTTTTGGATTTTTAGCAGATTTGCAATCTTCAATCACTTTTCGGCAGAGACGGTAAGAATCACAGTGTTTTTGAATGATTTTCTGTGTGCTCAGCTCACTGTTGATTTGCGTTATTCTTTGATCAGCCGCTTTAACAGAAGCATCAACATCAGAAACATGCTGTTGGAAATCTTCATAATTCAGCAGGTTATTTTCGGAAAGATAGTTGAAGGTGCGTGCCGCTTCTTTCAGGTTATTTAGTTTTGCCCATCGTTCAAATCCTTCTCGATTGCCGGTCGTAACATAAGTGGAGATATTGATATACAGGCGAGCTTCTCTGGACAGATGCCTTGGAGCTTTTATTTTGTTACGGTTTTTTGCCAAACGGATGCGGACATTTTCTTCTGAATAATAGCTTCCAAGAGATTTCATATAAGTGAAGTTTTTCTGTTCCGGTGCACGGAAGGACAGGTGTTTTCCCTGTCGGACTTCATATCCGGCTAACTGCATTTTTTGTAAAAATTCCTCATAGTTGATGGAAGTCCAGATTGCTTTATCAACTGCAACACGTAGCTTGGCTTTCCAGCTGGTGCCACGATGATATTCCATGTTCTCCTTATAACTTTTGCCTTTTTCTCCGGTTGGCATACTGGTGGCAAGTCCATTTTCATGGCAGATACGATTACTGATCCGGCAGATTTTATGGTAGCTCCGCTTATTGGAAACATACTTGTGATGATCAACAAAACTTGCTGCATTAAAGATGATGTGGTTATGGATATGATTTTTATCAACATGGGTGCTTATCACATATTCATATTTTCCTTTCAGTACTTCGTTTGCAAATTGTTGCCCTAAGCGATGGGCAGTTTCGGCATCAACTTCTCCAGGTTTAAATGACTGGATCAGATGAAATGCCAGGTTATCACCTTTGTCCATTCCATTCTTTTTTGCCATTTCTCTTGTCATAGAAAATTCAAGATCTGCAGTTTCCGGGGAACAGCCAAAACTGGAAACTAACAGTTTTTCATCTGTTTTATCTGGATTCGTGATGTAGTCCAGAGCTTTCTTGTCTGTTACTTTAATTGGGAAGATCTTAAGATACGCCATAATTCTTTCACCATCTCTTTTAATTCTTGCTTTTCTTCCGGATACAGATCACCGGTGCTGTTTACTTTTTTGGCAATCTGATTAATATTCACACCGATCTTATGCATTTCCTCATACTGTTTCTTCAGTGGAGTGGTATCGGTGTTGACGATGTAACCGTCGATTGCCATTTTACGAAGATAAGCTCCCATATTTTTTGTCTTTGATTCAATCATCTTTCTACGAATAAGCTTTTTTTCTTCTGGGGAAACACAAAACAAAATCTGTATATTTCTTTTTCTCTTTGCCATAGGCAGATTCTCCTTTCTTTGGTTCTTCGAAGTAGTGACTTCTGTGTTTTTAATTTAGGGCAGGGTTCCCTAAATTGCTGGTTTTCCGGAAGTGTATATACACTTCCTGTCCTTGCTATTTACCGGTGGCACAGCCTCCGGAAGAGAGTCTTAAAAAAGAACCCTCTATAAATAAGGTACTGAGAGAAGAAAAAGAGGACATCGAAGCTCAGAAGTATGACGCAAGCATGATTCTGTGGTATAGTAAAATCTGAATGAAAAAGAAGAAAAGAGGTCAAACCGATGTCACGGAAAAACCATAAGATGATAGATGGGAGATTACTGCAAACGAATAAGAAGTATTCCCAGTTAAAAATGAAGCAGAAAGAAAAGATTGCGGAATGGATGTTTCAGGCAACCAGAGATTATTATATGAAAAAATGTACTTTTCCGAGTGACAAACATCTGGAAGAAGTGGTGGATTCTGTTTATGAAAAAATTGAAGATGCAGAAATCTGGATTCCGTATGGAGAGGTCTTCAAGCATTATAAATCCAAACGATCGGATATCAACAAACGTGTCAGAAAATCTCTGAATGAAAAAGAAGAGAGTCAGATTGAGAAGGTCTGTTTTATGAATATGTGTATGATTCAGGATCATAAAGGGAATGTACTGGCTCTGGATAAAGTAAATGATAGCTATACCGGTACAACTTTTCCAGGCGGTCACGTAGAAGCAAATGAGATTTTTCAGAAATCTATGATTCGGGAAGTCTGGGAAGAAACAGGACTTACGGTTGAAGCACCGAAGCTTGGAGGATTATATCATTGGCATAAGAGCGGAGTGCACTATGTTATTACCTTGTATAAAGCGGATAAGTTTACCGGAGAATTAAAGAGTTCTGAGGAAGGAAGAGTTTATTGGATTCCGCTGGAAGAGTTAAAAACAAAAGAACTTGCTACAGGTATGGAACACGTTTTGCGGATTCTGGAATCAGAGAAGGTGGACGAGTGCTATATGCATCTGGAAGCAGATGGATATGTGGGAGACTTGTATTAAAGAATTACATGAGAAATGGCTGCCTGCTCATTGGAGAAAAGACAGCCATTCTTTATAAGATACATCATTCATCTATTCTGTTTTTTGCGGTTCGTTTTTGGAAGTGAAATTAATATATTTGGCACGTTGTAAAATTGAAATAACTGCATCAATGCTTTCAGGATTGGAGAAGCTCATGATAAAAGGTTCTTCTTTAAATTCCATGGGTTCGAACCCAGGATTCTGATCTGGATTCTTGAGTATATGGATGGGACGTGCACTCTGATTATAAAATGCCAGTTGTGCGGAATCTGTAGTGTTACCGATGACACCAATGCCTACATCCCCTTTTCCAAAGTCTATTCTATGTTTATTTAAGTTGATCATTTTCAAAAATCTCCTTTTTCAAAAATAGCATATTTAGTAATTTTCTATTATTCCCGAAGTAGGGATATCTTTTAAAAAGTCACTGTTGGAAGTAATCGGAGAATCTACAATCTGAACGCCGCTTCGTTTCATCATTCGGAATTTGAAATCAAGAAGTTCCGGTGGAACTTTCAGTTCTGCGGCAGCCTGGAAAAAGGACATATCAGCGTTAAGCATCTCCAGGACATCTTCATCTTCCAGAAGATAATCAGCGGCAAAGCAATTCGCTTCATATTCACATTGTGACACTCCATCGAATAATTCAAAATCATGAAAACACTTGATCTGAAGGGGTTTCTGATGAAGGAGTGCGTGACCGATCTCGTGGATCAGGATAATCTGCTGTATGATTTCCGGTAGGTCGCAGTTAATGACGATGCAGGTCTTTCGACATTCCCGCATACAGAAGCCTTTGCAACAGTTTGGATCAGTTCCAAGCGGAAGCTTTTTAACAATAATATGCATAGCGGCTGCAAGGCGGTACGGATCACTTTCCTGATATTTTGCTTTTACTTTATTAACAGTGTCTCTTATACATTTTGAACTCATAAAAACACCTCGATATTTCATAAGATAGTTTGCTGCAAGTATAGAGTAGCAAAAGTGCTGTACGAAAATACGGACACCTATGAATCACTTTCCATTTCAGTGTTTTTCTTTTTCCGTCCAAATGTCTTTTTGGCTTCCATCTTACAGGAAAGATATGCTTTGGTTACAGCCTGATAGAAAGCATCTTTTGCTTCTTCGTCGAGTTCGCCACCAGCAAAAAGAGCACGGTTGGCTTCGAGAATCTCATTGATGTCCCTGGCTCCTTTTTCACCAAGCTGTCCATTGACTTCATCAATATAATCCATTTTTTCAATTCCGTAAGAAGGATCTGTGATCTCATCATGTTTCAAATAATCGTAAGAGACATTCAATGCATGAGCGAGCTTTCTCATAGTAGAGATTCGTGCGATGGTGCCGGAACTTTC
>CAJKWK010000086.1 GCA_905203555.1 uncultured Lachnospiraceae bacterium
CTGTTACCTCCACATTCTTTTTTATTTTGAATGTCCGCAAAATCCGTCCTACATCTATGGGATTACTTGGAAGATTCCAGTGCATAATCACTCGGCAGTAATTATGAAAATCCAGTCCTTCCTGTCCGATTGATGTTGTGGCAAGCACAAATGGACGCATTGGTGAGTTAAAGGCATTTCTGATATTTTCTTTACGCATGACTACCTTGGAATTATCACCTGCATCCTTTGTAAATCCAACTGCATAACTCGACCTTATTCGACATCCATCACTCTTCCTGTCAGCTCCATTAATACGCTTTTTGAAATCAGGATAAGTATCAGCGATATAGGTGGCTGTATGTATTTTCAATGAATCCATCATCATGTCATGCACGATCTGATACTGATTTCCATCCGACTGAAAACCTGCTGTTTCTTTCAGCATATGGATATATTCATCAATCATTGCCTGAAAACAGCCATCTTTACAGTATTTAAGTACATTCTGCCAGTGGGAATTATCATCCCTGCATCTGCCATAAGCAAGATCAATGATAGCTGTTGACTCCGGCAAATTGAAATTATTGACAAATACCTTTGCAAGCGATGTTGCTCTGGCTGTGCTTCTTCCATTAGAACGATAAATGCATATTGCTGGCGAACCCAGTACCATATTTACCAATGTTTCCAGAAGATCCTCCGGCTTTCTTCCAAGATGAATCTCCTCCGGGGCATCCAAATAATTTCTTAGCTTATCAATATGAGCAATAAAGCCCTTATTTCTCTTATCCTTTGAACTGCTTCTGACCTCAAATGTTGTATCCTCTTCGTCTGTATTCATTTCCCACACAATATCCTCTATCCAATGCTTTGCATAGATGACTCCATCCATGAGCATCGGTGCAAGATAATACCACCTGGCATCTTCCTTATTGTTACCAGAATCACCATACTTTTCTTCGATTATCGCAAGCTTCTCTTTCAGTTTCAGCCGTACAGATTTCTCTATTACTTCTAATGATTCATGATTATTCAATGACTCAATCGGTAAATACATATCAGAAAGTGTCTTTGAAGGATAAAGCAGTGCAAACAGGCTCATGCCTCTTACTTCTCCATTTGAAACATTAAACCTGAGCCTTGCCACCGGGTATCGTCTCGAACCTTCCGCAAAATACCCCGTATTCTTCTTATCCTGATTCTTTATCTGATGTACCAGTTTTCCAACTGTAAGTCTTTCCGCCTCATAGGAAACAAGCGCACCTATCATTCGTGGAACCATCTCCCATGCAGAAAATACAAGTATTTTTGAAAAGCCTTTGCTGTTTTTATATGCTCCCTGCATCTCATAATATGGCAGTGATGGAGGAATCCACAGATATTTTTCTGCACCGCCGGTAAATGCTTTTTCTTTCAGTGCCTCAAGCCTTGCATTGGTTTTCGGCAGTTCATCATATTTATTGATTTTATTGCGATTCAGCCACAAGAGACTTTGTTCTCTTTCACTTCCAAATTCATCAGGATGTTTTATATAATATTTTTCAATCTGCTCTTTAATCTTATATTTCTTCATAAAGGACATAAGATACGGACAGCTCTTTGCATAATCTACCGGTAAAGAATGATTTGAATCCGTTTTTGACAGCAATCGTGACATCTGTATATAGGAGTTTATGTCATTTTCATCTATCTGCAAATGATGCTTCACGCTGCTGTCATCCGTATAATCACCGGAATCCATGACAGATATACGCTCTGTCCTGCTGACTCCCTGATACATAGCATTTTCTGCCAGCTCCTTCATACGGATAATTGCACTGTCCCCTGCCTTCAACTCACTTAGAGCATGGGAATAATTCTTCCACACTTCCTTGAATTTAATGTCTTTGACTTCATCATCAAAAAGAAAGTTCATAACCTGAAAAAACTCTGCATAATGCTCATCAATCTGATTTTCATCTATCTCTTCAAGGGTAGAATACAATTTATATGGTGTAGCCGACAACAGAAGTACCCTTGTATCATGTCCACTAAGGAAACTGTGTGCAAGAATACCAAGCTCACTGTCATCGGATGACAAAAGAAACTTAAATCTCTGAAACTCATCCATGATTACCAGATCCGGCTCAAGCATAGATACACTGATTCTCGCAAACATCACACGAAGCTTATTCATCACATAGTAATTGGAATATGTAAGCTGTTTATTGTATCTTCTTTCATGCAAATGATTAAGCAGCATGTCCCTTATACTTTCATACTCCTGATAATTAAGGATTTTTTCTATCACATTTTGTGGATAGACACCCTTCGTCATCTTTTCGCATTCTGCCACACGATTTTCAAAGTTCCATTTTGCCCATCCATCCCATGCTTTTACAGCATCCATTATCATAAATTTTTCAAGAGAAGCTGCATGTCCTTTAAAGTCCGGCATTCTCCTTAAAATGGCATACATAAGTGCTCTTTCCTGCACACTTCCACCTCCGGTGGTCATGCGGAAAGATGTTTCCGGTGTAAGTGGGATAAGCTGTATAAAACCTTCCTTTATCTGCGGATCATTTTCCTGCTCAGTAATCTTTAAATGCTGCATAGACAGTCTGGTATCTGATACTGAGCCGATGGCATTCTTTCCTGTTACATCAAGTTTTCTGATATTCTGATTTGCTATGTTCTGATTAGAGCAGATATAAATTACCTTAAACAGATCATCTTTCTCTTCGATTCTAAGTCTTGCTGTCTTTACAATTGCTCCTCTGGCAATAAGAGTTTTTCCCATACCCACTTCATCTGCTACAAGCACACGATTCTGATTATGCCGGAACAGATAATCCACTCTCTTCACAGTCGCTCTTTGAAAATCCTTCAGACCGGAAAGGGTACGCTTTTCAATTTCATCTATATTAAATTGTGACATGACATCACCTCGTTATCTTCTGATTTTCAAAGTATTACAAAAAGTCTCATACAGTTCACGGAATTCATCCGGTATAATATCCTTATCTGTAACCATCTTAAGCACATATCCAATGTCTTTTATTCTTTCCGGCTCTTCTACAGATGTCTTTAACATCTTTTCATAGAGTGCCGGCATTGCATCACTCGAATTGGCAAAAAAGCCGGATTCTCCCATCTGCTTTCCTTCAAGCATAGATGCTACATAATCATCTCCAAGTACAAACGCTATGTACTCAACAAATGATGCCCTATCTTTTACCACACTGTTTACTGCAGCACTTTCTCTGTCATCCGGGAAACCACTTGTAGGGATCATAATAATTCTGCGGATTGTATCATCACCTGATCTTGCAGTAATCTCATAGAACTCAGATAACTGCAAGATCTCAAGCTCTAAAAACTCTATATGTTCTGACAATGTCTGCTCCTGCTTTGAATTAAATGGTGATACTGTAACCTCACTATCAGATTCAATACCACTGAACTCAACCTCTATCTTGTACTTTCCAGCATTCTCATTATCTTCTGAAATTACAGCCTGCCTTTTCACTCGGCACAAGTCCTTAATTTTCTGCTCCAGCAGATTTCTATTGTCACTTTCTGTTTCCAAAACAGCATCCGCTACTGTAACCTGCTCAAATGGATTCTTTGCATCTCCTACCGGTCCACAGAATATATCCTCTAAGAATTTATCCCCATCCAGATACATATTCTTTGTACCAAGCCACAGCATCATTTCAACATTTTTATTAATTGCAGAATAGGAAGCATTCATGGAACCAAGATACAGGTCAACATCTGAATATTTCCTTCTCAGATAGATTTTTGCATGAATATCCTGTTTCTTTTTATCTGCGAGTTCATCTGAAATTTCTTCCTCACCATCTATAATCTCATCCTTTAATGCATAGATGGTAAAATTATCTACATCTGATGCTTTGAGTTTTCCAAGCTCAGAACGTCTCGTAACAAGTGTTCTCTTACAGTCCGACAATGCCCTGTCTGTCAGGTTAAAATCTGCAATCACACTTTCTGATAAAAACGGAGACATCACTACAAGCTCATTAAATGTCGAATTGGCATTTCCTCTTTCCTTGCAGAATAGAATATCCTCCTGCATCCGGTAAGCATTTTTTCCAATACCAAGTGGAAGCACTTCAAAATTCTCTCCAAATATTTTACTATCAAGTGAAAAGGATACATCCTTAATGTCTGAACATAATCCACGAATCAGATTTCTTTTCTTTCCGGCATTATTGCTGGTATTATGCACATTCGTTACAAGATAATCCAGAAAATCACAGATAGGCTGAGTCTTTTTCTTCTGTCTGACATTTTTACTGCTATCCATTGCAAAGCTGATATCCCAGCTCCTGTCAAAAGTCAGATTTCTGCTCATTACCACAAAACGATATTTTTTATCTCCATCAGCGTTTACATATGCTAATACCCATGTTTTCGGATGAAATGACGGATATCGACCAAGCTGTCTATCTTTTGGAAGTGCGACCTCTACTACCATTTTCTCTAATAAAATAGATAGTGCAGTCGGTTTTGTTGGCACTTTAATCTGTCCTGCTTCACAAAACAGCACAATTTTATCTGACACCTTCTGCAATGCATTCAGCATACCAATTGGATTCTGCATAAGCTTACTATCTGTTTCTTCAGATAATCCAAGGCATATCGCCACAGCTGTGAGTGCTTCCAGGTCAAGTGAATATGTAGTGCCTACTGCTCTGTCTAGTCTATATCCGTCCGGAGGCATCAAAATACCGCTGTAATCCGTTCTATCTCGGTTTGAATCCGGTCTAAACATCAGCACTCACCTCCCCGGAATAGATGTCATTCACAATTCTTCTAGCATTTGAGAATCTGTAATCAAGCATTCCACCGCCTACCCATTTTGAATGATCAAATTCCTTTGTTCTGCTTAACTTCGCTCTGGCTGCTCCTTTCAGGCTCCGTTCCCTCTTACGAATCAGTTCATCCGCCATGTGGGTATCAGATGCCATAAATGCTGCTTGTATCCCACACAGGAAGCTCTTTGCCCTTGGATTTATCAACTGCAATTCTCCAAACACTGCATCCAGATCGACTGTCGCATTATGCCTTATATCCGGAAGCAACCTGCTCCATTCATCATTTGCGTATGTATTCTCGCCTTCTGAAAGCATGACATTGTATCTTACTCTTGCCATATACACCAGATTATTAAAATCGCAGGCAAGCTTCATCATATATGCTAGCTTTTCACTTACTTTTTCTGATAGTTCAGCCGTTAAAGAAGCAAAATCATCATATTCATTCAAATCAATATGATTTTTCAACACATATTCCAAAAGAGACCCTTTCGTTGACTTCTGAATCTGCTTATCCAGATAGAAAGCTTCCTCCTGCGTCAGCTCTATTGTAAGGTTGTCTCTCCAATCATCATGATAAATCGGAAGATTCCAGAATCTAATATTGCCGATATCTCCTGCATCCGAATCATCCTTATCATTTTCCTCTGCATCATCATTTCTGTTTCCTAACCGGCTGACAGACTTCTGTTCTTTTAGCTTTACCGCCAATGAAACATACTCCGGTATAGACAGACCATAATCACAGAATATTCCAAAGGTACGAATTCCATTCCAGTAGATATCTGATGGTTTTCTTGCCACCCAGCCCTTTGGCAATACACGACTTCCAATAACACCTTCTGCCTTGGGATCTGCTTCTAACAATCTGATGCCACAATCTTTTTCAGCAGAATCTATAGCTCTTAAAACTCTATTTGCATCCTTTCCATACCTGCCATCAACAGCCTCCCTTAACATATATGGAACAATAAGGAAGTACTTTGCTCTAGTCTGGATGGTAGATGTCCCCGGAAAGAAATAATTGGCAAAAGCATCACGAATAACGCCGATTCCAAGTTCATCGACTGCTCCCTGTTCACTCAGAAGGTTGATCACATCTAATGCCTTCTGCCGGTCTTCTTTTGAAAAATCTATCCATCCTAACTGCATGTTTTCACTTCCTTATTTCTTCGTCAAATATGTATCTTCCACATAAGTCTCTGGTGTCGCCTCTTCAATTACGCCA
>CAJKWK010000087.1 GCA_905203555.1 uncultured Lachnospiraceae bacterium
CCTGAAAGTGCCTGTAGAAGATATTTTTCAAGTTGAAGACTGAAGCATAACAGCCAGAAAACCGAGGAGTAAAATCCCCGGTTTTCCTTTTGCTCAAAAATTAGTGTACTCCTTTTACGAAGTCCACTGCGTTTTTCATATCTTCTTCATTCGGATCTCCTTTTGCAATACCTCCAACCAGTTTAAATGGTCCGAATGTGTCATACCCTTTACAGCCAAATTTTCCAACCACACTGGCATGTTTTTTATCCAAAATCTGCTCTATGGATTTATAATTCGCACTTCCACCATAAGTACAGATCAGAAATATCTTTTTGTCGTTCGGTAGATTCTTCTCTGCAAATTCCAATATCGACTGATGAAACTTTGAAAAATAGATTCCTGATGCGAACCCAATCATATCATAATCACTCATATCTGCATCTAGCTGTTTTACAGCATCAATCAAATCCACCTGACATTCTTCTGCGATCCTCTTTACTAATTTTTCTGTATTTCCATGATGCACAGATGCGTATACTATCACTGTTCTCATTTTTCTTCCTTTCTGCCTGCTCCATCAATCAGGTCATAGCTCATATCCAAAAAGTCCAATGTCTTCGCTTCACTGACTGAACCATCCAGTAAAATCGTGATCCAGTGCTGTTTATTCATATGGTATCCTGGTAAAAATCCATAAGTCTGAATAATCATGCTGGTCATTTCTGGATCGCACTTTACGTTCATTATGTCAACCAGATTATTTCCCTCTAATCCCAACTTAGATTTCTCAACTGTCATGAATACTGCATACCATTTCCCATTTTTATGACGAAGTACAGCACTGTCTGGAGATTTACTCCATAAATATTCCGGCATTGTGCCATACTGTTTCTGCACATATTCAAAAATTTCTTCTTTCTTCACAATCTATTCAACTCCTGATTTTTCTGATATCCTGCCCATAATCATACCACATTTTCGTATCCCATACTACCTGCCAAATTCTTTTGCATTTCTCTTATTCTTCTGACTTTAGCTAATAGAGGGGTAAAACAGCAAGGACAGGAAGTGAGGATACACTTCCGAAAAATCCCAATTCAGGGTACCCTGCCCTAAATTGAAAAAACGCTGAAAGCAACGATACTACTGCCCTCTCAGAAAGGAGAACCCACCAATGGCTGAAAGAAAGCGAAACAAAGAAATCCATTTTTATGTCACAGAAGAAGAGCGGAAGCTTATCCGCAGAAAGATGATTGAATCAAAGACCAAAAACATGGGAGCTTATCTTCGTAAAATGGCAATCGACGGTTACATCGTCAACACCGACACTACTCCGCTGAAGAAACAGTATGAGGAAATGCACAAGATTGGCGTAAATATCAATCAGATTGCAAAAAAGGTAAATACCACCGGAGATCTATACCCGGAGGAAATGAAAGAATTGAAAGAGATGGTGAAAGAACTATGGCGTATCTTAAGATCTTCCCAATTAAAGTAACAGACAAGAAAGCTCTGGACTACATCACGAATCCAGATAAAACAGATGAAAAACTGTTAGTTTCCAGTTTTGGCTGTTCCCCGGAAACTGCAGATCTTGAATTTTCTATGACAAGAGAAATGGCAAAAAAGAATGGAATGGACAAAGGTGATAACCTGGCATTTCATCTGATTCAGTCATTTAAACCTGGAGAAGTTGATGCCGAAACTGCCCATCGCTTAGGACAACAATTTGCAGACGAAGTACTGAAAGGAAAATATGAATACGTGATCAGTACCCATGTTGACAAAAACCACATTCATAACCACATCATCTTTAATGCAGCAAGTTTTGTTGATCATCACAAATATGTTTCCAATAAGCGGAGCTACCATAAAATCTGCCGGATCAGTAATCGTATCTGCCATGAAAATGGACTTGCCACCAGTATGCCAACCGGAGAAAAAGGTAAAAGCTATAAAGAGAACATCGAATATCATCGTGGCACCAGTTGGAAAGCCAAGCTACGTGTTTCAGTTGATAAGGCAATCTGGACTTCCATTAACTATGAGGAATTTCTACAAAAAATGCAGTTAGCCGGATATGAAGTCCGCCAAGGAAAACACCTATCCTTCCGTGCACCAGAGCAGAAGAATTTCACTTATATGAAATCTCTCGGAAGCTATTATTCAGAAGAAAATGTCCGCATCCGCCTGGCTAAAAATCGTAACAAAGTGAAAACTCCAAAGCATCTATCCAGAGAAGCTCGCCTGTATATCAATATCTCCACGTATGTTACAACCGGCAATCGAGAAGGATTTGAACGTTGGGCAAAACTAAATAATCTAAAAGAGACAGCCCGCACCTTCAACTATCTTTCCGAAAATAATCTGCTGAATTATGAAGATTTCCAGCAGCATATTTCTGACGTTGATGCTTCTGTTAAAGCGGCTGAACAGAGAATAATACAAATTAACAGTGAGCTAAGCACACAGAAAATCATTCAAAAGCACTGCGATTCTTACCGACTCTGCCGTAAAGTGATTGAAGATTGCAAATCTGCCAAAAACCCAAAAGTATACCGCACCAAACATCAGGCAGAATACCAGCTCCACGATTCACTAAAAAAAGAGCTTCAGGATCTCGGTATTACCAAAATCCCAAGCTCTAATAAAATCCAGAAGCAGATTGAAAATCTTGAATCTGAACAGACTTCTACTGTTCGGGAAAAACAGGAATTACAGAAAAAGCTGAAAACTCTGGAAATCATTCAGCAGAATTTCACAGCACTGCTCAATGCTCCGGAGATACAAATTCCTGTATCAGGGAAAGAGCCAACTCTTTAAAAAGAAGAGGTACCTATGTAACGGTGCCTCTTCCCTTTCCATCTAATCTGTTTTATTGCTCTACCCTATCACCCTTAATATGCTGGTGGAAGATGTATTCCATGTGGAAGATTGAGCTGGGTATTTTATCCAGCTCAATCTTCCGCTCCCTGTAAATGAGAATTTGTCCGCTCCTTTATATAAAATAATTCCATTTTTCAGAACTACTAACTATTTTTCTTCAGCCCATAAAATTAAATGATCAGAACACTCTGTTGGTTGCGACACTCTACATGTATTTTTTATAAATCCTTTAATAAAGATATGATCAATAGGTGATGCTGGAGTAGTCAATTTAGTATTAATTGGGGAAATCAATGCTCGTATGATTCTGTATAATTTCTGTGAATTAGTGACTTCTCACGCTGTGGTAAAAACATCTAAAAATACCAAACACGTCTATAAAATTAATTTCGCCACCGCAGTAAACATATGCAGGGCATATCTCAAACACGGCGGTGATGAAACAGAGACCATGCTTCTCATACAAAAGTATCTGACACCTGTCAAGTACAATCGAAAATATCCTATCCACCTCCGTCCAAAGAGAAATAGGGATTTCATGTATCGGGTTGCATAAATCTCGTTACCATTATACTGCGTTATGAGGCAGATATGCAATCTGTCTTTTTGTCATACACAAAAAATGATTTGAACTCATCATACACCTGCTTTCTACGCATTAGTGCACCTAAAAAATACAGCATTTCTTAACTGAACAGTATTTTCAATGCATGAACGCATATGATATACTGTTTTCATCATAAAAAACCTTATCTAAATGACATTGATTATCTAATTAACTACATTATTTTCTGTCTAAAATATCCATAAATTCGTCACCTGTAATTGTTTCCTTCTCATACAGGTACATAGCCAGTTCGTCCAGTTTTTCCCTGTTTTCGGAAAGGATTTTTCTTGCTTTTTCATGCTCTGCTTTTACGAGCTGCACGACTTTTTCATCAATTTCCTTCTGGGTATCTGTGGAACAGGAAAGAGACGTATCGCCGCCAAGATACTGGTTGGTCACGGTTTCCATTGCCACCATGTCGAATTCATCTGTCATGCCGTAGCGGGTGATCATCGCTCTTGCAATTTTTGTTGCCTGTTCGATATCATTGGAGGCTCCTGTCGTGATCTCACCAAATACGATCTCCTCTGCCGCACGTCCGCCTGTAAATGTAACAATCTTATTCTCAAGTTCTTTTTTCGTCATCAGATATTTATCACCCTGCTCAACCTGCATAGTGTAGCCGAGTGCACCTGAGGTACGCGGGATGATCGTAATCTTCTGGACCGGTGCTGAATGACTCTGCAATGCAGCTACCAGAGCGTGTCCTATCTCATGATATGCAACAACCTTCTTCTCCTGATCTGAAAGAACCGCATTCTTCTTCTGATATCCTGCAATAACCACTTCTATACTTTCTTCGAGATCAGATTCATTTACAACGGTCCTTCCACTACGGACAGCACGTAATGCTGCTTCATTTATAATATTGGCAAGCTCCGCACCGGATGCACCGGATGCCATACGTGCAATCGTATGCAGGTCAACATCATCAGATGCTTTTATCTTCTTTGCATGAACCTTTAAAATTGCTTCACGTCCTGCAAGATCCGGCAGTTCAACCGGCACACGCCTGTCAAAACGTCCCGGACGTGTAAGTGCCGGATCTAACGACTCCGGACGGTTCGTTGCAGCAAGAATGATGACACCATTATTTCCTTCAAATCCATCCATCTCTGTAAGAAGCTGATTTAAGGTCTGCTCCCTCTCATCATTTCCGCCCATTTGTCCGTCACGCTTTTTACCAATGGCATCAATTTCATCAATAAACACGATACATGGTGCCTTTTCCTTTGCCTGTCTGAAAAGATCTCGAACCTTGGAAGCTCCCATACCGACAAACATCTCTACGAATTCTGATCCGGACATTGAGAAAAATGGTACATTTGATTCACCCGCAACTGCTTTTGCAAGCATTGTTTTACCAGTTCCCGGAGGTCCTACAAGAAGGACACCTTTTGGCATAGACGCACCTACATCGGTATACTTCTTCGGATTGTGAAGATAATCAACGATCTCTGAAAGGTTTTCTTTCGCCTCATCTTCTCCTGCAACGTCTGAAAAACGGATTCCCTCACTGGATTGCACATAAATCTTCGCATTGCTTTTTCCCATTCCAAAAGCCATCGAATTTTTTCCTCCGGCATGCTCCATCAGTTTCTTCGCCATATAATTTCCCAGTGCGATAAAAAGGATTAATGGCAAAACCCCGGTCAGCAGGAAGCTGATGATCGGTGACATCTGCTTATCGATATCTTTTGCGAATACTGCTCCACATTCATATAGCCTGTCCGTCAGGTTCGGATCGTTCATCAGACCTGTTTTATAAATATTTTTTTGATCTTTATCTGTAAAGATGATCTGATTGTCCTTAACTTCTACTTCACCGATATTCTTCTTCTCGATCATGCTCATAAAAGTTCCATAATCCGTTTCCTTTACCTGATGCTCCATAAGGATTGGTGTGACAACCAGATTAAATACGATCAGCACTATTAACACAATTCCATAATAATATGCCAGTGGTTTTTTCGGTGTTTTAACTTCTTTCATGTTCTTTCCTCCTGTTGTTCTGCGTTATGCTTTCTCCGTGCATTTTCGTATTATTTA
>CAJKWK010000088.1 GCA_905203555.1 uncultured Lachnospiraceae bacterium
CACAAAACTGGTGTTTCCTTTTCTATGTGTCCTACAAAAATTTTACGCTAGCATTACAGAATTTGATTACAAAGGATACAGGAGGATGGAACATGAACATTTTTCAGAAAGTGAAAGAACGTGTCACCGCAAGGCAGGTGGCAGAGAAATATGGGTTAAAAGTCAGACAGAACGGGATGGCGTGCTGTCCGTTTCATAATGATAAACACCCAAGTATGAAGATAGACCGGAATTATTATTGTGATATTGTCAATATTGGTTGACACATTTATCTCAAAGATATCACTGCCTATGCAGCCAGTCCCAGAGATTCGTAGTATCTCTGGCGCTTGATCATCGGAGGAAGCCCACCGTTAGCAGAGCAGATCCTCCTGTTATTCCAGTAACTGATGAAATATCTCCAAATGAGAACCTTCAGTTCCTCTGTGGTCATAGTTTCCGTATTGTAGCGGTCATAGAGAAGCTCGCTTTTCATTCTGGCCCACATGCTTTCGCATCGGGCATTATCGTGGCACCTGCCACCAGCACTGTTCATGCTTTGAATAATACCGTATTTAGCAAGAACCTTACGATAGGTTTCACTGGTATATTGTGTTCCTCTGTCAGAGTGTACAATAGCCCCTCTCAGATCAGGATATGCCAGATAGGCATTATCCAGGGTATGCTCGCACAAAGTTGCTTTCATGTTGGTTTCCATTGCCAGACCAAGGACACTGGAATCAAAGCAGTCAAAGATAGCTGAAACATATAATTTTCCATCTTTAGCCTTGATTTCGGTGATGTCAGTTACACATTTTTCAAGTGGCTTATCGGATTTGAAATCTCGCTTCAGAAGATCCTCTGACTTACGAGCTTCCCGATCCGCCTTGGTAATACCATTCGGCTTACGTTTTGGTCGATGACTAAGGCCTATTTCATCCATGACTCTGTAGACGGTTCGCTCACTAGGAATCTTGAGTCCTTTCGGTTTCTTAAGGAGAAGTGCCTGATACATGCGAATACGCCCATAGGTATCATTGTATTCATCCTCCGTATGGATTGCTCTTATAGCATCAGCGAGATCCTGATATTTCCAGGGCCGGTCTTTATGAGCAAGATGTTTGTAGAACCCCTGGCGGCTGACACCAAGCATCCGGCAATAGAATGAGAGTTTTCCCTTAATTGCGCCGTCTTCCGTTTTTATGGCAATAAACATCATTCTTTGGTTCTTGCTGACTTCCGACGGCTGGCTGCGAAAAAAGCACTTGCTTCCTCGAGAAATTCATTTTCCTCTTTCAGACGACGGATTTCTTTATCCTGATCCTTAACGCGTTTGCGGAGCATAGCAAGTTCCTCAGCGAGGCTCATTGCACTATCTGGAGTATGTGCACCGTCGCCAATATCCAATGTGCCGGCTCTAACTGCTTTCAGCCATGTATGGATGGTTCCTTCTGGAATACCTAATTCTTTGGCTGCCTTAGCACCGCCGATTTCTCTGGCAAGTTTGACAGCCTGGACCTTATATTCGTGGTCGTATTTACGTTGGGTACGTGACATTGAGAGTTCCTCCTTATTCTCTTTATTATACATGAATTCTTTGAGAATAAGGTGTCAACTTTATTTATACAACATCAAGAAATGAAATGACCTGTCAGATTGACATCATGAAGAAAATGCCATGGAAAAGACGTGGCGTCCATATGACCGATACGGACATGAACAATCTGGCTTTATATCTGGAAAAGAACTATGGATTGACCAGTGACCGTGTAATCACAAAGGCAATCGATATTGTGGCAAATGAAAACAGCTTCCATCCGATTCTGGAATATTTGGA
Organism: uncultured Lachnospiraceae bacterium; assembly: GCA_905203555.1. GTDB lineage: Bacteria > Bacillota > Clostridia > Lachnospirales > Lachnospiraceae > Schaedlerella. Next base: position 1,817 of record CAJKWK010000088.1, read on the forward strand.
GAGCCTGAAATGGGATGGGACTCCAAGAATTCAGCATATGCTGACACATTTTTTCGGGGCAGAGGATATTGGATATACCGGGGAAGTGATGAAGATGCACATGATGGGAGCCATACGCAGGCTGTATGAGCCGGGAGCAAAATACGACATTATGCTCTGCCTAGTCGGCGGGCAGGGAACCGGAAAATCTACGTTTTTCCGATATCTGGCAATCAAAGATGAGTGGTTTACAGACGATATGAAACGGATCGATGATAAGAAAGTTTATGAGTATCTGCAAGGACACTGGATTGTGGAAATGTCAGAAATGAATGCGGTGGCAAATGCCAAGAGTATTGAAGAGACGAAATCTTTCCTGAGCCGGCAGAAGGATATTTATCGTATTCCATATGAAAGGCGGGCAGAGGACAGATATCGTCAGTGTGTCTTTTGCGGTACTTCCAACGACCTGAATTTCCTTCCATTTGACCGTACTGGAAACCGGAGATTTGCCCCGGTCAGGGTATTTCCCGAAAAAGCGGAAACCACCATTTATGAAAATGAAGCGGAATCCAGATTATACATTATCCAGGCATGGGCAGGGGCAATGGAAATCTACCGAAGAGGAAACTATCCGATGACCTTTTCGCCGGAGATGGAGGATCACGTCAAACTTCTCCAGAGGGAATTCATGCCGGAAGATACTCAGACGGGCATGATCCAGGCATTTCTTGATTCGTATGAAGAAGATTATGTCTGTTCTACGATTATCTATCAGCAGGTATTTCATCAGGAAGGCATCGTTCCCAAATGGCAGTCAAAAGAAATCGGGGATCTGATGGACAATGAGATCATCGGCTGGACAAAACATGGCAATCACAGATTCGGTGGTGTTATCGGTACGCAGAGATCGTGGAAACGGGTTCAACCGAAAAAAAGATGAGGAAGGATTCATGAAAGTGGATGAAAATATGGAACTACCATTTGATTAATGATTACTTTTAAAATGTTTTGAGCTCTGTTCACAGGTTTCTGTTCACAAATATCCGGGTGAAATGTGAACAGGAAAGTGTGAACAGGAGCAAAAAAACTTTGAAAATAAAGCAGAGATAATATACAGCCCGGATACGGGCATCAATGAGAATGGCGGATACGCCAATTAGAAAAAATCAGTCATCAGAAGAGATAGGTTAATCCGGGTATGACAAAAAGAGCCCTCGGCGATTGAGAGCGAAATATACCCATCGCACAAGCTTAAAGCTTATACTCTGTGTCTTTCGTCCTCCCGGAGGGCCTCGCAGGGGCGGGTTTTGCCTTGCTAAAGTATTCTATAAAAGCGAATAGATGTGGTGATTTCTGATAGTAGCGTATCCGCCGGAAAGGAGGAAGTGTGAACAGGCGAAATCATAGTTTTGTGATGGAAAGCAAGCTGCATGATGTAAAAGGTAGAGTGGATTATATCAGCAGCCCCAAGCGGCAGGAAAATCTGTATGCTGTCTTTTCCAATGTGGAGGACAGCTACTGGGATCTGCTTGAGGAACAGAATCAGCGAGATTTTGCAAAAAGCGGAACAGAGGGAACCTGCATTGAAGCCAGAGAGCTGATTATTATGTTACCGCCAAGTCTGATCGATTATGACCATGAGATTCTGTTGAAATATATGACATCGAAATTTCTGGAAAAGTATGATGTGGGATGCTGTGCGGCATTACATCACAATAAGAGCAAAACTAATCTGCATATTCATCTGATCTTTTCCGAGCGGGAAATCCGGCAGGAAGTGGAACGGAAAATTGCAAGCAGAAATATGTTTTATAATGAATCTGGGAAGCATGTACGGACGAAAAAGGAGATTCTTGACGAGAATGGGAATGTCCGACCCGGATGTAAAATCATCAAAAAAGGGGAAGTCTATGAGACGAATTTCTTCCAGCCAAAGAAAGAAGAATTTAAGACCAATGCTTTTCTGGAGAATATGAAACAGGTAATGACGGATGCGCTTAACGGGATTGTAAAAGATGAAAATGAGAAGCTGCAGGTATTTCAAAAAGGCGGTCCTTATCTTGCTACCAAAAAGATAGGGAAGAACAATCCGAAAGAAGCAGAAATCAAAGCGGATAATTATCTCCGGCAGGAATGGAACCGGAATGTAGATCGGGCATTACTTACAGGTGCAGAAGAAGTAGAAGTGATGATGGCAAAGCAATCACAGATTGATGAACCGGTGGCAGAGTCGCTCCGGGAACATGGGCAGGATCCAAAATTATTTACTAGGATTCTTCAGAAAGCAGTCGGATACCTGAGAGGATTTGTAGAATTTCTGCGGGAGACGAAATGCTGTGATAGAGATTCGGACGGCAATCCATTGCTTGATCATGATTTGAGAATTGACATTACGCCAGAACCACTCCCGGCAAAATCTAAAGGAGAGCGTCCTTCCTCGGAAAAGCAGGAAGCTGAGGTTATGCGATTGCAACAGATCCTTAATAAGATGAAAAAGCAGGAACAGAAGATTTATGCTATTGAGAAAGCAATCGTGAAGCTGGAAAAAGATCTGAAGGAAATGAAAAAGAAATGGTTTCACCGAAAAGAGCAGAAGGAACTGGAAGGAAAGATTGAGACTAAGAAAGTACAGCTGGAAAAGGCAAAGGCTACACTGGATTTAATCCCGGCTCAGCATGGATATCAAAATGCACTGGAAGTTACAAAGGCAATGAAGGTTGCGAAAGCGGAATTAAAGAAAATTCAGCAGGCACAGAAAGAGTGGGATGATTCAGAGACAAAACAGGAGAAATTGTATCTGACGATTCCGGCGAATGTACGGAATGTGGAAAAACGGGAAGTGCAGGAAAGAATCGGGCAGAAACGAAGTATTCATGACCGGTTGGAGGAGAAGAAGCAGATCGTAGAGCAGAGACCGAAGAAAAGAAGCTCAAGAGATGTGGGGGCAAGATAAGAATTCTTGAGATCGATGGGGTGATTGCGTAAAAAGAGGGAAAGGCGTATAATGCAAGAATATAATGTTTTAACAGTGTAAAATAGAGGAGTGAACAAGTATGCAGAGAATACTGATTGTAGAGGATGATACAAATATCAACAATTTGCTTCGAGAAGCACTATCCAAAGCGGGATATTCTTGCGAACAGGCATTTTCCGGAACAGAGGCAAAGTTGCTTTTAAATATGCCAGAACATAACTATTCACTGGTGTTACTAGATTTAATGCTTCCAGGAATCACAGGAGAAGAGGTCCTGGCAGAGATACGAAAGAAAGGTAAACTTCCAGTTGTTGTGCTGACTGCAAAAGATGGGTTGGACGAAAAAGTACAGGTTTTAACCAATGGAGCTGATGATTATATAACGAAACCATTTGAAATCAGGGAAGTGCTGGCGAGAATTCAGGTACAGCTTCGTCATAAAGAAGAAAAAGAAACAGAAGAATGTTGTCCAGCAAATTAAATGATGCCCCATTCGGCAGATTATTTCGTGCTGATT
>CAJKWK010000089.1 GCA_905203555.1 uncultured Lachnospiraceae bacterium
TATTGATTCGCAAATTCTCATCTCCTATTTTTCACAAATTAAATTCTCCGCCAATCAGCTCGTTTTTGTATATACTCTGCTCCATCTGCAGTTTAGGAACGTCAGGGTTTGCGAATTGTTATCTCCTTCCAGATTAAAAAGGGGCTGTGAAAAAAGCCCCAAATAGAAAAAAGGATTTTCATCTTACATAAGTAAGGTGAGAATCCTTTTTTTGTGGTATGATTTATCTGCAATGAAAAAACATACACCAGATTATTTTAGACCAAAACAGGGCATTTTGCCAATGTTTATTTCAGATTTTCTTGATATTTGTGATCCGGTTTTGACATTTGACGAATTCATGGAGGGAATTGACTTAGCTAGGTATCTGAAAAATATACCAAAACATGAAACTGGTAGAATCAGATATAATCCCGTCAACATGCTAAAAACGGTACTTTTTGGGTTTATGACTCAAGGGTATATATCGCTAAGAGAACTGGAAGATAACTGCAAAGTAAATATAAGATTTATGTATTTGATGGATAATGAAAAGCCAACTTATAGAACTTTTGGATACTTTATTAATGAAGTATTGTCTGATTCCATTGAAGATATTTTTTATGATATTAACAAAGAGATAAACAAAAGGGATGGCATGGACTTAAACCATCTTTATATAGACGGCTCAAAATTTGAAGCCAATGCAAACAAATACAGTTGGGTATGGAAAAAAGCAACTGAAAAATCAAGATATCGATTGTTTGAAAAGATAACTACTCTCTTTAATGAAATAAATGAAGAATTAATTTGGTCAGGAATACACATAGAAACTAATGCTGAATATGTTCCTGAGCAGATTTATGAGATTGCTGAAAAATATGCAAAAACATGGACAATAGACACTGCCACATTTGTATATGGTAAAGGTCATAGAAAAACACCTCAGCAAAGAAAATATGAGCGTTTACTAGAGTATGCTTCAAAGCTTGATGAATATGTAGAAAAGATAAGCATATGTGGAGGCAATCGAAACAGTTATTCAAAAACAGATAATTCAGCGACATTTATGAGAATAAAAACTGATTACATGGGAAATGATCAGCTTCTTCCTGCATACAACGTGCAAGTAGGTGTAGCTGACGAGTATATCGCTGTAGTGGATGTTAACCAGTATCGTTCAGATATGGACTGTTTTGTACCACTAATGGAAAAGTTTCATAAAGCATATGGATTTTATCCTGAATATCCAATAGCTGATGCAGGATATGGCTCATACAATAACTACATTTATTGTGAACAGCATGGTATGAAAAAATATATGAAGTTCACGATGTTTAAAAAAGAAACGGAGAACAAAAAATATCATAATGATCCATTTCGAGCAGTTAATTTTAAAGTAAATGAGACTGGTGATATGATATGTCCAAACGGCAAGAAGTTCGTATTTGCTTATAGACAACATGTACGTGGAAATGAATATGGAAGGCAAGAAGAAATCTACAAATGTGAAGACTGTAGTAACTGTTCTTACGCAACACAATGTAAAAAGACAGATAAAAACCGAACAATAAGGATAAATCAGGAACTTACAGCATTTCACAAAGAGGTAATTGATAATCTCGAGAGTATACATGGTGCGTTATTGAGAATGAACAGGTCTATTCAAGCTGAAGGAACATTTGGCATCATGAAAAAAGATAGAAACTATAAACGAATTGTACGAAGAGGAATAAAATCTGTAAAACTTGAAGTTTTTCTAGTTTCAATAGGACAAAACCTTTATAAATATCACAATAAAAAAATGAGACTTCAAAAAACAGCATAGCTTAAGATTAGCTGATTTAATGGGGTAAGGGGAAGTGTGCCCATTTTTAAAGCGAGTTAATGAAGAATAAACAACAAGAGACGTCGGCAATGCCGACGTCTCTGTGCTAAGGGGTTATTTCACAGCCCCCATATTGTTTCGCATATATTCTCAATGCCTCTGCGATGGTGATTGCGTCGACTGGTGATAACCAGCGGCTTAATTGTTCTCGATTCCAGAATACATCTGTCAATCCTGCAAGCGGACTCCCGACTCCCCATTCAGGAATACATATATACCAGCCATATTCATATTGACCTATTATGGCATACATCTGACTTCCTTTTCCACTAATGTTCAATTCTGCACTGTGTTCTTTTCGGGCTTTCAGATCTACTTGTCCTTCCCATTCACGATCCACTACATAATCAGCAGATGGATTTTTACATATATATTTCATATACGCCTCCTAAATCAGTTCAATCTCATTTGCAGCATCCAGCATCACATTCGTATTGATGCTGCGTACTTTTTGTTCACATCCAATCATCAATGCCTTATGCAAAAGATTATTTAGTCTTCTGATACTTCCTCCACAGCAACCAAAAGCAGCTTCCAGTGCAGCGTCTTCAAAGATTTCTTGTGCTACACCACACAGTTTCATACGGTTTCGGGCATAATCAGCAACTTCTTCTGCCTGCATCCCCTGCAGGTTATAGCTAATTACAATCCTTTGCCGAAGTGCTTCATGCATCTGCATGGACAGGATATTGTTTAGAAGCGGTTGCCCAGCAAGTATGAGTAACGCATAGTTTCGGCTGTCCATGTCGAAGTTCATCAATAGTTTTAGATCTGCCAGAACTCCCCTGTTTAGATACTGTGCTTCGTCGATGATAATAACAAGCGTTGTCTTTTGCTCTCGATACATATTTCGTATTCGTTCCTGTATGTTTCTAAAGTTGTCAATTTTTCGAAATGACGGTTCTAATCCCAGACTAACAGCCAGGTCTTTATAAAAGTCATTTGTTGAGATGGTGGTCATCTGCAGATAAACAACTTTATAAAGATTGGGATTCAATCCAGATACGAACGCTCTTAAACAGGCAGTTTTTCCTGTTCCCGGAAGCCCTGTAAACAATCCGATTCCCCGGATGTTGCGGAGATATTCCAAGCGTTTCATCATTTCTGTATAGTCAATTCCCTGATAAAATTTCTTTTCCTGAAGTTCTTTATCGAATGGATTAAATTCCATTCCCCAATAAGCTCTATACATCTTTGTTTCCTCCATCCATCTTTCCATAACGGATATTTGTGCGTCGTTTTCGTTTTGCATTATCCAGTTTCTTTACTGGTTTTACAGTATGCAGCCGTTTTCGGCTGTCTCCGTCATAAATGTATATTTCTGACATATCTTCCGGACGATATCGCAGATGAATGGTTTTCCCTATATACTGTTGAGGAACTTCATAACAGGTTTTAAACAAGGATACGGTAGCTGTCGGAGTGACTTTTCTTGTAATCCGATGTAGGAATCCCTCATCAATGATGGACTCCTCAATAAATCGGATACTTTCAAAATCCTTCAAATATCGTTCACGTGGAGTCATTCCTATGGAAGAGTGTTGATGATTGTTATATTCACGGTCAAGATAGTCGTGATAACTGTCGTTCACATCTTCCAGACTATGGAATTCATTCCAATCGGTACAGTTCATCCAACGGTCTTTTTCGGTTCTGTGGCTTCGTTCTATTTTTGCCTTTCCGCGAGGATGATACGGTCTGGAATGTATTTTGACAATCCCTAATTCGCCACAGATCCAATTCAGTTGGTTATTCTGATAGCTGCATCCATTGTCCACAAAAAGCCGTCGTGGACAGCCAAACTTTAAAATTGCCTTTCGAAAAGCTGTCTGCATGTTAACCGCATTATCAGAATAAAAGAATTCTCCATGAACTAATAGCCTGCTTGCATCGTCTATAAACGCAATCAGATAAGTTTGTTTATGTTTTCCATCCACCATGATTGTTGGTCCTACGGTCGTGTCTGCCTGCCAGCAGTCATTTGCGTGCTCAAACTCAAATGCCAGACATTCCTTCTCAGACATTCCTTCTTTTGTCAGATTTGCAGTCTTTAGATATCGGTAGACGGTGTCAAGGGAAGCATCGGATTCTTTTAGGTATCCTTCTTCAATGAGTTTTTCGTAAATTTTCTTTCCCGTAATGTAAGGAAATTTCTCTCGGTAGGAAACTATCTGTCGGCACACATCCATACTTAATGCTCTGGAAGTTCCTAAGTCAATGCGAGCCTTGGGAATCAATGCTTCCAATCCCCCCTCCATGTATTTCTGATACCATTTCTTTAAAGTCAGCGGTGAAAAGCTGGCGGTATGTCCGTCAGGGAGATTATGTTCGACCGCTGCAGCAGTTCGGAAGTAATCTATCTTGCTTGCCTGTTGATAAGTTCCAGCAACAACAGGCGCAATCAAAGAAAACCGGAACAGTGCCATTTCCCGTTTCATTTCATCATTTGTCATATTTGACGCCCCTTTCTTATTTGATGATTTCATTGTAGCAACAGACAGAAAGAGAACCAATGCACAAGCTATGTGGGGGATTATATTTCCGGGATTCTGGCACTGAACAAGAGAGGATAAGATACTGTACTTCGCCTATGAAGCAGTATCGGGCTCTGATATTCCCGGAAAAACCATGCTTGGATGTAGGGTGGCGGTTGTTCCAATAGTAAGGATGGAATCTGAGAAACATCAGGATTGTTTTCCTTGTTCCAAACGGTGTGGGAACGCAAAAGAAGTGAGATTTTTGCACAGTATTCTCGGAGCAGCAAAAAAAACCGATACAATGTTTGATAAGAAATCCCCGTCTTGTATTGTGCTCGGCAGACAGAGCTTTTCTGACCACAAACACTTTCTAAAAGAGTAAGGATGCAGGAATAAGAATAAACAAGAAACGGAATCATATCAGACGTAAGAATGGCATGAGTAGTTCCACAGGAACTGCACTTGAGGCGCAAAATTTCCAACCGAGAACTTTCTATTGTATCGTGATCAAAAGTAAGCAGATATCTTCTATATGTCGCATGCCGATGAAGTGAGTGCTTTGCATGGCATTTTGGACAACGGTAGTTCCAAACACCATAGAATTGTAAAATTTCATGATAGGTATTGCAAGTATGTAAAAAATCAATTATCATAGTATTGTGTTTACGGGTGGCTTTGCCATCGGTTTGATACAGGGGGATGAAAGACTCGGAAGGTGGTTCATCCCTTTTTTAGTTCCAATATCATTATATACGAAAAACGGAGTTGGTAAAGTGCATTTTTATTCGCATATTTCCAACTCTTTCTTTATGCAGTCAGGAGACTATAATTTGAGGATATAATTGAAATTTGGGGGATAATTTCTCGCAATTCTATA
>CAJKWK010000090.1 GCA_905203555.1 uncultured Lachnospiraceae bacterium
GATTTGAAAGTCAGAGAACATTTAACCGAGTATTTAAAGAAAGATATAAAATATCGCCGAGTGATTATCGGAGTATTTGTGTGAAAGAGATGTTGTCATGACAACCTATGTTAAAAAGGTGAATGCTTTGGTCGAGAAGAAAAAGCAGAATAGGAAATAAGGTGTGAGAGGTAGCGGAAGCTGCCTCTTTTACATATCATAGGATATTTGTAAAATGAATATTTTATACGGAATCGTATTAAATATGCAATGAAGGAGAGCCACCATCGCTTGTTACAGCTTTTTCCACAGCTTCAGAGATTGCACAGCGAGGCTTCCGGTAGTTCCCGGATGCTTTGCAAGAATCTTTCTTCCAACTTCTGTTTCCATGGAAGGAGATGGTGTTACCGATGCACCGTATGTGCGCATGACTTCACGTCGGAAAGGTTTTTGCTCATAAGAGCATTTTACCATATATACTTTACAGTCAAGGTCAAAGTAGGAACAAGTCATGGAAAGGGCAGTACCCCATTGACCGGCTCCGGTCTCTGTTTCATATCGGCACGCAGATTATACCATGCCTTTGGCATCTCGGATTCATTCAGATAAATTAAGAAAATACTTTTTCATTTCAGAAATTCGAAAAAACTTCTTTGAGTTGGATTTATTCTTGAACATACTGTTGCATATACAGCATGTCCATTACAAGAATCTTCTGATTCTGAATATCAATTATCCCCTGTTCTTTTAAATTGTGTAGGATGCGGTTAACGCTGTTTCTGGTAGAAATACCACAGAATCCCGCAATATCTTCATTTGTAACAGGAAAATCTATCAGCCAACCATTTTTATGTTCTTTCCCAAATTGGTGAACTAAAGTATAGAGGAATGCGCAGACGGCACCGGTTCTTCCATTCATGCTCATTAGTTGTTGCCGTTGGATGGCTTCGGCCAGATTTAAGCGATAGTATTCCTTGACGTAATCTTGGAGTTTCCAATCATTATTTATATAATTCCAGAATTCAACTCTGGGGATTAAATAAAATGTAGCTTCTTCTGTTTCGACACGAACATTGAATGGGGCTGAGGTATAGCTGCTGATCTCATCTCGAAGCAGAGAAATAATGTTAGGTCCTTTCAGATAAGCAATGTTAAATTCTCGTCCGTCCTTGAGAATAATACTGGTTTTAACAACTCCTTCTTTGAGAATATAGGTATACTGCTGCTCCAGCCCGCAATATGTCAGGTAAGCATGGCGTTTACGGGTAATGGTGGGAATATTTCTTTGACTTAAAAAGGATAAAAGATAGCTGTTATTCATCAAACCCCTCCTTGTTTTCTGTTTCTCTGCTTATATTTATAAAGCAAAACGCAAAAAACGTCAACAAATGTTACTATCAAATGTGGTTTTTGTATGTATTGAAATATGCCATACTCTTTCAAAAATGAAAGGAGTTATAAATTATGTTTAAAACGGAAGTACCTTATGATAAAAGAACAATGCAAATAAGTCTGGAAGATAAGAATTTAGCTGGAGTACTTGTAGGGAGACAAAGTGATTATGTTAGTGACAAAAGTGAAAAAGAGATTGTGGAGGAATCTTTGGATCATGTCATTGGTTCACAGACATTAGAGGAACTTGCAAAAGGTAAGAAGGACATTGTAATTATCAGCTCTGATCATACTCGTCCTGTTCCATCAAAAATTATTACGCCGATTCTTCTTCGCAGAATTAGGAGTGTGTCACCAGATGCAAGAATCAGAATTCTTGTTGCCACAGGATTTCACCGTCCAAGTACCAAAGAAGAGCTAATTGATAAATACGGAAAAGAAATCGTTGAAAATGAAGAAATTGTCATGCATATTGCGAAAGATGACAACTCCATGAAAAAAATCGGAACTTTGCCAAGTGGAGGTGCATGCATTATCAATAAGATTGCGGCAGATGCTGACCTTCTTATTGCTGAAGGATTTATTGAAGCACATTTTTTTGCAGGATTTTCTGGAGGTAGAAAGTCTGTTCTTCCAGGAATTGCTTCTTATAAAACAATTATGGCGAATCACAGCGGAGAGTTCATCAATGATAAGAACTCACGTACAGGAAATCTAAAGTTTAACCTGGTTCATGAGGATATGGTTTATGCAGCACGCAAAGCTGGACTTGCCTTTATCGTTAACGTAGTTTTAAACGGGAAACATAAGATTATCGGTTCTTTTGCAGGAGATATGGAGAAAGCGCATGAGAAAGGTTGCGATTTTGTGCGTTCTCTGGCATGCGTTAAGAGAGTAGACTGTGACATTGCAATTTCCACAAATGGCGGATATCCTTTGGATCAGAATATTTATCAAGCCGTTAAGGGAATGACTGCTGCAGAAGCAACGCTTCCGGAAGACGGTGTAATCATCATGGTTGCGGGCTGCCGTGACGGTCATGGAGGACAGGATTTCTATGATAATATTGCAAATGTAAAAGAACCGGGCGAATTTCTGGAAAAAGCAATTCATACACCAAGACTAGAGACAGCTCCGGAACAGTGGACCAGCCAGATTCTTGCCAGAATTTTGGTGCATCATAAAGTGATTCTTGTTTCTGATCTTGTAGATCCTAAGCTTGTTTTTGGGTTGCATATGGAACTGGCATCAACAGTGGATGAAGCTTTGAAAAAAGCATTTGCTTTTAAGGGAAAGGATGCAAAGGTCGCTGTCATTCCAGACGGGTTGGGTGTTGTAGTAGAAGAACAATAAGAGAAAATACATGAAAGGATATTTAAGAGATGATACATAATATAATGTCAGAGTTCTTAGGAACTGCCCTGATGATTGTTTTTGGTGTTGGAGTTCATTGTGACGAAGTATTGAATAAAACAAAATATAGAGGAAGCGGACATTTATTTGCGATTACTACATGGGGATTCGGGATTACCATCGTGTTGATGGTATTTGGAGGAGTCTGCATCAATCCTGCAATGGCTTTCGCACAGGCAATTCTTGGCATGATTCCGTGGAACTGTTTTATACCTTATTGTGTGGCAGAATTTCTTGGAGGATTATGCGGAGCATGCATTGTTTATGTAATGTATGCAGATCATTTTAAAGCGAGTGAAAACGTTGTTGATTCGGTGGCAATTCGAAATATATTTTCTACGAACCCAAATATCCGAAATCTTTCGAGAAATTTCTTTGTGGAAGCATTTGATACTTTTGTCTTTTTGTCATCAATTCTTGGTATTGCAAAATATTCTGAAAAAATGCTTCCTATCGGAGTGGGAATTTTGGTATGGGCAGTAGGTATGGGCCTGGGAGGCCCTACAGGCTTTGCCATGAATCCAGCCCGAGATTTAGGTCCGCGTCTGGCATATACATTATTGCCAATTAAAAATAAGACGGATAATGATTGGCAATACGGATTACTTGTTCCTGGGATTGCGCCTTTTGTAGGAGCTGTATGTGCGGCATTATTTGTAAGAGGGTTTCTTGGAATTTAATATATAATTTATGATTCAAGATTCCTGCATAAGTTTAGTAAAACTATTTCAGAAAACAGATTAAGTGGATTTCAAAGCCACTTTCATATACTTTGATTGCAGAGGAGAACATATGGTATATGGAAATTGATAGATGAGAGACTAACTATTAAAAGTCAAGTCTAAAAACAATTTTTATGAGTGAATTGCAGAAATGCATTTCAGATATATTTGAACATTGAAAACTGCATGACAATAAGAGCATCGCTATAGGTGCTCTAAAATGAGATATTCTAAGTGGGAAAAAGTTATTCGGATTTGCTGTTATATGTTTGTCCGGATTTTTCCATCGCGTAGATGGTTCTTACCAGTTTCTTAGTGGCATGGGATAAAGCAACATTATAATGCTTTCCTTCTGCACGTTTTTTTGCGAGATATAGACTAAAGGATTCGTCCCAATGGCAGACATACTTGGTTGCATTGTAAAGAGCGTATCGCAGATATTTTGAACCACGCTTTTCCATATGGGCATAGCAATTATCCAGTTGCCCTGATTGGTAAGTGGAGGGTGACATGCCAGCATAGGCAAGTATTTTATCTGGAGAATCAAAGCGACTGAAATCACCGATTTCAGCGATAATCATTGCTCCCATACGATAGTTAATACCGGGGATTGTAACGATTGGAGAATTAATTTCATCCATAATGATTTTGATTTCATTTTCAATTTCTGTAATCTCAGCATCCAATTCACGGATTAGTTTTATGGTGTGCTTTAATTCCAAAGATTTCGCTGGCATATGTGAACCAATGGAATTTCTGGCAGCTTCGCGAAATGTGATAGCAGTATCTTTATGATATCTGCCTTTGGAACTTTCGGAAAGCAGATTTGTAAGTCTGGTAAGATGAGCAGACGCAATAGCAGAAGCACTTGGAAATTCAGAAAGCAAAGCATAAACGGATGCCATATGAAGTGTTGGAACGAGTTTTTCTAATTCGGGGAAAAGAATACACACCAGTCTGGAAACAGAGGATTTTAAAGTGGCTCTTTCTTTTACTTTATCAAAACGGTAACGAGTTAATGACTTTAGTTCTTCGTTGTGATAAGATGTGTCTGAGTAGGACTTTAAGTTCACATCTGACATGATCATAGACGTAATTGTATGGGCATCTACTTTATCCGTTTTCGTCTTTCTAAGGCTTAGACTTTTTCTGTAAAGATTGGTATGTAACGGATTGATAACGAAGGTCGGCAAACCATTATCAAGAAGAAATCCCAGAAGATTGTAACTATAGTGTCCTGTGGCTTCCAGTCCTACTTTTACTTTGGTTAAATCATCTGATACAGACTGAATTCTTTGAAATAATGGTGTTAGAATATAAATAGTACAAGTCAAAATGAGAATTCCTTATAAGAAAAAT
>CAJKWK010000091.1 GCA_905203555.1 uncultured Lachnospiraceae bacterium
TGACATTCAGCACATCTACATCTCTTGTCCTGGTCACTTCCACTTCATTGCTTCCATTATCATCTGCCAGATAACATTCCCATGTTTGATGTCCATGTGCAGATGCTGCCGCATGACTGTCATAATAGACATCAAACTGTACACCGTATCTTGCGAAAGCTCCGGTATCTTCTACAGTATATTCGACACCATTCATAACTACCTTTGTTCCCATTGGTACAAACGGATTGGAAGCATCTACCGCTAAGGTATGATTGGCAGTTGGATATGCTCCACTGGCAGTCGGTCCTCCGCTCCAAATACCACAACAAATTGGGCAGTTACAATACCCACTGGTCACAACCTGTCCCAAAGATTCTCCAACTCTTACAGTTGCTGTCTCTGTCACAGTCTCATTGACTGCTTCTGTTTCTAACCGATACTGCAATGCAAAAAGAGCATCCAGTTCTGGCTTTACCTGTTCAAAGGTAAATTCTTCATACTTTGCTGACAGATAACTGATCAGGATAAACGGATCATGCTCAATAGGTCCGATGTTATATCGGTATTCCTCATGTCCCGGTTCTTCAGATTCCATGTTGTTGATCCGCTCCTGCAGATTAGCTTCCAGCTGTGTATAATACAATTCCACTTCCCGGATTGCCTGATCCGATGACAGATAACTGGTCCCTGTGTAAGTGATTACATTTTGTAAAAACACTGCAGAACATGACGTGACATTCGTTATGATCAGAAACATCAATCCGATCAGAACTGCTACACTGATATACACCTTCCGGTTTTCTTTAAAGAAGTTGGTGACTTTGCCGCCAATCTTCTTGATATAATCAATCGTACCTTTTGTAGCTGTTCCTACTGTCTGTTCACTTCGCTTCGCTTTGGCATAATCCCATTTGATCTGTTGCTTCTGAATCTGTTTTTTCAGCTTCTTCTGCTCCTGATGGGATGCAGCCTGTGCCTGTTTCTCTTCCTGTCTTTCAAGTCTGCTTCTTTTTCTGGATGCCCACTGTTTCCTGCGTCTGGCACTTCTCTGTTCCAGCCGGTAAACACCTTCGCCGCTTTCTTCTAACTTATGGGCACCTTCTACCGCCGCATTATCGTCTTCATTTTTGCTGATCTCACGGTGCAATGCTACGGAAGTTGCACTTCCTGCTTTCTTGACAACAGAAGTTTTTTCTGTTTTCACAGATTCCCCTTCACCAAACTTCAAACGGGATTTTTTCTTTCCAGGAGTTTCTCCTTCATTTGCCTGATAGACCTGTGCTTTCTTGGAATGCTGCTTTGCTTCCTTTTTCTTTCTTGCTTCTTCATAAGAAAACTTTTTGGCTTTTTCTTTCTGTTTCTGATGGCGGAAATTGACTCCATCCGTATCCATCTGGTTCAATTTCTCCATATCTTTGTCATTTTTCACAGAAGCACCAGTTTCCTCATAAGCAAACTTCAAACGTTGTTTTTGTTTTGGCTTTTTGCTGCCACCTGTCTGATTTCTCCGGCTGTCTCCTCTGTTTTCTGATAGATCAGCACGTTTTTCTTTCAGTCTCCCTGACTGTCCGGCTTCGGATTCTTCTGCAAGTCTGGATTCTTTTCCGACTTCAGCACGGATTCTTTTTCTATTTTGCTGTTTACTACTCTGTCCAAAATCCTCACTTTGCTTCTCTGTCCGTATCAGTTCCGGTGCATCTCTGGATTTTTGCACAGAGGGTCGAATATTTTTCCCACTCCGTTCAGACTGGCGGGGAGACTTATCCACAAGGTTTTCTTCTTTTTCCCCCTGTTTTCTTCCCATCTGCACATCACCGACACGGTTACTGACACGAACAGAAGATTTATCTGTCAGGTTTTCTTCCACCAGACCATCCTTGGTCATCTTCTGGACTTTCTTGTCCCTGACTTTCATTCTCTGTTCTGCCACTGATTACTCCTCCTTCTTCGGATACCCTTTCCCTGCCTGTAATAAACAGAGAAAAGCGATGCCAAAAACAGCACCGCCACTAAAAGTTAATACATATGAAATTGCTCGTAACATTGTTTTCTCCTTTGTTTTAACCTGCTTCAGAAGTCTCCTCCAAGCGGGTTGTCATGATTTTATAGAGGGAATTCTTCGGGAATCTGTCTACAAATGGGATAATGACATTTCCATAAAACAGAAGTCCTTCACCCTCATTACTGTTGGTTACATAGGACAGCTGGGTTGGTGAGATATTCAGCTGTTTTGCCAGAATCTGCCTGTCTCCGGAAGCCTGGTTCAGCATATAAATAAAATCTGAATTTTCAAATATATTCTCGATTTCCCTGGAAGACAGCAAATCCTTAATATTCTGAGTGATGCCAGTTGGAATACCACCCCATTTACGGAATCGCTTCCAGATCTCCACACTATAAGCTGCAGTCTGTTCCTCTTTTAAGAGAAGATGGAACTCATCCACATAGTATCTGGTGGACTTATGGGCAGAACGGTTCATCGTTACCCTGTTCCAGACCTGATCCTGGATTACAAGCATCCCGATCTTTTTCAACTGCTTACCAAGCTCCTTGATATCAAAACAGACAATGCGGTTATTGATATCCACGTTTGTCTGATGATTAAATACATTCAGAGAACCTGTAACATAGATTTCCAACGAAGTGGCCAGTCGCTGTGCTTCCGGCTCTTCCTGTTTTCTCAGAAGGTTATATAAATCCTCCAGGATTGGCATCTTCTCCGGCACTGGATCGGCAAGATATTCCTGATATACTAACCGTACACAGCGGTCAATGATGGTCTTTTCTACCGGCTCCAGTCCATTCTTTCCTCCAACAATCAGCTCACACAAAGACAGAATAAAATCTGCTTTCAGTGACAGTGGATTATCTTCCTCGGAATAGTTCAGGTTCAGATCCATTGGATTGATATACTGGTCAGATACTGGCGAAACCCGAACTACCTGCCCATGCAGTGCCTGCACAAGTGCCGAATATTCGGCTTCTGGATCACAGACAATGATATCGTCTTCCGTAATCAGGAAGCAGTTTGTAATTTCCCTCTTTGCTGAGAAGGACTTACCGGAACCAGGTGTACCAAGAATCAGTCCATTCGGGTTCTTCAGACGTTTCCGATCAACCATGATCATGTTGTTGGATAATGCATTTAATCCATAATAAAGAGCTTCCCCTTCCTGAAACAGTTCCTGTGTCGTAAATGGCACGAAGATCGCTGTTGAAGATGTGGTAAGCCCTCTCTGAATTTCAATTCGATTGACTCCCAGTGGAATACAGGACATGAGTGCTGCTTCCTGCTGATAATCCAGTTGTTTTAAGGAACAGTTATATTTCTGTGCAATTCCCTGCACCTGGAAAATATTATTATCCAGCTTCTGACGCTTCTTTGCGGTATTCATTACCAGAAATGTCACAAGGAACATTCTCTCATTTCTGGACTGCAGATCTTCCAACAGGTTCTTCGCCTCTTCTCCATAGGTTACAAGGTCTGATGGAAGCACGTCCATATCATAACCGGAACGTACCGCCCGTTTCTGCTCTTCAATCTTCATCTTATCCAGATCTGAAATCTTGCTCTTGATCATTTTGATTGCTGAACTCTGATCAATGGACTGGATATGAATGTTGACATTGATGCTGTCATCCACATCCAGGAAGTCTGCAAGCATCCGGTCTGTCAGCTCCGGTGCAAGAATCTGCAGGTAACTCACACTCCCCATCGTTCTTCCCATCATAAATGTCTGATTCTTGGAAAAGTTAAAGGAAGTCGGTGCAATAAAATCTTTGGTCTTTAATCCGGTTTCCGGCAGCATCTTATACTGGAACTTAAATGGTTCAATCCGATCCTGGTTGAACACATGATATAGAATCTCCAGCCTTTCCAGACCATTTAGTGAATGTGCCTGTGCTCCCAGGACCTTAAAGTTGTTTAAGATATCTGTTTCGATTCTTTCAAGCCTTGATCTTGCCACCTTCAGGCTTTCTGCTTCGATTCCAAAAGTGATATACTTTGTCTTCACCAGACCATTATTTCCTTTTGAAAGCTGATTTTTCAACATAGTACGGTACTCATCACGAATGGCATTGAAGTCATCGTTCTGATCAGGAATGTCAATGCTTTTCTCAAATTCTGCCACATCCACCTGCTGATTGATAAAGGACAGCT
>CAJKWK010000092.1 GCA_905203555.1 uncultured Lachnospiraceae bacterium
AAGAAAAAGATGCAAGGCTAGAGGAACAAAAACATCGATTGGAGCAGCAGGAATGCGAGAGAAAGAGAGAGGTTGATAAAAGAATGCAGATGCTGCGGCGGGTATATGCAAAGTTAGAAGATATAGAAGAGACGGCGCAATTGCTTGGCTGTTCTGTTGAGGAAGTGAAAGAAGCTGTAACTGTAAAAGAATGAATGAAAGATAAGATAAGATATAATATAAGCGTTGTTGTGGTTGAGGCAGAACTGCAGCAACGTTTCTTTTGTTGGAGAAAGGAAGAAAATGTAAGATTGTGTAAGAGGAGAGAATGTAAAATCAGTGAATTTGTATGCAAATATATACAATATTAATCAATTTTCTGCAGATATTCGGATATACTGTCTATTGAAAAAAATGTCGAATGCAGTTACAATGAACTATATATAGGTGGGTTATGAGTGTAGGTGAAAACGAAATATAGGGAGGGAAACGATATGAGCGAAAACGATAAGAGAAAGCGCATGGAGTTAATAACTGTGACGATTCTTGACGTGATTGCCCTGATGATTAGTTATGCAGTGGCTAATTATATTCGAAACGGCAGTTTTATGTGGAATGACCAGAAGGTGACAGCAGCAACGGCGTTCCTATATATACTGTTGGTCTATTTTATTGTGTCTTTTTTTCGAAATACGAAGAAAGACTTCTTTGAGCGCGGGTATTTAAAAGAACTTGTTGATATTATCAAGGAGACGACTTATGTTCTTGCAGTTCTGATTATTACATTATTCTTACTAAAAATTTCTACTGATTTTTCACGAATTGTTATTGTGAGTACATATTTTATGGTGATTGGATTGGAATATGTATTTCGCAATGGATTTAAGTTATACGCAAAGTGGCGACAGGAAAAGCATTTTTATACGAAACGTCTGGTTGTACTGACTATGATGGATAAGGTTCCGGAAATATTGGAGCGTTTGAATTTGAAGTCTATGTATGACTATAAATTAAAAGGCTGGATTCTGTTGGATGCTCCGGACGATATGCTCGAGAAGGATTACTATGGCGCACAGGTTATGGGAAATTATTATTCGATGTATGATTGTCTGACACAGAGGGTTGTTGATGAGGTATATATTAATATTCCTTACAGAAGTGGTTTGCATGTTGCAAAGGTCATTGAGCAATATGAAGATATGGGGATTACAGTTGATTTGAACGTAAATATCTTTGATATGGATTTGAATTATGCGAAGAAAGAACTGCGTCCTTTGGGTGGAGTGTATACGATTTCTTTCCAGCAGAGTGTCGTAGACTGGAAAATGCGAGTTGTGAAACGAATTATGGATATTGCAGGGGCATTGGTAGGTCTTGTGATCACCGGTGTTGTGACAATCTTTTTGGCGCCGGTACTTCTGTTGGAATCTCCGGGACCGTTGATTTTTGCTCAGACACGAGTCGGACTGAATGGAAGAAAGTTTAAGTTCTATAAATTCCGGTCCATGTACAAGGATGCAGAGGAGCGGAAAAAAGAATTGATGGCTAAAAATCAGATGAGTGGACTGATGTTTAAGATGGACGATG
This sequence comes from uncultured Lachnospiraceae bacterium, assembly GCA_905203555.1. GTDB lineage: Bacteria > Bacillota > Clostridia > Lachnospirales > Lachnospiraceae > Schaedlerella. Next base: position 1,567 of record CAJKWK010000092.1, read on the forward strand.
ATCCACGTATTACAAAGGTTGGAAAGTTTATTCGAAAAACAAGTATCGATGAACTTCCGCAGTTTTGGAATGTGTTAAAGGGAGATATGAGCCTGATCGTAACAAGACCGCCAACAGTGGATGAATTTGAAAAATATAAGACACAGTATAAGCGGCGTCTGAGTATCCGCCCGGGAATCACAGGATTGTGGCAGGCAACCGGACGCAGTGATATTACGGATTTTGAAGAAGTATTGAAATTGGATCTGGAGTATATCGACAACTGGTCTATTTCACTGGATATTAAAATTCTGTTTCTGACAGTCTTCGGTGTGCTTATGAGAAAAGGAGCGAAATAATGCAGAATGTACAGCAATATAGAAAAATGAAGAATTTGTTTTTGCAGCAGAGCTATCTGGATGCAAGGGAGGATTATCGGAGAAGCATTCGTAAATCCAGTTATGCACAGTGGGATTATATTGTGTTGACAGCATCCAATGAATCACAGGCGTCGTCTTTTGAACAGCAGATTGCATGGCGCAGGGAGCGTGGTGTACTTCCTAAGAATACAAAGTTTTTGGTGATTCCTGATCCGGAAGGAAAACGAATCGGCTCCGGTGGAGCTACACTGCAAGTTTTGCGGGTGCTTTCAGAAAAAGAAGGATTTCATGGGGATTTTCATGGCAAACGAGTTCTGGTTATTCATTCCGGAGGAGACAGTAAACGGGTGCCACAGTATTCTGTATGTGGAAAATTATTTTCGCCAGTGCCGAGAGAATTGCCGGATGGAAGACCATCAACGTTGTTTGATGAATTTTTGATTGGAATGGCAGGGGTTCCTTCTCGTTTCAAAGAAGGAATGATGATTTTGTCCGGAGATGTATTATTGTTGTTTAATCCATTGCAGATCGATGCATCTTTTAAAGGAGCAGCAGCGATTTCTATGAAATCTCCGGTGGAGATCGGAAAAGACCATGGTGTGTTTTTGAATGATGGAAAAGACCATGTACGAAACTTTTTGCATAAGCAGACAGTAGAGACATTGACTCAGATGGGAGCTGTTAATGCAGAGGGTAATGTAGATTTGGATACAGGGGCAGTTTTGTGCAGCGCTGAAATAGTAGAGACTTTATTTTCACTGATATCAAGAGATGGCATGGTTCAGGAAGATCGGTATGCACAATTTGTCAATGAAAGAGCCAGAATCAGTTTCTATGGTGATTTCTTGTATCCGCTTGCACAAGATTCTACGTTAGAACAGTTTTATCAGGAACAACCGGAAGGCAGTTTTTGTGAAGAACTGCATGACTGCAGGACAGAGATTTGGGAAGCACTTCATAAGTTTCCAATGAAATTGATTTGTCTGTCACCGGCTGAATTTATTCATTTTGGTACGACGAAAGAGCTTCAAAAGTTGCTTACGCAAGAAATTAGTGACTATGAGTTCCTGGACTGGAAACCAGTTGTATTTGCAAATCGAGAATCATGTTCGGCCGCATTTCGTAATGCACTTTTAGATGATACAGTACAAGTGGAAGACGAATGTTATATTGAGACCAGTTGCTTAAAAGGAGAGTCGATTGTGCACAAAGGGGCAGTTGTGAGCAATCTGTTCCAGGAAAATATAGAAATTCCGGAAAATATAGTTGTCCATGGAATTCAGTTGTGGAAAACGGGCGAGCATGTTGTCAGAGTTTACGGTGTGAATGACAATCCAAAGGATACACTGGAGAATAAAGGTTCTTTTCTAGGTGGAAACTTACAGAAACTAATCGAAATGGCTAGAATCAGTCCCGAGGATTTGTGGGATGGAAAAGAACATTATTTATGGAATGCCAGATTATATCCGATTGAGCAGACACAGGAGCAGGCGTTTTACTCTTCTATGACACTGGTTCGGATATTAGAAGGAACCGCTTCTGCAGAAGAGATCGAGGAGTGGAAGCTGAAAGAACGTTCCAGCTTACAGGAGTCGTTCTTATTGGCAGATACGAGTGGGTTTATCGAGTGGGAAGAAGAATTGCAGAACCGTATTTTAGTGGAGAAATTTTTGGATCGTCTGCTAGGAGGAGAGTTTTATATTTCTGCTTTAAAAACATTTGCTGAGACAGAGCTGAATGAACGTCAA
>CAJKWK010000093.1 GCA_905203555.1 uncultured Lachnospiraceae bacterium
CGTATAATTCCTCCATTGGCATCTCTTCTCCTTAGAAAAAATTTAGATAATCTTAGACCTTTGTTCAGTTGGAAAAACTTTTCATTTCATTTAAGAATATGTTATCACGAAATAGCTGTCGAAGCCTTCCAGCAGAAGGGAGGTGATTCAGTGGATATAATCATCGCTTTTTTAATTTCTGCTGCGGCATCTGTAGCTGGTTACTACATATGCAAATGGCTGGACAGAAATAAATAGACAGCACAGCCTAGAAAGAAAGCCTCGGAGCCAGCACCTCCGGGGCTTTCGCTTTGTCCAGTGGACAATCATCGCTTTTTTGGTTATCTTTATCTTATGCCATTTTAAGAGAAATGTCAAGATGCTCATGATATTTTAGCCATTGCATTTTTCAGCTCGGGAGTTTGACAGTTAAATAAATGAAAAAGTACTCGCAGGTCGCATAAAGCCTGCTTTTTTTATGTCAATTTTGTTGTTTTTATATATATTATTTTATGTTATTGTGTGGTGTAATAAGGGATAAGGAGGGATGGTGTATGAATCTCCACATAACGAAATCCAAAAATGCAGAGTCATTCTATATCTGCAAATCTTATGTAAAAGCAAACGGCAGTACTTCTTCAACTATTGTTCGCAGGTTAGGAACATTGGAGCATCTTCTGGTCGAACACGGACCGACAAAAGATGACGTGATCGCATGGGCAAAAAACGAAGTGAAAATAGAAACCGAAAAATACAAAAAAGAAAAAGAGACAAAAACAGTATTGATCCCTTTCCATGCGGACAGGCAGTTAGATCATGATAAACAGAGCTTTTACCGTGGCGGTTATCTTTTCCTTCAATCTGTTTATTATCAGCTGCAGATGAATAAAGTCTGTCGGAAATTAAAACAAAAATATAAATTCAAATATGATATCAACGCGATCCTTTCCGACCTGATCTACACAAGGATCCTGGAACCTTGCAGTAAGCATTCTTCCTATAAAGCTTCATCGGAATTTTTAGAGAAACCTTCCTACAAGCTCCATGATGTGTACCGAGCATTGGATGTTCTCGGCGCGGAATGTGATCTTATTCAGGCGGAAGTCTATAAAAACAGCCATCTCCTTGGTCAGAGAAATGATAAGATCCTTTATTATGACTGCTCGAATTATTACTTCGAGATCGAGCGGGAAGATGGCTGTAAAAAATATGGAAAAAGTAAAGAACACAGACCAAACTCCATCATTCAAATGGGACTGTTCATGGACGGGGATGGGATCCCCCTTGCTTTCTCGCTCTTTCCGGGAAACGCGAATGAGCAGACATCACTGAAACCACTGGAAAAGAAAGTCCTTGGAGATTTTGGATGCCAGAAATTCATTTACTGCAGTGATGCCGGCCTGGGTTCCGAATCCATCCGGGAGTACAACCATATGGGAGAACGGGCTTATATCGTCACCCAGTCTATCAAGAAGCTGAAGAAGGAAGAAAAGGAATGGGCGCTAAATCCTCACGGGTTTAAACGGGTAGCAGATGACACTCCCGTCGACATCACAAAACTGCCGGAAGATGACAAAGGACTTTACTACAAGGATGAGCCGTATACCACAAAAAAACTGCATCAGCGTCTGCTCATCACCTATTCCCTAAAATATGCGCTTTATCAGAAGTCTATCCGTGACAAGCAGGTAGAACGGGTACAGAAAATGCTAGATTCAGGGAAAGCCAAAAGGAACCGCAGGAACCCCAATGACCCGGCCCGCTTCATCGGAAAAATGGCAGTTACAAAAGAAGGGGAAGCTGCGGATATCAGACAGTATCTGGATGAGGACAAGATCTCTGAGGAGGCGCAGTATGACGGATTCTATGCAGTATGCACAGATCTTTTGGATGATGAGGTCGGTGATATCTTAAAAGTAAGCGAAGGCAGATGGCAGATTGAAGAATGTTTCCGTATCATGAAAACAGATTTTTCTGCCAGACCTGTATATTTACAGAAAGAAAACCGGATCAAGGCGCATTTGCTGATCTGCTTTCTTGCGTTGGTCCTCTACCGTTTTCTTGAGAAAAAACTGGGTTCAAAATATACCTGCGAAGAACTGCTCGACACTCTAAAAGCAATGAATTTTGTGGAGATACAGGAGCAGGGATTTATCCCACTGTATAAACGGGAAGCGATCACGGATGATCTTCATGAGGTCTGTGGCTTCCGAACGGATTATCAATTCATAACCAAAAGTAAAATGAGGACCATTCAGAAAAAAAGTAAAGGGAAAGAATAAATTACTATACTTCGTGACAACGAAAGAAATCGCTGTAGCCCAGTAAATACAATGGATACAGCGATTTTTTCTTCGTATAACTGTCAAAGAGAGGAGTATAGTTTTGTCACTGGTATAAAAGTATTTGTTGTTCTATAATATAAAAAAACTTGGAGGTAAACATCACTTTGAAGAAGAAACTTTTTAAAAATATCATGACCTTTTCTGCATTATGTGTGTTGGGAGTAACCGGATGCTCAGATTCCACCCAAGCGTATAGTTCAGGAGAGAGAACAACACAAGAAATGTCACAAACTGCCCCTATGCAGCAAAGTCAAGAAACAAATGAGGATGAGAACGATACAGAACCTACAGCCAGTGAATCGGTAGGGATTCTCGATAATTTTATGCTGGTTTTTGCACAAGCGCACAGCGCTAGCAGTTCTGTAAGCATTACATATCCGGTATTTCTTGATTCTAAGGCAGAAGAACTAAATTCAATTATATATAGAAAAGTGCAGGAAGTTGGACAGATTGATACTGCCCTGTTTTCGCCTGATGCTGCACTAACAGCAGAGTACAAATCGGCTGTTACTCTAAAAAACAGTAAAATTGTAAGTATCATTTTCTGGGGGGAATCGTCTGTTGACAACAGCCCGGATAAAACAACCAATTTAACTTCTATCAATGTAGATTTACAGTCAATGAAGGAATTAACTTTAAACGATTTGTATACTACAAATGAAGATTTTAAGAAAGTTTTTTTTGAAAAGGCATTCTTCCCAGAAAATCCGATAACTTCTTATGACAAAGAACTATTTCATAATATGTTACAATTACAGAGTCCTGAATATCAAACGGTAGATCCGTTTACCATACCAGGCAATGTAATATGTTTTTTAAAACCCGATGGCATTGTGCTAAGTATGCCTTCGATACATGCAACAGGAAGCGATCATTTTGAAGCACAGATCAATTACAGTGATATACAGAAATTTTATCTGCCAGAACATAACTATTGGGAAAATTGCTATTTTAAATATTAAGAAGGTAATTTCCAGGGGTTTGATTAGATTTGGGGGTTATGGTATACTACAGACAGATGAAATCCGGAAGACATCAGGGCACGAAAATAGAGCAGCCAGAACTTTGGTCGGCGATGGCTGCTCCACACTCATAAACGGTGACTCATAGTGATATCACAAGCTTAATATATTACGTAGGCCACCCGATTTCAAGGAGGTTTGATATGTTATGGCATGTAAAGTATTAAGCAAAGAACAGA
>CAJKWK010000094.1 GCA_905203555.1 uncultured Lachnospiraceae bacterium
CTTCTGTGTACTGTTTCGGTGGCTGTGTAAAATGCTCCGATACAAAAGAATCACAGGGACCATAATGCTTGCCTGCCCAGATATCCAACTCCGGCTCTTCTTTTTCTGCAATGATTCCAAAGAACTGTTTCAGTTTTTTCTCAATTGTCTTGAACCCTTCCTGTTTTGTTTTCTTTGCATTGAGATAAAACGTATGATAATTGCAGGTAATCTGACATTTATGACTCTCATAAATATAAGGATCTGCAGTTGCTGTCAGAACCCTGGCACTGATCAAATACAAAATCTTGCGGCTTCGTTCTTTCAGTTCACCAATATCTGCTTTGGCTACTTCCATGGTTGGGATAATCGCATGGTGATCGGATACTTTCTTTGAATTTAATACCTTACTCACGTCCGGTTGATATTCCAGACCTTCAGCATAAGGCATTTTCCCAAATAACATCTGAATCAGAGTTTCTGTACTTTCTCCCATCTCATCTGTCAGATACTGGCTGTCTGTTCTCGGATAAGTGACAAGCTTCTGCTCATACATCTCCTGCACAGCATCCAATGTCTGCTGTGCGGTATAGCCAAACATTCTGTTAGCTTCCCTCTGCAGGGTGGTCAGATCATAAAGCTTCGGAGGGCGGACCGTTTTCTCTTTCACATCATCCTTCTCCACTTCGCACATGCGCTCCTGACACTCTGCAGCCACTTTATCTGCATCTTCTTTTTTCTGAAAATTCTCTGTGACCGCATCCATATCGTCAAATTTGATATGAGCCATATAATATTTCTCTTTGGTAAATTCCTTGATCTTCTGATTTCGATCCACGATCATGGCAAGTGTTGGTGTCTGTACTCTTCCAACTTTCAGATTCTGGTTATACAGAACAGAAAAAAGACGGCTCGCATTGATTCCCACCAGCCAGTCAGCCTTTGCCCTGCAAAGAGCTGACTGATAGAGACTGTCATAACACGAACCGTCTTTTAATGACGCAAATCCATCTTTAATTGCCTGTTCTTCCATGGAAGAGATCCAGAGTCGCTTCATCGGCTTTTTACATCCTGCCTGCTCATACACCAGACGGAAGATCAGCTCACCTTCACGTCCTGCATCAGTGGCACAGATCACTTCATCTACTTTGGAATCTCTCATAAGTTTCTTTAAGATTCCAAACTGCTTTTTCGTACCTTCCAATACCTTATGTTTCCAACATTCTGGCACAATCGGCAGATCATCATATCTCCATTTTTTATATTTTTCATCGTATTCCGATGCATCACATAATCCAACTAGATGTCCTACGCACCAGGAAACGATATAACCGTTTCCCTCCACGTAGCCATCTTTTCTTGTTCTGGCTCCAAGCACGGAAGCCAGTGCCATCGCAACCGATGGCTTTTCTGCAATCACTAATTTCATTTACTCCTGCTCCTCTTCTTCATCTTCTAGTACCTCATCATTGAAATCTTCATCTTTCAAAACTTCTGTCCCTGCATTTTCCTGTTCTTCCTGCTCATCTGCATCGTCTACTTCCCGTTTTTCTGACTCTGAATCTTCGGATTCATTTTCATCCTCTTCCATCTCATCTTCATCATCATATTCATGTTTCGGTTTGTAGACTTTCAAGTAATAACCACCTGCCGCAGCTCCAACAGCAACCAATCCGATCAGTAGATAAGTCCCTGCCAAACTTTTGTCTTCTGGCATCTGAATTTCATCCTCTACCTTATCTTTCTCATCTGTCTCTGTCGTTTCCGGCTTTTCTTCTTCAGCCTGTTTCTCTGGTTCTGCATAAACAATATCTACTTCCGGAAGTGTCACAGAATCAGAAAGTGTGAAGTTCATCAGGTCTTTCTCACTGACTTCGGTAAGGAAATACACATTATCCTGAGATTTTGAATTGTCGATGATCAGATAAAAAATCTTACCACTCTTAGTTGAAATGGTATAAAACTCTTTTGTGCCTTCCGTAGCTGTTTTAGTAACAGAATCTGCTGTCTCGCCTTCTTTATTAAGCTGTTCCTCAATACCTGTCACTGTCCGATCATCCACAGTTCCTTTTGCATCTGTTGGCTCAGAAGCCTGTGCATCCTGCGGAAGTGGTGAAGTCGTTGTTTTCTCAGTCCCAGTTGCATCTGCACTGGTCGTGGTTGCCATCGCACCATTGCTGTCACCTGAAGTTTTCTGTTTCTCTGCCTGCTTCTTTGCCCATTCATAATAAGGATTCTGCAACACATACTTTTCAGAAGTATTTCCGGCACCATCCGTTACCGTGATTTCAATCTGTTTTGTTGTAAAATCTTTCTGTGTCAGTTGCACTCTCAGCATTCCATCCTTCAGATCTGTATAAGTGGTGCCATTAACTGTCACAGAAGTAATGCCGGAAACGGTATCATTTCCCTGAATCGTCAGTACACCATCTGTCAGAGATGCAGAAAGCGTAGGCTTTTCTGTGTCATAACACTTAATAGAGCGATTCTGCTCATAGACCTTCCCCTCACCATCTGTCACACGCACATAGACCGTCTGATTACCAGTAATGGAAATACTTCCATTCCCTGTCACATCCTGCCAGCTTCCGTCTTTCCCAGCTTTCGCTTCAATTTTTGTGATAGAAAATCCTTCTGGCATATGACTGGCATCCACAGTAATTGCGACTGCCGTTTCCCCCTGTCTCCAGCCATCTGGCTTTTCAATCGTAATTGCGGGTGCTGTATTCTCTGCCGCTAACACACTCTGTGTCTGCAACATAGGCGATGTCAAGCAAAGAATCGTTGTTGCCGCAAGCAATCCTTTTTTCACGCTATTTTTAGATTTCTTCTGTTTCATCTTCTCTAAATTCATCATCAGACCTTGTTTCCTCCTTCTGTATTTCTACCCTGCCGGGCAGTTCATTTTTCATTCTCTTTTTGAAAGCTTCCAGCTCTGGAATGCTCATATCCATTGCACGGATAATTTTTACAATTTCCAGATTTTCCGCTTCTGTTTTTGCTATCTCCGCAGCCTTGAAACGCTTTAAATCTGCTTCATATCTGGCTTTGGATGCTTCCATTTTTTCCTTGGCTTTCTCATAATCTGCCGTTGCTTTTTCAAGACTTTTCATCGCTTCTCCTTTCCGGACGGCTGTTACACCGCCCTTTTCCTTACCATCGTCCGAATCCATAGAAATGACTCTGCCAGTATGGAGAGTTGATGGACGTATACTGCACCGGATGCCCACAATGGATCATCTGACCATTGCCCACATAGATTCCGATATGCGTTACCGGAACTCCTGCATCGTAAGTACCTGTAAAGAAGATCAGATCTCCTGGCTGTGCTTCTGACTGAGATACCGGCGTACAAATGTCATACAATCCCTGTGCCGTTAATCTTCCTGTATTCCTTACACCTGAATGTGTCAGGCAGTAACTTACGAATCCAGAACAGTCAAATCCACTTGGCGAATATCCACCCCACACATACGGTGTCCCAAGATATCTCGCTGCTTCATTTAACAAACGCTGTGCTGCTTCACTGGTATATTCAT
>CAJKWK010000095.1 GCA_905203555.1 uncultured Lachnospiraceae bacterium
ATTTTGGCATATCTTTGCATATTTTTGTCATCAATTTTGGTAAAAACTTTGGTAAATTTCAAGTCTGTACCAAAGGCAAATCTGCCATTGGGAATCGACAGGTAAGAAATTGGGGATTAAGATAAATACTGGCATTCAGCCATTTTTCTCTCATTTTCATCAGGTCATTATGAATTAATTGCTTTTTGAAAATCTTCCTGTGCATCCTGAAATTTAACATGAGTATAGGTATTCATCGTAACACTGATATCCGAGTGTCCCATAATATACTGAAGCATCTTCGGATTCATTCCCGACTTAGCCATATTAGAACAAAATGTATGGCGACACACATGTGGTGTAATCGGCGGCATCTGAACCTTATATATGCTATTGTACTTTTCCCGAATATGTTGGAAATACTTTTCCCAATGTAATGCCACCATAGGCATATCATTCTTATCAAGGAATAAAAATCCTGTCATTCCATCAACCATCGGTTCAACTTTGGGATTGACCCTGTCCTTAAGTATTCTCTTGAAACAAGCCACCACCTCATCAGACATTGGAACATATCTCTCGCCACTTTCTGTCTTAGGCTTTTCAATGATATACTGCATCTGACTTGTTCTCTGTAATTGATGATTTACCCGTATTCTTTTGTTTTTAAAATCCAAATCTGATTTTGTAAGCCCACAGAACTCTGATATACGAAGTCCTGTGTTAAAGAGAATAAATATTGCATCATAGTACTTGCAAAAATGCGCATCTTCTTTTATGAATCTTAGAAATTCCCGCTCCTGCTTTCTTGTGACAGCTTCTCTTCTCACACTATCATTCACAATAACATTGACCAGTTCAAAGCCAAATGGATTTTTGCGAATCAAGTCATCTTCTTCCGCCATCTGAAATGCCGGTCTTAATACTCCCCGGATAGTATGAATTGAACTATAACCTTTTCCATCTACCCTCTGAAGCTTGATCAACCAGGCTTTCGCATCCGATAATTTCACTTTGTCGATTCTTTTTTTGCCAAAATCATCTTTTTTCAGCAGATTAATTACCGTCTTATAACCAGCATAAGTACTCTGTCTGACCCCTATTTTAAGACTTACATATTTCTCCACTAATTCAAGAACTGTAAGTCCTCCACCTCCTGGAACAAGTCCGTTAAACATATCCTGTTCCAGCTGTTTTTCCTTTTCTCTTAAAGAAAGCTCCATTTTCTTTCCTTTAGGTATAGGATCATTATGGTCCAAACGCCAACTATATAAATTCCCTTCATTTCCATGAATATCTACATATCTAAAACGATAACGTCCATCTGCTCTCTGGTACTCTCCTTCGTGAAGAATTCTATTGCGATTATCTCGTCTTTTCTCACTCATAGCTTTGTCTCCTTTCAAAAAAGAGAGCCCTAGCATGGTTATTGTACCACATTTGTGCCCCCTTTTCTACTACTTTACATATTAAATTGCAGTTGACTCTGCCAGAAATTGCTCAAATTTCTCTTTCTTAAACAAAACTTTGTTTCCTACTAACAGATAAAACTCCCCATTTGGATGGATATCTACAATTTGTCTAAGTCTCTTTTCACCAATGTGATAAAACTGTGCCGCTTCAGTTACAGAAAGCAAATATCGCTTCCATATAGGAATATCTATACTCTGATTCTCTAATTCATTTTCATCATCCATCATATTCTCCAATCTGCAGCTGTCTGACTAACATCGCATCAACCTTTTTTATTGCATCTGTGCTGACAATCATCCCGGCAGTCTGTATTATCTGTTCCTCATTTATTGTGACAAGCTGCTCCGGTAAAAACATTGTTGTATGTCTTAAAAATCCTCTAATTTCTGAAGGCTCAATATTGAAATGTACTGGAATATAATCCTTTTTCAACTTAGTTGTCCCCGGAACAACTGTGTATACAGGTGATTTTCCGTTTGCTTTGTCGCAGCTTATTACAATACATGGTCTCCTTCCAGCTTGTATATGCCTGAGTCCACTTTTTAATTCAGCCCACACAATCATATTTCTCTTTATCTTCACTGCAGATCACCTCTCTTTGGTGGAATATACAAGTCAACCTTGGGTTCCTTCTCATCTACACTGAATAATCTATACCCAGCTTCCCTTACTGCTCCTATTTTTAAATAAGAATCTGCTATTCCGTCTGAAATAGCATCGAGATTTGTTACGATAAGCGCATCTGCCTTTCCTGCTCTCATATATCTTATTGCCTTATAAAACACTTCATCCCTTAATCGTCGTCCAAAAATTCCTCTTCGGAATACTTTCATAGGAATAAGATTGTTATTGTCAGCAAATTCCATGATTCGTTTCAACTGCTTATTTTCCTTTTTCTCTGCTGCAATACAGTCATTCTCCTCATCAGAAGACAACATCACAACACACTTTATCGGCTGTATGGTCAGTGGCTTTTTCTTTCTTCCTGCTCTTCTCATTTCAAACCACTTCCTTTCTTGCCTCTAAGCCTTCAATAAAAATCAAACATGTAGACATTGCATATTCTCTATCATTTGGTTTAAGCATCTGCAATTTATCTTCCAATACAGACAAATCTTTATTCTCATGTTTTTCCCTGCTTTCAATTCCAAACAATGTATTAGGATCTACTCCATACTTTGTTACAATCTTCAGCATAAGTTCCAGACTCATCCGATGTCTTCCCTGCTCAATTTGCGAATAATGAATATAACTTACATCAAGGCTCTCCGCCATATCATTCTGTGTATATCCATATTTATTTCTAATACTTCTCAAAGTATTACCAACTGCATAAATATCATATATCATCCTGAATAACCTCACTCTCTAACCGATTCATGATGTATTCCACTGCCTCAGCCTCTGTTGGGCATTTGATGACTGGCTTCCCATAGTCATCAAATACCACTGTTTCAGAAGCAAATACAATGTAGGAATACCTGCCTGAATTCCTAACACTCAATCGCATAATTGTTGTACCTCGCACTCATAGTACCAAGGTCAAATATTGTCACACCCAAATCATTTATGCGATCCATCATTGACTTTAAATCTTCCGGATTTCTTGTAATCTCATAAATATCTTCTACGACAAGTACCTTGTAATCTGAAATCTCAAGAATTTCCATCAGCTGACGCATCTGAGGTCTGTCAACCGATGTAGATGCTCCATCATCTACAACAGTCTGATCACACTCAATTCCCACACTTAAAGCATATGTCTGATCAAGTTCTTTCTGTCGGTTCACATTATTCATACTCATCATTGACTTTATAAACAAAAGTCCTTTGTAAAGTTCTTTTCCGTTATACTTTTTCATGGCTATTACCTTCCTTAATTGAAATATTAAAGAAAGCATTGTGCACGCCGCTTTCAAACTCTGTGCTGTATCTCAAGCACAAGTATATTGTAATCTGCCACACCTTAATTGCCGAC
>CAJKWK010000096.1 GCA_905203555.1 uncultured Lachnospiraceae bacterium
TTTAATTTGCTTGAATGTGGCATGGTTTAGGACCAGATAAAATGCGGAATAACAGCAGGAGGCTTACGATTACGTAGAACATGGAATACGTCCTGAAAAAGACAGTCAGATTTTAAGAGAAATTGATTTCTTTTTGAAACGATATCCGCTGCAGAGAGGGCTTTATCTTGCTTATGACCGGATTGCCTTGTTTGGAAAAGACGATCCAAATTTTCGAGTGACATTTGACCAGAATATTCGGAGCAGGAGAACATTGATGGGCTTGGAAAATGGTTCATATGGAGTTCATCTTTTGCCGAAAGGATATTATTTGATGGAAAGCAAGATAATGGGAGCAGCACCGCTTTGGTTTACGGAAATTTTGTCAGAGCTGTCCATTTATCCGGTATCGTTTTCAAAATATGGAAATATTTATAAAAAAGAGAATCATGCATTTCATCTGGAAGAAATGATGGTGCACAGAATGGAAAACTGGGATGAGATAAGGAGGAAGGAAATATGTTAACAAGTATTTTTCATGCAGGAACTTTTCGATTTGAATCAGTAGCAGCAGCAATGGCAATGGCGTTGGTATTAGGAATCGTGATTGCACTGCTGTACAAGGTGTCAGATGTACATATGAGCAGTTTTGCAGTGATTTTAGCGGTCATGCCGGTATTGGTTACAGCAGTTATCATGGTTGTAAATGGAAATCTGGGGACATCAGTAGCAGTCTTGGGAGCATTTGGGCTGGTTCGTTTCCGAAGTGCTCCTGGTACGGCAAGAGAAATCGGATTTATCTTTTTCACAATGTCTATCGGTTTGGCTTGCGGCATGGGATTTTTATCATTGGCAGTGTTTATTACAGTGATAGTAGGAGTCGTAATCTTTGTGTTGGAAAAATTTCATTTTGGAAAAGCAGAAGTAAAAGAGCGAGAACTTCGTATAACCATTCCGGAGGATATGAATTATACAGGGATTTTCGATGATCTTTTCCAGCAATATACAAAATACAGTCGCTTGGAACGAGTGAAAACTACAAATATGGGAACGATGTATGAACTGTCGTACCGCATAGAGTTGAGGGATGTGGAGATGGAAAAAGAGTTCATAGATGGTCTGAGATGCAGAAATGGAAATTTATCGATTGTTTTGGGGCTTGGTCAACACGAGAAGAATGAACTATAATAGAGAAAAGAAATCTATTTTTGCAGAAGAACAAAAGGAGAACTGTAATGTTGGTATTTGCTGCTGTGGTTTGTGAAGAACCACAGAAAAAAGAGACAATAGAGATTGATGAAACTCTTTTCAAACGAATTGGAGAAGGCGAGAAAAGGGATTTTTGTGAATTGTATGAGCAGACCGGCAATGCAGTTTTTTCTTATGCACTTTCGTTGCTGCGAAATCGCGAAGATGCAGAGGATGCGATGCAGGAAACCTTTTTGAAAATCCGCTCAGCGGCACATTTGTATCAGCCGATGGGAAAACCTATGGCATGGGTTCTTACGATAGCACGAAATGTTTGTCTGATGAAATTTCGACAAAAGAAACATGATTCATCGATACCGCTGGAGGAAGTGAAAGAAAATCTGGACTGTAGTCAAATTCAGGAAGAAGAGGATCGTTTGATTTTAGAAACGGCGTTCCGGATTCTTTCCAAGGAAGAATGTCAGATTATTATTTTACATGCGGTGTCAGGACTAAAACATCGGGAAATCGGCGGGATTTTGCATCTCCCATTGTCTACGGTTTTATCTAAATATAACCGGGGGATTAAAAAATTACGAGCACAGTTGGAGGAATCGTTATGAAACAGAAAACAAACTCCGATCTTGAAAAACAAATTAAAAATGCAGTGATTCAAATGACACCGGATCAATCTGAGAAAGTGTGGGAACAGCCGGTGGAGAAAGCATCCGGAAACGAGTGGTATCTGGATGGAATCGGTACAGCAAAAAAGCAGACCGGAAAAGTGATTCATATTCTGTCTGCCGTAGCAGCCTGCTGTGTCATTTCCTTTTTATCTTTTTATATGATGGTCATGCGTGCGGATGCAACAATTTATCTGGATGTGAATCCAAGTGTGGAACTTCAGATAGACAGAAATGAGAAGGTGATTTCTGCAGAGGCAAATAATGCAGACGGAGAACAGATTTTGGAGGAAATGGATCTAAAACATACGGATCTGGATGTTGCAATGAATGCGCTGATAGGATCTATGGTCAAACATGGATATCTCAGTGAGGCAAGGCATGTGGTGCTGGTTTCTGTAGAAAGTTCAGATGACAGGAAGGCAGAACAGTTGAAATCCCATGTGTCTGCAGAAATTCATGCATGTTTAGACAATCTGATTGGTTCCGGAAAGGTTTTTGATCAGCAGATCCAGATGGATAACGAGCTGAAGAAAATAGCGGAAACCTATGGAATTTCGCCGGGAAAGGCGGCTATAATGAAAAAGATTGTACAGTTGTATCCGAAGCTGGATTATGCAAAGCTTGCGTCACTGTCCTTGGAAGAACTTGTGGAATATCTGGAAACAGAGGAGGAAGATGATCCGGAAGAGTGGGAAGAGGAACAAAGACCATATTTGCCGGAGGAAGATTCGGAGGATGATGACAAGACGGAAAAAGAAGATACAGAAGAAATAAAAGAAACCCATCCGGATGGACAGGAGAATGTCGATGGAGATGGGGAGGATGATTTTTCAGAAGAAAGCGAAGAACGAGAAGATGAGGAAACGGAGCAAGAGGGCATAGAGACAGAAGGTGACTGATATTTGAAAAAATCTGTCTTTGAAATGCCCTGGAGCTACAGGTTATAAATGGTCAATAATCTCGGACGCTTTCAGAGCCTGAGAGATGATGTGACGGCACGTATCATCTAAACATACGGTATCGTCAAGCTGAAAGGGAGCATTGTCCAGAAATGCATTGGATAGCTGGTAGATATAATATTCTCCGCCGGTGTGTTTCTGGGCAAGCAGATCGCCCTGGATACGCATATCATTGGTATTTTGTTCCATGCCCAGACTCATCTCGTTTAAGGTCTGCAGCATGATGGCAAAATGATCATCGTCCCATGCAGACAAATACATACATTTACACAAGCCTTTTGTAAAAAAAGGAAAATGAAAGAAACAATCCATTAATTCTTTGAAGCGGGTTAAATGACCGCTGTCTTTAAATAAATGTGCAGCCTCGAGTGCTGTGATATAGTCTTTTATTGTTTTCATATGCGCCCTCCTCTTATAGAATGTTATTTTCAGAAAAAAACAATTGAAGTGAGTTATTTTGTGGAAAAATACTATGATGTGGGTGTCAAAAGTACACCAACATCTGATTTTAGTTCCTTGACAACT
>CAJKWK010000097.1 GCA_905203555.1 uncultured Lachnospiraceae bacterium
TGGTGCTTTAGACAGACATATCCATTTTTCAATTACACTTTGCGGAAACTCAAGAATAAATTACGCTGTCCATTCAACTAATATTGACAGAATAATCAGAATTGTATTCCTATTTATCATCAATTTTAGATTACTCAAAAGTCAATCTTTTTCCTCGCATTTTTCGACAAATTTTCAATTTCATCATTTCTCACCAAAACGTCCGTTCTTTTTTTCACAAAAGTAATTCACATAATCCACACCTTTTTATGTGGATAATGTGGATAACTTTTCTTAAATCTACTTTTTTCCACGTTTTTTTACATTTTGAATGTGGATAAGTTGAAAACTCTTATTTTTTCCTTTTCGACATTTTTTTACAAAATAAAACATTTTTGTGCATTTTGTATATGGTACAAAAACTCGGATACGCTCTTCCTAACACTTTATTGTCTTAAACCATATGTGAGTTTTCTGTAAACTCAGAATATTTCCAAAAAAAGAAAGACATCATCTTTTTTGATGATGCCTCCTATGAATACTATTTTATAAAACTCGACGGATTGTTAGAATCGGCGCATAAGTTGCGCTACAAATTCCAATGCCATCCACCTCATTCATTGCATTTACTATATTTCCATCTCCCATATACAAGCCAACATGTCCATCATATAGTACGAGATCCCCCGGAAGAGCACTCTCTAAATCCACCGGATTCCCTACATGTTCCATATCATATGTTGTTCTTGGCAACTGAATCCCAAAATTCGCATAGACAGACTGTACAAATCCGGAACAATCCGCTCCCTCCGTCAGACTTGTACCGCCCCATACATAGGGATTACCGATAAATTGACAAGCAAAATCAATCACCGCCTGTCCATTCGAGATTGAGACTGCATCACTTTGAACTGTTTCCACTGTCTTTTTCGCATCCTCTTCTTTTGCCTCAGCATACGCCCACGTTGTCTCGACCTGAATATAATCCCCACATACCCAGCCTTCAACTTCGCCAACCTGGATGGGATACCAGTTATTCACCTCATCCCCGATGACTTCATACTGTTCCTGCCATTGTACCTGCGTCAGAAGATCAGCCTCTGTCCCCTGTCCATTTCGTACATTCAGTACACTCGCTTCAACAGTCGCAACCTCTTTTTCATAATCAGCCGCTCGCTGTCTCGCATCTTCTCCCGTATATAAAACCGCTGCCGGTACATATCCTTCTACCTCTCCCGACCGGATTTTCGTCCAATCATCTGCATATTCCAGCACTGTTACTGTAGAATCATCATATAACTTACCGGTCCAGTCACTTGTTTCATCCGGAGCACTTCTAACATAGGCAAAATCCCCTGCGCCTACATTAGAAAATGCTCTGTTTAAATACTCGCCCTCTTGTGTCGGTACCATATATAAATTAATATTTTCTTTTACCTTCGTTTCGTAACATTTTTCCAGTACCGATTCGATTCCTGCAATTGGCAGTGTAGGCGTCTGTTCCTGCATCTGTCCTTCTGCTGCCTGCGCTGTCAATGCACTCCCCGGAATCATGATTGCCCCCACCAGTGCAGAGACCATCAGTTTCTGTTTCTTGTGTGCACGTTTCATATAAAACCTCCTTTTTGTTTTTCTGCCTTTATCTTTTGTAGGAAGTTCTAAATGTTACACAATTATTAACTTTTGTTACATCGCTATTATATCAACCCTCCTACCTCATGTCAACAGTTTAGTGACATTTTCGTATTTCATACTTCAACAATCTTCTACATTTTTCCCAAAAACAAAATTTCAATCCCATTGTTTGTTAACTATTTTGTAACATTTTCACCATTTTATACATATCTATAGATCCACAATATTTATTCAGAATCCATTTTTTCATTCTGCTCCAATATTGAGGAACACACCGTTTTGTTTTATACTATATACATAATTTGATGTTGGGGTCAAAAGCCCTACTATAGTACCCTGAAAATTTTACAAAAATCCCTCAGCTTCGCCTAAATGTGGTATACTGTATATATCAATCTAAGGCGGTGGAATTTTATGGCATTCAGAACGAATTCGTATCAACAATTATCTTTTACTGACAGTCTCGGAGGGCTTACGTCTCGTGAGCAGAAAGCTCTGGAACGTTCATGGGCAAAGGTTTTTGCAGAAGATATATTTCCTGCAATCAACGAAGAACCATTCCGCGTTCTGTATTCATCCAGCGCTTCAAGACCAAATACACCCGTAAATGTGTGCATTGGTGCCCTGATCATCAAAGAAATCACGCTTTCGCAAACGCTGTTATGATTATGAGTCAATTTATGGTGTAGACCTGCTTCATGGCTGTATGACAGGCCTCGGAACAAATATCGCCAAACTCATGGATATCAATCCAAGAATCAAAAGAATGGATTCTATGATGATAGCAGCAAATATCCGAAAACTCAGCCGCATAGAACTGCTGTATACTTGTGTAGCAAAACTGGTTATTTATCTTCACAAAAACCATTGCGACAATCTGATCAAAGGCATGGAACATTACGGAATACCAGTTATTGGTACGTTGTCTTTCCGAACAGACTGTTGTGGAAGAAGCTTCCCGACGCCTTCGTACAAAAGAAGATGGCGGATTCCATTCCAAAATGCTCCAGAATCCATCTGATCCGGATGCGACATACAGAGTCAAAGCAGGAAAAGAGCATCAGGGTTATGCAGCAAATCTCGAAGAGACAGTCGGTAAAAACGGTTCAGTGATTACCGATTATCAGTTTGAGCAGAATCATTACAGTGACAGTCAGTTTCTGAAAGACAGCCTTGCTCGTACGGAAATCCAAAATGAAGAAAGCACAATGATCACGGATGGTGCATACTCCGGAAAAGAAAACCATGATCTTGCGGCTGAAAAGAACATTCGATTGATCAATACTGATTTATCAGGAAAACCAATTGATGACATTCTGGCAGATTTTAAGTATAAAGGGGCTAAAACAATGTACAAACCGATCGACAAGTTACA
>CAJKWK010000098.1 GCA_905203555.1 uncultured Lachnospiraceae bacterium
ACATTGACTACGAGAATTAAAGATAGGCCGCCTGGGAGTGATCCTGGGCGGCTTTTTAAGAAAGGGATTGACGATGGATTATGTTGGTATTATATTAGTGTGGATTGCCGGTTGTTTATTTTTCTCCGGCATAAAAATATCGTACATAGGAGAACGGGCGATGAAATTTGAAGTAACAGATCCTACTGTGTTATGGGCGGCAGTAGCAGCGATTATTGTTGGACTTTGCAGTATTGTGTTCGCTATTTATAAGGAGAGCCGACACACAAAAGAAATTCAGGAAACAACTGGAAAACTTCAAGCAGCAGTGGGAGAAGGAAAAACTTCTCTGCGGGAAAATGATTGTAAAACCCATGAAAAGCTTGACCGATTAGAGCAGACTACAGAAAAAGCTTTTTCTAAATTGGATTCCAGGGCAGAACAAGGTTTTTCAAAAATGGAACAGTATATATCTGCCCAGCAGGCACTACAGCAACAGGCGCAGAATAATAAGATGAGTACAGGGGAGTTGTTGGCTTGTGTTGAGGAAGCTGTTACCCGCGCAACAGAGACAGATCGGCTCCGGAGGGAACGTGATGAGCTCCAAAACAAAAATAGGGAATTGATGCAGCTGGTAAAGCAACAGGAGCACTCTTTGCAGGACTTACAAAACAAAGTCAACGATTTATCACTCTTAATCGACCAAAAAGATCAAGTTATTTCTCAATTGACACAAAACCATGTCAGGAAGTCAGAAGAACATGACTGGGATGAAGAACGATAGCATATGAGCCGTCCAAATAAGGGCGGCTTTTTGTTTTATGAGCACAGATCCTCCTGCATAATTACTGTACAAAAAATAGAGGAATTTGAGAAATTCATTTTGGGATCAGTCCCTGTAAAAATAACAGGGGCTGCGCTTTGCGTACTCCTGATGAGATAGATAATATATTTTATTCAGGAGGTACAGATTATGTACAGTAATTATGCAGATGCAATTTTGGCACAGAGAAGATTTTATTCCGTCGCTGGACAATACAGAGGTGGGTTAATCCAACGCTTGTGTCGAAAGTTTACGAAATTTCACAAGAAAAAGAGCAACTGTGATTTCGTTTTAATGCATCAGCCCAGTGGTGTATGGATGTATCCGAATCATGAAGATAATATTCAGTGCTTGGATACGGAAAATCATAGCTTGTACTAATACAAAGCAATTTCCAAAGAAGAGCTTCCAGAGAAGGGGGCTCTTTTATTTTGCAAAAAATCCGAAAATCAAACGCATAATTAAAATGCAAATGACATCGTCTCAAATATTTTTGCTAATCATTGTATTCATACCTCATGACGCTCCTAATCGCGTAATGGAGCGTCACATAAGGCGATAAAAACAAAAATGCTTTGCTGCATCCAAACTCCTTCCATAATTAAGAAAAATATCCGGAGGAATTGAAATTGGGTACAGCACAAAATTTTATAAAAGATTTTTCTTCATTCCTGCAACCATATGGTTATAATGTCAAACTTTGTATGCAGGCAATAACAGAACAGGTTTCACAAATCGATAGAATGTCAACAAAGAAACATCCTGGCCTTTTGGGTAGAATTCCATCCATTGGCTACGCCATCCAGAATAGAAAGGAAGCAAAACTGGAAAAACAAAAGGAACAATGGCAGAAATCCTTCCAGGCACCGTATCCTTATATTCGCGATAGCATGGGAAAAGAACACCATTTTGAAGATTTCTTAAAACAGGCGGAGCAGTGGAAGAATGATCTGATTGGACAAAAGGACGGATGGTATCATCTTCCTGAAACAATTGTCGGGATACAGATTCCGGATAAAGACCGGAAAGATTTTGACGTACTCTGTCAGGAACGTGGAATGCACCTTTCGCATGCAGTTGGAAAAGTATTGGAGCAGCAATTTTCTGATGCGTATCTGGCAGGAGATCAGATCTGGATCCACCGAACGGGATTGTCGCAGGAAAGCAGTCTCCTTGCAGATATCGCAAAACATGGACTGATTGTTCCGGCACAGGGCCATGGAGAACAGGAACGCCATGAATTAAGCTATACTGCGACTAAACTGAATCAAAATCATTTTCCATTTATGATCCAGACGATCATGTTTGATACATATAAAGACTGCAAGGGTGTGATCTTATGCCGGACCGGACCTGAGCCGCTTTGTGAAAATGGGCGATTATGTCCATCACAAATACTTGGATTTGCTGCAAGGGATGAAAACGGGATTGTGGAACGATTTTTATCAAGAGAAGATATGGAGAAAATACGGGATCAAAAAATCATTTTGAGTCATGGACAGGAAATTTCCGTAGACAGAAAGTCACAAGCCGAATTGACAACAGAAGATTACCACCATATCAGTCTTCCATCTTCCGGAAAAACAGCGATTTTACTGACTGATTCCTATTGTCAGGATCCAAACCAGATTTCCGTCATATATGGCGGAGTGATTTACGGCAATGTCGAAATGGCAGCAAGGGAAATCCCCTTGTCAGTTCACGAAACCAAATTCCTAAACGAAGCTGCAGAACAATTATATGACAAGGAAGCAGAATATAGATACGGCTGTGAAGAAGATTTCTGTCCGGTCAGTACACTGGACCAAAACGGACAGCTGATAAGAGAAGAAGAAAAAGAAGAAACTGAAATTGTTTTCCCTGCGCACGCGGGGGTGATCCTAGAACCAGAACGATGAAAAGGAGAAGAAGCATTGAATCTAAAAAAGAAAAGAAGCGGCCTTCATTCCTTCCGAAGTCCTCCGCTTTTGTTGGACGGTTCATATCACATTTTATTATGGAATTCCAAGCAGAAAACCCCGGCCGTTCCCAGAATGCCCGTGGGATGAATGCGTCATAGTCTTTTAAACTGCCGTTTCCGGTAGGCTCTTTTTG
>CAJKWK010000099.1 GCA_905203555.1 uncultured Lachnospiraceae bacterium
TGTTGTTGATAAGTTTGGTAACAACTTTATTGTTGTATATTGGATCCGCTAATACATCTCTTTTTTGAGTATGTCCTTTACGTGGCACGGTCCTTCCCTCCTTAATCATATTTTCCGGAATCTCTCCGGGATTAATTCATCGGTACTCACATGTGTCCTCTATGGAATGTGTCGCGGCCGCGGGACTTATATCTAAATCCGCAACCTCTATCTGACCAGAGCATTGCTCCGGCAGATACGATTCATAGTTCTGTTTGTGATACGATTTAACATATTAGTTTCTTATTTTGCGTCCTTCGGTCTCTTAGCGCCGTATTTAGAACGAGCCTGTCTTCTCTTAGCAACACCTGCTGTATCCAGTGTACCACGGATGATGTGATATCTTGTACCTGGCAGGTCCTTAACTCTTCCTCCACGGATCATAACAACACTATGCTCCTGAAGGTTGTGTCCTTCACCTGGGATATAGCTTGTTACTTCGATTCCGTTAGACAGACGAACTCTGGCAATTTTTCTCAGCGCTGAGTTAGGCTTCTTAGGTGTAGCTGTTTTAACTGCTGTACAAACACCTCTTTTCTGTGGTGCAGATACATCAGTTGCACGTTTCTTCAGGGAGTTATAACCTTTCTGAAGTGCCGGTGCTGTAGATTTCTTTTCAGAAGTCTGACGTCCTTTTCTAACTAACTGGTTAAATGTTGGCATTCTTTTTCACCTCCTATGATTTCGTTGTCTCCGGTAAAGAAACCGGAGAGGTTGCAGATAATGTAATTATTATCTTATTCGGCGCACAAAAATACAGTGTATTCCCATGCACACTCGTTTAGTGTAGTACGTTTTATTTGGAAAGTCAAGGACTTTTCTCAGATTTTACATTTCTTTTAATATTAATATGCTTTTCCCCAGTAAACCATATGTTTAGCTGGTTTACCACAACATACACACACATCTGAAATCTGTTCCTGTTCTTGCGGAATACATCTTGAGGTCACGCCGCCTGTCTGATCTTTGATCATCTCTTCACAAGCCTCGTCTCCACACCACATTGCCTTGATAAAACCGATTTCATTTTCTGCAGTTGCTTTCATCTCATCCATATTTGTTGCAACATGAATATGAGAATCCAAAAATGCTTTCGCTTTTTCAAACAATGCTTTTTGTACTGTTTCCAAAATCTCAGAAAGTCTGCTTGCCACTTCATCGATCGGAACAACGATTTTTTCTCTTGTATCACGACGAACTACAACAACCTGACCATTTTCAATGTCTTTTGGTCCAATTTCGATACGTGTCGGAATACCAAGCATTTCCTGCTCACTAAACTTCCATCCCGGACTCTTTTCTGAATCATCAATTGCCGCACGATATCCTGCCGTCTTCAACGCCGCAAGCAATTCGTTTGCCTTCTCCAGAACCCCCTCTTTATGCTGAGCAACCGGAATCACACGAACCTGCACCGGTGCGATATGCGGCGGAAGTACCAGACCACTGTCATCTCCATGCACCATAATGATTGCTCCGATAATTCTGGTGGACAATCCCCAAGAAGTCTCATATACGCTGTGCTGTTTATTTTCCTTATCAGAATAACTGATTCCATAAGCATCTGCAAATCCATTGCCGAAGAAGTGACTGGTACCGGACTGCAATGCCTTTCCATCATGCATCAACGCCTCAATTGTATAAGTATCCTGTGCTCCTGCGAATTTCTCACTTGGAGTCTTTTTACCTGTTACAAGCGGAATTGCCAAATCCTGCTCTACGAAATCTTTGTAAACATCACGCATCTGCAATGTTCTCTCTTCTGCCTCTTCATAAGTCGCATGAATCGTATGTCCTTCCTGCCACAAAAACTCTCTGGATCTCAGGAAAGGTCTTGTTGTTTTTTCCCAACGCAGCACAGAACACCACTGATTCCATACCTTCGGCAGGTCACGATAAGACTGCACTGTCTTGCTCCACACATCACAGAACAAAGTCTCAGATGTAGGACGAATACAGAATCTCTCCTGAAGTGGTTCTGCACCTCCCTGTGTAACCCATGCAACTTCCGGAGCAAATCCTTCGATATGGTCTTTTTCTTTCTGTAACAATGCCTCCGGAATCAATACAGGAAGATACACATTCTCTACGCCGGTTTCTTTGAAACGTGCATCCAGATTTTTCTGAATATTCTCCCAGATTGCATATCCATTCGGAAGATAATTCAAGCATCCTTTTACACCTGAATAATCACAAAGTTTTGCCTCACGTACAACATCTGTGTACCACTGTGCGAAATCCACGTCACGCGCAGTAATTGATTCTACTAATTTCTTTTCTTTTGCCATGATTGTTTTCCTTTCCAATTATTATAATATTTTCATGTTGATTTTAGGAGCTTGTCTGCTTTTCTGACACATACTTTTCTACCGCATTCTTCTCTGACATACATTACGCTTACATATACAGCAAAATGCAACAAAAAACCGCCGACTTCCACTCCCTCTCAAAAGGGACCGAAAATCCGGCGGTACCACCCTAATTAATCATATCGTTTTGATTTTTCCAAACCACTTCTCGATATCACTCTCTTCATTTACCGTTAACGCCGGTCTTACGCCGTATTTTCATACGGAAGCTCCCAGACCGGTTCTATATGTACACTGCAGGAGACTCCCACCATCTGCTCCCTCTCTGTGCCAGCTTGCATATATACTAATTCTGTTCATTGCTTCAAAACAAATATGAAATTATATGAAATAATCCATTCTTTGAAATTCTAACCGAAATTTCTACAAAAGTCAATGTGTTCTACTACTTGAGTTTCCGCAGTTTTATCCACAGAGCTTCAAACCAACCGCCTCGGTTAT
>CAJKWK010000100.1 GCA_905203555.1 uncultured Lachnospiraceae bacterium
ATAATTTCCTCCTTTCATTTTCTGCTAAGAAGTCCTCTTTTTAAACTTCTTTGACATTGTTTTCTTAGCTTTTTCTCTCCTTAACAGGACTGTTCCTGCATCCACTTTTCTAATAATGATTCAATCACCTGCTCCATATCTTTGGCTGTGTAATCATCCGGAAAGTACTTTGTTAGTTTCTTTTCCGAGAATGTGAGAGACCGGGATACTTTCTTTGCCATCACACAGTTATTGAAAATTGATAACATCTGAATCTGATTGATTGGCCCATCATTCAGCTGATTTCTGAGTGCTGCAATCTGTTTTGGTTTGATGAATCCGGTGTCGCTGATATATTCGTAGATCCATCCCTGTACTTCCTTATCGATGTAGGAGATATCAACAGCAACCGTGAATTGAAGCTTTTTGTTATCTACCAGATCAAGAAGTTCCGGAATAAGCTCTGTCAGTCGGATATAACGCTGAATCTGTTTAGAGCTTTCGCCTACTTGATCTGCAAGAATATTTCTTGATATTACTGGTTTCAACTTCTGGTCAATTTGACCAGAAGTTATATCTGTCCGACTTCCCTGTCTTTTCATTGCATCAAGTTTCATCTTATACGCAAAAGCTTTCTCACTCGGTAACAGCTCCTCTCGTTGAATGTTAGCGTCCACCATAGCCACAATGGCATCATCATCGGATAATTCCCTTACGATTGCCGGAATTGTTGTAAGACCTGCCAGCTGTGCTGCATGCATTCTTCTGTGACCGGATACCATTTCGTAATCTTCGTTTTCATCCATACGGAGAAGTACCGGTGTCAGCACTCCATTGATCTTTACGCTCTCTACCAAATCCTGCATCTTTTCATCGTCCAACACCTTGAACGGATGATTCTTAAACGGATGGATCTTACTGATCTCTATCTCCATTGCAGATTCTTCATTTACTACTCCGAGCAGTTCATCAATACTTGCCAGCTTAATCTTTTCACCACTTCTATTTTTCATTCTTCAAAACCTCCTGTGTTAAATTCATATATGCCTCAGCAACTTTTCCTTTTGGACAATGCATGTAGATACTTTTTCCCTCTGCACTGGTCTCAGCAGCTTTTACGGACATCGGAATCACATTTTCAAATACCTCAATCTGGCTTCCATAGGTTGTATGTACTCTTGATGCAATGTCCCTTGCGTAATTGGTTCTGAAATCTACCATAGTCAACAGAATGCCCTCGATCGCCAGTTTCCGGTTCAATCTTTTCTTTACTATAAGAATGGTCTTGATCAGCTGTTGAAGTCCTTTAACAGGCAGATATGCGGCCTGTACAGGTATCAGCACGGAATCGGAAGAAACCAGTGCATTGATCGTCATCATACCAAGGCTTGGCATACAGTCGATCAGGATATAATCGTATCGGGATCTTATCGCATCGATATATTCTTTCATGATCATTTCTCTGCTCATAACATTTCCCATCGTTACTTCCAGTGCGGAAAGTTCAATGTTTGCTGGAAGCAGATCTACATTTTCCTGATGATGTAAGATACCATCTTCTAGATTAATTTCTTCTTCATTGATAACATCCATCATGATCGTTGCCAGTGTAATTCGAAGATCATCCGGTTCTTCATATCCAAGACTTGCTGTTAAACTTCCCTGTGGATCCGCGTCGATCAGCAACACTTTCTTTCCTTCTCTTGCCAGTCCAATACCTACATTTACGGTTGTGGTGGTCTTGCCGACTCCACCTTTCTGGTTTACTACGGATATAACTTTACACATGATTTCTTCCTCCTTTAACTTTCCCATGATTCTTTTTTCCATAATTTCAACAGTGCCAGTATTTCCCGTTTCATCATTGCCGGTGTATAAGAATTTGGAAAATACTTGTGTAGTTGCTCATTGGTAAATGCTACTCTGGTGATCTCACCTTTTTTAACTTCACTCATGATTTCTTCCATCTTTTCTAACGATAACTGTTTTTCTTTACTCAGCTGCTTTATCCGCTGAGCCTGTGAGAGTGACGGAATCGCCTGTGCATAATCCATTGCTTTAAGCAGTTCTCTTTGTTCATTTTCTTTCAATGCAGCAATCTCTACTGCCGGACAAAAAGAAATAATCTCATCATCCAGTTTCTGCAACATTTCCGGTATAAGCTTTGTCAGTGATATATAACGCTGCACTTGTTTTGGGCTATCACCACAATCCTCACTGATAATATCTATCGATCGTTTTCTTGGTGTTTTGTGGTCAACTTGGCTCTTTTTTCGACCACTTTTTCTTTTTAGTACGTCATTCTTCAGTTTGTAAGCAAAAGCTTTTTCGCTGTAGCTGATCCGTTCTCTGTGAAGATTAGAATCCACCATACTTAAAATGGAATCATCTTCACTTAATACCCGGATAATCACCGGTACTTTACGATATCCCAGTTTCTCCGCAGCATGTTTTCTTCTGTGGCCGGATATGATCTCATAGTAGCCATCCGGTACTGGTCTGACGATCAGCGGATTTAAAATGCCATACTTCTCAATGCTTTCCTGCAGAAGAAACATTTCCTTATCATCTTTTACTTGAAAGGGATGTTCCTTAAAAGGACGAAGACGCTCAATCTCAATTTCTATGATTCTTTCTTCTTTTTCTCCTGATTGTCTGTTTGACTCAGTCATCTTGACTCCTTTCCTCCAGGATTCAGGAACTAAAAAATGCCTGCCTGGAACTTTTATAGATAGTAAAGTTCCAAACAGACATTGC
>CAJKWK010000101.1 GCA_905203555.1 uncultured Lachnospiraceae bacterium
AAGAAACGAAAGGAGCAGATTATGGTGGAACAACCTAAATATTTGGAAATGACATTATCACAATTGAAAGCATATGTGGAATCTTCAGAGAGTAATGTTCTTCTAGTTGTAGAATTTCCAAAAGGAGATCAGAAGGATGGAGAATGAATTGGAAGTTGTGAATATCCGTCTGGTAAAAGAACCATCTCTTTATAGTGAGCAGACACTGGACAGTCCACAGGCTGTTGTAGAATTGATGGCGAAGGAGTTATCCCAATACGACAGAGAAGTATTTTGTATTCTGAATATGAAAAATAACGGACAGGTAATCAATATGAATTTGGTCAGTGTTGGAACAATCAATGCATCTCTGGTAATTCCGAGGGAAGTCTTTAAGAGCAGTATTCTGGCAAATGCTTCTGCAATCATTGGACTTCATAATCATTCCAGTGGCAATGTGAAACCGTCAAAAGAGGATATGATTGTTACGAGAAAGCTGCAGAAGTGTGGACAACTATTGGGAATAGAATTGCTGGATCATATCATTGTCGGTGGAACTAATGGAAAGATGCTCAGTTTCCGAGAAGAAAAGATGCTGAATGTGACAGGAAGGATGGATTGGGAGAGATAGAAGAAAAAAGAATTAGAAGTTTTTATTTATTGTAATATTTCATGTAGCGGCATTAGTAAAATAGTGTCGCTACAAAAAGCTGACTTATACATTGATATTATATGCATAACTCAAAATAAAATTGTTAAAAATAGAAAAAGAAACAATATATAACGAAAAAATCTCTAAATAAGAGAATTTACATTGACTGAGAGAAGAGTAAAACATATAATAAAGGTGGAGGTGTATAAGAATGTTAGTAAAAGTAAGTGTTGAAAATTTTAAATCTTTTGATAAAGCAGCAGAGCTGACAATGATTTCCTCAAATAAAATACGAACAAATGCAAATCACAGGTTAAAGATAAAAAGTACCCAGTTATTAAAATATGCAGTAGTTTATGGAGCAAATGCATCTGGCAAGACCAATTTGGCATTGTTCTTTAAATTTTTTAAAGATAGTGTCTGCAATGGTATTCCGATAGAAGCTACACAGATGTTTTGTAAGAATCGGCAGGAGAATAAGGAACGAGAAAGTAGTTTTGAAATTCAGATTACTGTAGGTGACAAATTTTATGCCTATGGTTTTTCTGCAGTTTTAAGCAGACGAAAAGTAACCGGAGAATGGTTATATGAATTATATCAGAATGGTTCAGCAAAATGTCTCTTTGAACGAGAAGGAAGCAAACGTCCGGTGTTAAATGATGGCATTACGCTGACAAACACAGAAAAAAATAAATTTGAAACCTATGCAGATGATTTTGAAGGAAATGAAACATCTTTGTTCCTGACAGAAATGAATCGCGGGAAAAAATATAGCACACAATCTAAATTATTGTTTTTCCGGGATGTATATGATTGGATTCAGAATCATATTTCGATTATCACACCGGATACGCCATTGATTGATTTGGAATATTATTATGATGATAATTCGCTGAAGCTGATTAACAAATTGATCAAAACATTTGATACGGGTATCAGCCAGGTGAAAATTGAAGAAATTACATTGGATGAGTTATCAAATGCATTGCCAAAATCAGTATTTGATAAGATGATGCAGCATGTAAAAAATAGAATGGAAGAGCAGGAAGAACCATCATTCAGAATGACGATGAGGTCGAAGGAAACTTTCTTTAATATCGAAGTTGAAGGACATTCTGAACCGAAGGTCACAACAATCCGGTTGCATCATAATAAGTCATTTTATGAGTTCGGTTTTGATGAAGAGTCTGATGGAACAAGAAGATTATTCGATTTGATGGATATGCTGTTGAATAAACGAGAAGATGTTCTTTATGTTGTGGATGAATTGGAGAGAAGCTTACATCCGAAGCTGACAGAACGATTTTTGCAATTGTTTATGCAGCTACATGCTGAGCAGCGTATGCAGCTATTGTTCACTACACATGAATCATCCATTATGGATCAGGCTATTTTTAGAAGGGATGAAATCTGGTTTGTAGAACGTAACGCAGAAAATGCAAGCTCTATTTATTCCTTAGATCGTTTCAAGGAGAGGTATGATAAGGTGTTGAGCAAGGCATATCTGGAAGGCAGGTATGGTGCGATACCAGTATTTTCAACATTTGACTTTAGAGAGGAGGAGTAGCCTTGGCTCCAGTAAGAAGTTATACGAATTGGAATAGTAGAACTACAGATGAAGAAGAACAGATTGAGCCTTATCGTAAGTACTTTTTCATATGTGAGGGTGCAAATACTGAAACATGGTATTTCAAAAAGTTAATTGATATCCGAAAAGAGTTAAATATTCATCCATTGATTGATATCCGGTTACTTGAAAAAACAGAGGGAGACAGGGACATTTCATTTCCAAGACGTTTGATTGAGTTTGCAGAAAATCAGAAAGAAAATCCAGAAATAGCGTTTGATAAAGAACGGGATAAGATGATTGTTGTATTTGATGGAGACATTTTTGAAGAGAAGGTACTTGATTATGATGAATTGGTAGCTGAAGGTGAAAAGAAGAATATATTAGCGGTTAGTAATCCGGCATTTGAATTATTTCTGTTGTTACATTATGAAAATTCATACGAAGATGATATTGAGCCAAATGCTGAACAGATTATCCAGAATGAAAAAGATGGACATCAGACATTTATCTATAAG
>CAJKWK010000102.1 GCA_905203555.1 uncultured Lachnospiraceae bacterium
GGATTTTTCTTATCCTGCCACCAGTCCGGGTGGGATTCATCAACCACGATATTTCCGTCAGTATCTCTGACAAAATCCCAGTCCTTGACTTCCTTGTTGCCCCATGAGTGGTCTGGATTGAATGGTCGCATGGTTACAAGTAAATGCACATGTGGGTTCCCGTCGCCCTTATCGTGTATGCTCCAGTCGGCACACATTCCCTCGTCCACGAAAGTCTTTTGAATATATTCGGTTGTATAATCAATCTGTTCCTGTCTGCTCCATTCTTTCGGCAGGGAAAATTCAAATGAGCGTCCAAGCTGTGCATCTGCATTTTTTTCTATCTTCAATACCTCATTCCATAGACGCTGTTTCTGAAATGTGATTTTAAACTTTTCCAGTGCGGCATCTTTATCATCCGCTCTTTTATAACGGATAGACTGTTGAAACCTTTTTATATTTTCTTCCGGTACATGCAGCCATTCAGGAGGTGCATTTTCGCACATCATCAGACTGGTGTAGACGACTTCCTTTTTGGAAGTATAGTAACTGATTCTGCCTGTTTCCTCATTCTTCATCACATCTCCATTAAGATATGCCGATGCGGATATGACAGATTTTCCTTTACTGCGCCCGACAATCTTTACTGTAAAGTGAAATATCGCCATGATACGATTCCCCCTTTCTGCCGTATCCGGCATTGATTTCCGACAGCATCTTCTTCTGGTTTGGCAGAAGTGAAGCTGTCGGAACGCCCTCTGCGCAAGAGTGCCCCCTGCGGCATGAGCAGGTCTGGCTGAAAGCCCCGCCGACGGAACGAGCCCGGCAAGCGTAAGCGCAGACCGGTTGCCACTTGTGGCAAACTTATAAGGACGACCTCTGGTTGTCCATAAGTGCGCCCTTCATTCAAAGGCAATGAAGGGAATGGAAAAACCACTCCCTCCGCCATTACACTTCCTCCATATCTGTAAGTGGCTCTTTCTGCATCGCCTTTGAGAAAAACTTTCCGTTTGTTTCCTGCCTTTTTAAGAAGCCTATCAACTTTGGTAAATCTTCCTCCTCAATCGGACAGCCAAGAACCGATTCCACCGCACCGCCAATCTGACAGAGCCTGTGGGTTCGTTTTTTACTTTCCTCGGCTTTCTTTCTCTTTTCCAGTTCCTTTCGCTGTGCAATGAGCTTTTTGGTAGCTTCGATGCTTTCCTGTTCCTTTTTCTCTAATGCACGTATTCTTTCTTCATAAGTCTTTGTTGATTTCGCCATATCGTCTTCATCCTTTCTCTTATAATCAAATCTTGCTCTGCTAAGATTTGGCACACGATTCTGGTCAGCTCTGTTGACATAATTCCAATCAGAATCGTGGTGCATCCTTGCGGAGCATTATCTTGTCGATGTTTTTCCGACAAGATAAACATTAGTTCCCGGTTGCATATCAGGAGAAGCACATGGTATAATCCTCTTGCGTGTAGGTATATCATGGCTTCGGTCTGATAGAACCTTTGGCGGTTTCGTAGGAAGCCGCCTTTTTAAGTTGCCACATTTCTTGTGACAGTTTTTACATTTCCTTTATCCCTCAGATCTCGCCCCTCGTTGGCTTCCATGAACTTTTCCAGAATGTCAGTTTTAATAAGGACTTTTCTTCCGACTTTTAATACCGGAAGTTTCTTCCATTCAACCAGCTTTCTCAAAGTGTTTCTGCCAATTCCTGTATAGTCGGCTGCTTCCTCGATGGATAATGCAATCTTTCTTTCCGTCATCTTGTCACCTTCTTACGAATTGCATTATGCAATTTTTGTTGTGCTGTTAGTATAGCGGTTTTATATTGTGTTGTCAAGCGTTATGAATTTTTAAAAATAATTATTATATTGCATATTGCAATTATGTGAGGTACATGCTATAATTCATACATACCGAAAAAGGAGGCAATCAGCATGAAAGATAAAGAACTACGCAAGCTGATAGGCAGCAGGGCAAAACAGCGTCGTCTGGAATTAAATCTGACACAGCCTTATGTTGCAGAGAAGATGGGAGTTACCGCTTCCACAATCCTGCGTTATGAGAATGGTTCGATTGACAATACCAAAAAGATGGTGCTGGAAGGTCTTTCGGAAGCACTTCATGTATCTATTGAATGGCTCAGAGGGGAAACCGATGAATACGAAACCGATATTACGGATAAGAAAGAATTACAGATTCGTGATGCAATGGGCGATATTCTCAAACAGTTACCTCTCGACCTTAGTAAAAAGGAAGATGCTTTTTCCAAAGATTTACTGCTGTTGATGTTAAAGCAATATAACCTGTTTCTGGAATCATTCCAGTTTGCCTGCAAGAATTACAAGGGCAACACGAATGAAGCTGATATTGCAAAAGTAATGGGGTTTGAATCGAATGATGAATATAACGAGATTATGTTTCTCCGGGAGATCACCCACACTGTTAATGCCTTTAACGACATGGCAGATATCGTAAGGCTTTATTCCAAGAAACCGGAAATGGCAGAACAAAGGCTTGAAAATCTTTTATCAGAAGTTTTGTATGAGGATTCCGATTCGGTATAGAACGACAACCGGAGTTATGATATACTTACACGCAAGAAGCATTTCATCAGTTCCGATTGTCTGATATCGAAAGGAGACACACGATTATGGCAAAAGGATCTGTAAGAAAAAAAGGAAAGAAATGGTACTACCGCT
>CAJKWK010000103.1 GCA_905203555.1 uncultured Lachnospiraceae bacterium
GGATAATTCCTTACTGGCTGTAAGGGATATTAACCATAAATATATTGTAGTAGAAAAGAGGATATTTAAAATATGAAATACATCAAGGACTTACATGAAGGAGAAACTATCAGAAGTATTTATTTATGTAAAGGAAAACGGACTGCGGAGACACGAAACGGAAAGCCGTATGAGAATTTGATCTTGCAGGATAAAACCGGAGTATTGGATGGGAAAATCTGGGATCCGAATTCACAGGGGATTGCTGATTATGATGAGAAAGATTTCATCGAAGTAGTAGGTGATGTGATTACATATAATAATAACTTGCAGCTGAATATCAAGCAGCTGCGGAAAGCGTCTGAAGAAGAGTATAATCCGGCAGATTATATGCCTACTTCGGAAAAGAGCGTTGATGGAATGTATGAGGAACTGCTTGGATATATTCGTGGAATTTCTAATTCTTATCTGCGGCAGGCAATCGAGTATTATTTTGTGAAAGATGCTGAGTTTGTGAGGACTTTTAAGGGACACTCGGCAGCGAAGACGGTACATCATGGATTTGCAGGCGGGCTGTTGGAACATACATTAAGTGTGATTCGGTTGTGTGAATATTTTGCCGGTGCATACGAGATCATTAACAAAGATCTGCTGATAGCATCTGCAATTTGCCATGATATCGGAAAAACAAGGGAATTGTCTGATTTTCCGGATAATGACTATACAGATGAAGGACAGCTGATCGGCCATATTGTTATTGGAGTAGAGATGTTAAGTGAAGCGATTCGCACAATTCCTGATTTCCCGGTAGTGCTGGCAAATGAATGGAAGCATTGCATCATTGCACATCATGGAGAATTGGAGTTCGGTTCTCCGAAAAAACCGGCACTGGCAGAGGCTGTGGCACTGAATTTGGCCGATAATGCAGATGCGAAAATGCAGACTTTGAAAGAAATTTTCAAAGATAAGAAGGGAACTGACTGGCTTGGATTTAACCGGTTGTTTGAGTCTAATTTAAGAAGAACGAGCGAAGTATAAAGAAAAAGGTAAAGTGAAGTAGTAGAGGTACGAGGGCGTCTGACAGATGCCCTCGCTGTGCCTTATCAATCAGATCAGAATGAGGAAATAAAAATGCAGAAAAATGAAGTGGCAATTGTTACAATTGAAGATATTGGAGTCAATGGGGAAGGGATCGGCAAAGTTGATGGCTATACATTGTTTGTTAAGGATGCAGTTATTGGTGATGTAGTCGAAGTTAAGGTCATGAAAGCAAAGAAAAATTATGGCTATGCCCGTTTGATGCAGGTGATCACGCCATCAGAATACCGTGTAGAGCCGAGATGCAGTTTTGCGCGAAAATGTGGAGGCTGCCAGATTCAGGAAATGTCTTATGAACAGCAGCTTGCTTTTAAGCAAAAGAAAGTACGTGGCAATCTGGAGCGGATAGGCGGTTTCTCTTCGGAACTGCTGGATGAGACGATGGAGCCGATCGTAGGGATGCAGGAGCCATTTTGCTATAGAAATAAAGCGCAGTTTCCATTTGGATCAGATAAAGAGGGCGATCCGATTACTGGATTTTATGCAGGAAGGACGCATGATATCATCGCAAATACGGATTGTGCGTTGGGGGTTCCGGTGAATCGGGAAATTTTGGAAATTATATTGCAATTTATGAAAAAGTATCAGATCCCTTCTTATGATGAAAAGACAGGAGAAGGGCTCATTCGTCATGTTTTGATCCGATATGGATTTACGACAAAAGAAATTATGGTCTGTCTGGTGATAAATCGTGCGGAAGAGGAAATGCATGTGCAGAAAGAATGGATTCCACATCAGAATGAGTTGGTGGAAATGTTGACTGCAGTCAAAGGGATGACAAGCATTACTGTTAGTCCAAATCCAAAGCGGACCAACGTGATTATGGGGGATTCCTATAAAGTGCTATGGGGGCAGGGAACGATTACGGATTATATCGGAGATGTCAAATATCAGATCTCACCGCTTTCTTTTTATCAAGTGAATCCGGTGCAGACAGAAAAGTTATATAATTTGGCGCTGGAGTATGCAGGACTGCAGGGAGAGGAAACTGTTTGGGACTTGTATTGCGGAATCGGAACCATTTCCCTTTTTCTGGCGCAGAGGGCAAAAGAAGTTCGAGGCGTAGAGATTGTGCCACAGGCAATAGAGGATGCACGACGCAATGCGGAGATGAATGAGATTCAGAATGCAGAATTTTATGTGGGAAAGGCGGAAGAAGTTCTTCCGGAATATTATGAGAAGTATCAGCAGGAACACCCGGGGGAAACAGCGCATGCAGATGTGATCGTGGTGGATCCGCCGCGAAAAGGCTGTGAAGAATCTTTGTTAAAAACCATGCTGGATATGAAACCGGAGCGAATTGTGTATGTAAGCTGTGATTCTGCAACACTGGCACGCGATTTGAAATATTTGTGTGGAAGTGGGGAGTATGAGATTCAGAAATGGCGGGCAGTGGATCAATTTCCGATGACGGTGCATGTGGAGACTGTGGTGAGACTACAAAGGAAAGATACCTAGAAATCCT
>CAJKWK010000104.1 GCA_905203555.1 uncultured Lachnospiraceae bacterium
CCAAACTCAAAAAACATGCACCCTCCTCTTATTTGTCATATCCACTCTCTATTTTTAATTTCTCTGTGATCCGGACAGCTTCCACCGCTTCACGCACATCATGCACCCGCAGGATATGCGCTCCTTTCATTAACGCAACAGTGTCCAATACGGTTGTCCCGTTCAATGAATCTTGCGGGGTTCCTCCCAACAATTTATAAATCATTGATTTTCGTGAAACTCCCACTAAAACAGGAAGTTCGAAGATATGAAACTCTTCCAGATGTGCCAATAGTTCATAATTATGTTCCAGTGTCTTTCCGAATCCGAATCCCGGATCGAGAATGATATCTTTCACTCCCAAGTCGCGAAGTTGCTGCACTTTACGGGCGAAATACAGGAAAACATCTTTTATCAGATTATCATAAGACGGTTCTTTCTGCATATTTTGGGGAGTTCCCTGCATGTGCATCATTATATAAGGTACTCCCAAGTCGGCTACTGTCTGAAACATCCGGTGATCCATTTCACCGGCAGCTATGTCATTAATAATAGCCACTCCATATTCTTTCACACATTCTTCCGCCACATCAGCCCGGAAAGTATCAACGGAAATAATGGCTTCGGGATGATTACGATTCAGAATTTCCAAACCGGTACGCAGTCTTCTCATCTCTTCTTCAGCAGAAATATGTTCGGCATTCGGTCGTGAAGAATAGGCTCCTATATCAATTATTGAAGCACCTTCATCAAGTATCTGCCAGGCCCGGGCAGCAATGTCTTCTTCAGTCTGCATCCGGCTGCCGGAATAAAAAGAATCGGGAGTAACATTTAAAATTCCCATCACCTGCGGAGTAGCAAGATCGAGCAACCGCCCTTTTACATTTATATAAATAGGAGATATAGGTTTCATCATTGACAACATTCCTTTTAGATCGCCTACAAATGTAGATAAAAAAAGCAAGTATTCGTACTAAAAAGAAGAAATAAACGTATATTTGCAAACTATAGAAGAACCCGAAAAATTCATACCATGAGCCGATTAACCCTATTTCGCGTAGGATTTCTTTTCCTCATTTTGTTCTTTACCACTACTGCTAAAGCTCAAAAAGAGGCTGAAACCTTCAATGTTGACTCTACTCTCTATGAATATTATCAACGTTGTCAAGAATACTTATTAGAGCCTGTTGTACTTAATATGTCCGACACTTTATTCCGAATGGCTGGCGAACGGCAGGACGAACGAATGCAGGCAGTAGCCATAGCTACTCAACTGGATTATTATTATTTCCAGGGAACCAATGAAGACAGCGTAATCCACTATACCAACAAAGTAAAAGAATTCGCCAAGGCCACTCATCAGCCTAAATACTATTACTTCGCATGGGCGAACAGATTAATCACCTATTACCTAAAAACAAGCAGAACAAACATAGCACTTTATGAAGTGCAAAATATGTTAAAAGAAGCTCAAGAAGAGGATGATAAGACCGGCCTCTCCCGTTGCTATAACATCATGTCGCAAATCTACACCATCAAAAGATTCGATTCGATGGCGTTCGAGTGGCGATTGAAAGAAATTGAGCTGACTGAAAAATACAAGCTCGAAAACTACAACATCTCCCAGACTTATGCCCAGATAGCCAACTATTACATCAACCAGAAAAAGCAAAAAGAAGCATTGGCTGCTGTGGAAAAAGCCATTGCAACTGCCAATTCCTCTACGCAACAAATATCTGCCAAGTTGGAATTTGTAAACTACTACAGCAAGTTCGGCGACTTTCAAGCTGCCGAAAAATTACTGAAGGAGTGTCAGGCAGCATTTGAACAGGACAAAAGACTGGAGTCTATCAAAAAGAGACTGTATAATATAGAATGTTTATACTACCAGCAGACCAAACAATATCAGAAAGCGCTGGAAGCCGCAAAGATGCAGGAAAAAGAAGAACGTCGTTTAAGCGAAAGCATACTTAGCAGCATCCATTACCGCACACAGGGAGAAATCTACCAAAAGATGGGAAATATGAACCTGGCGGTCAAATATCTGCAAATGTACATCAACACGGATGACTCTTTGAAAATAGCCAATGAACAAGTGTCCAGCAGCGAATTCGCCACCTTATTAAATGTAGAAAAGCTCAATGCCGAAAAGAAAGAACTCATGCTTCAAGCACAAGAGAAGGAGTTGCATAATAAAACAACCTTGATTATTTCATTGATTATTTTATTAGGTAT
>CAJKWK010000105.1 GCA_905203555.1 uncultured Lachnospiraceae bacterium
TGTATTTACTGGGTTTGACGGGTGTTTTATATCCATTTAGCTGCAAAAGTCAGGATACATTACTATATACGCATAAACTATAGCATACACCCAAAAAAATGTAAATAATTTCTCTGCTATTTCTCCACTTTTTCATAAAAAATTTCCAGCACCATCTCATACAACGCGGCGTCATCTACAATGTATTCATCGTGGTCTTCTCCTTCGACTGTTTCCCCCGGCACCTTCTGCATCGTTTCCTCCACCTGATACTCAGATAAGGTCTTCATCTCCTCCGCAGTCAGGTCCGTAACCATGTAAGGAGATACGCTGTCCAGAAGCGTCTCATAGCCTTTTTCTTTCTGCATATAAGACTTTACCGCTTTCAACATCGCATGCAAAAATTCCGTCTGCCGCTCCATTCGGATATTATTGCTTCCGGTTATTCCGATATCACGATATCTCACAAACCGCTCTGCCGCAGCTCCGTCCAACAGAATCTCCGCTCCTGTCTGATAAGTGGGATCTACATAAGTATAATCCGCCTCTAATGTCATCGGAACCCCGCCAAGCGCATCCACAACAGACACAATTCCGTCCATATTCAAAGATAAGAATCCATGGATTGGAACACCATACAAAAGATCCGAAACTGCATCTCTGGACAATCGACAACTCTTTTTAGCCCCATCTCCGTAAGCATACTGCAGTGCAAGCTGCCCACGCTGCTCCGTCAACAGATTGCCATCCGCATCATAGATCTTCAGATTCACCATCGAATCTCTGGAAATCTGCAGCACCTTTGTCGTCTTTGTGTCCTTATTCATCACCAACAGCAGAATCGCATCCGATTGGCCGCCCCTTCCCGGATAGTCCTGTATCTGAACCGCTTCCCGCTTGTCCACACCTAAGAATACGATATTTTTTAAATTTCGATTATATCGATACTTCTCTCCCTGATAAGTAACCATCGTACTATCTTCTGTTTCCTGAACATTACCGCCTGACTGCACCGTTGTCTGGTTCTTCTTCCACACACTGTAGAGCACACCGCCCACGGCTGCAATCAAGAAAATCACTACTGCAATAATTACTATCTTTTGCTTTTGGTTTCCTCTATTTTTCCTTTTCATCTATCAATACCGCTCCTACTATAAAACGTTTATCATCCTGTCCCGTCATGCAAGTGCTCAATGTCACGATCCGATTGTCCGTACCGACTGTAACCGCATCATCAATCACATTGCTCATATTACGCGCCCCATACACAGAATCCAGGAACCGCTGCCTTTCACTGTCAAATCGAAAATCAAAGGTATTCATAATATGTCTGTCATCATAGACCACTGCCGCAAAAATTTGATAGGTCAGCTTCTGCGTCGGCGTATAGATCACGACATACGGATGTTCCTTCATGTATGCTGCATCCGAATAATTATGCAGATTCTGGAACATACTGCCGTCCGCCATATCATGCCCATAAATCAATGTATTAAAATCAGAGAAATCCTTCTGATTGCACCGTTCCGTATAAATCGAACCCGGATATCCGTCCTGACGTTCTACGGTCCGCATCAAGTAATAGGAATCGTCATCCGGATTCTGCACAATCGGATATTGAATATTCGTTCCATCAATCTGGATCCACGCATAAATATCCGGATTGATCTGCTGTAACGTTTCAAAATCTATCGGAATCTCGAACTCTTCTTTCTTCGGTTCCTCCGCCGGCTCTTTCTTGACCACCTCTTCCTGTATCTTTGTATAAACTTCTTTGTTCTGATGTTCCTTCCAATAATATCCAATCACAACACACGTACAAATAACCGCAATTGCAATCAATATCCCTATCCATATCTTCCGGCTCTTTTTCATCTTTCTTCTCTTCGCCTCCAACCGAATATAAACATACAGCAGCGCCGTCCCTAAGACTGCACTGCTGTCATTCCTTCCATATTAAACACTCTTATGCCGCATGCTTTCCACTCTTGCCTTTTCTTCTCTTTTCCATCGGAAGAGCTG
>CAJKWK010000106.1 GCA_905203555.1 uncultured Lachnospiraceae bacterium
GGGGATGTCGGTTAATACCGATTTTTAAACTCTAAATCCTAAAATAAGAATCTCCCATAAAAATCAGTGTTTTTCATACTTGATATTCTGTGGGAGATTCTTATTGTTCTTTTTCTGTATATATTTTAGGGCGCAAAACACCCATAACTGCATTTTTGAACATGCACATTTTTTAAGCCGTCTTTTCCTCGGTTTTTCCTTCGAATTTTTTAATCTCATCATGAAGAAAACGATGATATTTATTCATGTTCCGACCAATGGCATACAGCATGAATTCTTTATACACCTTCTCTGACGTTCGGTAGTTGAATCTTCGGAAACTATCATTTTCCTTGATATCTCCAAAATGTCCTTCTGTCTGGATGGAACGGATCTGACGATTTAGAATCCCTTTCTCACTTTGGATGTTTGCATGGGATTCCTCTTTCAATGTTTCCCATTGTTCATTGATCTTCATAACTTTGTTTTTCTCAGCATCTTTTTCTGCGTTATATTTATATAAGCATTTCGCTTTGTGTTCACAACCACTACAGTCTGCACATCCGTATACCTCAAAAGTCTGGGTATAACCCGGCTGTTTTTTGGTCTCTGTGCGGATATGATGCAATCCTCTTCCGTCATGACAAACATAATACCGTTCATCCTCAAATATCTGTGTTTTCATGTTGTAATATTTTCCAATATCTTCTCTGTAAGCGCGTGTTTTCCGTTTTTCATGATCCTGCAGCTTGATGTAACTGGATATCTTATTTTTCTTTAAATACAGAAGATTTTTCTCGCTACAATAACCGCTATCTGCGGTTACTTCTTCCAAAATCTCCCCAAATGCATTTTTATGCTTTTCTAAAACCGGAATCAGTGTGTTATAGTCTGTCCGGTCATTGCTTACATAAGCATGGACAATGAAATAATTCTCTACTGCGATCTGAACATTATATGCGGCTTTTAACTGTCCGTTCAGCATGTGATCTTCTTTCATTCTCATAAAGGTGGCTTCTAAATCTGTTTTGGAATAGCTGTTCCTGTCCTTTCCCATGATCTCAAAACATTCTTTGTATCCCATAAGGCGTTCGCCGCAGGTTTCTAATTCCTCATAAAGCTGCTGGAGCTCCGATTTCCTCTTCCCTTTTCCGTAAACAAACGCAATCTGTTCCTTCTCTGCGATCTGAGTCAGATTTTTCTGAAGTTTCAAAATCTCCAATGGGGAACAGTTGTCAATCTCGATGATCGTATTATTGGACAACTTTTTATGTTTTGTCAGT
Source organism: uncultured Lachnospiraceae bacterium (assembly GCA_905203555.1). Classification (GTDB taxonomy): domain Bacteria; phylum Bacillota; class Clostridia; order Lachnospirales; family Lachnospiraceae; genus Schaedlerella. The sequence continues at coordinate 1,263 of CAJKWK010000106.1, forward strand.
TTCCGCTTCCGGTTCTTTTCAATGACATCTCTTACCTTATCCATTCCTTCGATCACAAACATATGTGCATGGGGAATGTCATATTTTATGCCATACTCATTTTCATCTATCCATGCATTATACTTCTGATACAGTGAATCAATCATATCGAGTAAGCCTGCGAGATGATAATTGATCGTCCCTCTCCACACAAATGTATAGCGGTTTGCATTGGCCTCTATTTTTGTTCCATCAATAAAAAGGGATTTCAATGTGATCAGTCCTTCTTTTTGCAGGCGGCGGAGAAACTGGTAATTCAACTCATCCAATACATCTGCAGTCAGTCTTTTATTCTTGAACTCATAAAAAGCATCCCTTTTTGGTTTCTGACCTTTGGTAAGCCAGATAAATGCAAGGTCTCTTTCGCATAATTCCACAATACGGTCAACAGCTCTAATCCCACGCATGTTTGCGTAAGTAACTACGGCATACATCATAATTGGGTTATACCCGGTTCTTCCCTTATCTGAACAATTGGCCAACAAGCCAGAAAAATCTAATTCCTCCATCACTTTTTTCAGGGTATAGACTGGATCGTCGTCAGGTAAACACAATTCGAAGAAACTGAAGTTAATTTTCTGTTGCCCTAATTCAAA
>CAJKWK010000107.1 GCA_905203555.1 uncultured Lachnospiraceae bacterium
TCTTTCATCAGCATAATCATTGTATCAGGATAAAGTTCACAAAGTATCCGCAATATGTTCCCATAAGTTCATATCATTATTGGAATCGTACATATTTCAGTATAAAAAGTTCACCGTGTTATTCTTCTACTTCTTTTCCATCTATATATAGTTGAAATTTATCAGGATTATTGACTACATCATAGTCCTTTCCATATTCTACAGGTCTGTATTCGGCTGTCATTACCGATTCCCCATCTTCAATATCCTCTTTCCATAAATAGATGTTCATATCAAGACTCGTCGCATATCCCCTGTCTGTGGAGAATTTTGTCGAATAAAAAGAATCATCCTTGTACATCTGCAAAAGCTCTCTTGCAAACGCTTCTCTATCCTCAATATTTTTCCGGTTAGCGACCACGGTTAAATTTTCATCCCGATTTACGGAAAATGTTCCAACTACATCCGGTTCACCTTCCTTATGACCAGATTCAGATTTCCCATAAATACTTCCTGCAGCAATTATCAAGATCACTGCTCCTGAAATCAATGCAATTATCTTTTTCTTCATATTTTTATTTTCCTTTTAGTTTTTTTACTGCGTAATTGATTACTTCTTCCGGTGTGGGTCTGTCTCCTTTAAGTGTCATTTTCTTCCATTCTTCCTGCACAGCCGGATCGGGATTATCAAATCCTGCATCTATGGCTATCTGCATTTCTCTGCGTACCTCTTCTGGTGTTGTGTTGTACTTTTCTGCAATCTTCTCATAAATAGTTTTCTCTCTCATTCATTTTCCTCCAATATATAAGTAGAATTACGCCTTGTTCTATAGAACTAATTTAGCATATTTCTATTATCATGAAAAGACACTTTACAACTTAAAGCGGAATAAAAAGTCAAAAAAAGAAGAGCTACTTGCTCTTCCCAGTTTGTCATATCACTCTTCCAATAATGTGTGAATTACTTTGATGATTTTTTTCTGCTCTTTGATCGGAAGTTTTTCAATTTTTTCTGTCAACTCATTGGTAACACCTGTAACTGAATGTGCCACAACATCAATTAAAAGAGTATCTGCTGAAACATCTAATGCATTTGCAATTGCAACAAAGGTATCCAATTTTGTAACTTTCAAGCCTCTCTCTATTACACTCACATGCGTTGGACTTAAATTTACTAATGCAGCCAGTTCCTCTTGCGTGAGATTTTTTGCTTCTCGTGCTGATTTGATTCGCTGTCCTACTGCTTTCAAATCCATCGTAACACCTCCTTCAGAACGAATAATCGTTCTGAATTTAGTATACTTGTGGATATCTTAAATATACAGAATCGCAAAACCAAGTTCTAATTCTACAGAACTATATTCAAAGTTTTTCTTTGCATTTTTGTAAAAAAGCGTTATGATTGAATCAGTTAAATCAAAGGAGATAGCAAATCATGAAATCACATAAATACTGGTCCTTAGGTGCACTTTTCTGTATGTTGGGATGCATTTATTCTGGAATCAAAAAATCTATGACTGCACATAAATACTTTGCTTATTCTTCATTGCTTTGTATGGGCATGTCCATTTATTCCGGTCACAAACTGGTTCCTCCAAAGAAGAAAAAAATCACTGAATCAAATAATAGTAAGAATAGTTAAATAAAAAATTGACCTTTATTCATCAAAGACAAAGTTGCTGGAGAATATTTTTTCTCTCCAGCAACTTTCTTTATCTTTAAGCCATTGAAACACAATACTGTCCAATCAGCTTCATCCAACTATTATATTTATTCTTTTCACACACCTTTCGGCAAATTTCATTTTCCATCAATACAC
>CAJKWK010000108.1 GCA_905203555.1 uncultured Lachnospiraceae bacterium
TTAACTTGCTGAAAATTCTGCACATCGAATTTTCCACTAAAATTTCACTATTTTTTCACTATTTTTCATTACTTCATCGCCTTTGCAAACGAAGCCAACAGTGCTTTCATTTCCGGATTTGCCAATACTTTTGCAAGAAGCTCTGCATCTACATCATCTGGTACATCTACTGTCTGAGTTGCTGTTTCATCTCGCATCTTTGGATCCAGATTTTTCTTCTCATAGAACGCTTCCTCGAATAATTCTGCGTTTCGTCTTCGATCCTCATCAATAATATGGGAATATACATCTGTTACCATATCAACCTGTGAATGCCCGGAATCCCCTTGAACCGCTTTGATGTCTCCTCCATTCAGTTTTAATTTATAGGTTACACTGCTATGTCTTAAACTGTGGAAGACAACCGGAGGAAGATTATGCTCTTCGATCAGTTTTTTCAATTGTCCCCGGATTGCCCCGGTACCAATCGGATTTCCAAAAGTTGTTGCCATCACCAGATTATAATCTATGTATTCCTCACCTAAGACTTCTTTTACTTCATCCTGTTCTGCTTTCCATTCAACCAACATATTTGCAACGCTCTTTGGAAGAAACACCTTACGGATACTGCTTTCTGTTTTTGGTGTTTTCAAAATCTGAACAGTTGTGTTGGTTTTGTGCTGCGAAGGAAATACCAGTAAGACATCTTTTCCCTCCAAATCTTTTAGCGATTCCTTTTTTACCCGTTGTGTTTCCTTATTGATATAAGCATATGCACGATTTTCTTCGATTGCTTCCGGAGAAATATCTACACAATCCCAGGTCAGACCAAGTAATTCGCCTAACCGCATGGAACAGGAAAATGACAAATTGATTGCCAGCTTCAATCGTTGATCTTCACAAACGTCCATTGCATACATCAATGTTTCTGCCGTCCAGATTTCCCGTTTCTGTGATTTATGTTTCGGCACTGTTGCATAGATACACGGATTTTTTTCTAACATCTCCCATTTTATTGCCTGCTCAAAACAATTGCGGAGTAATTTGTGAATATCTCTGACAGTACTCGCTGACACATATATGTATTCTTGGAACACCTATCACCTTAACATTAACTACCGTACAGATGGAAGGCTGCTCGATTTGTATGATGATATTTTCTCTGGAATGGGTGCTCAGAATTACTTGCCATACAACCAAATTAATGACCAGTTAACAAGTAATGTGTTGACTGATATTGAGGAAGATCAATTGCTTGTTTCAATTCCTTGTCATGGAAAAGATGAGGAAAAGTTTATGGATACATTTGTTGATATAGTAAAGCAACAAATGTCTGTATTATCTTCAATTATTAAGAAGCGATCTGATGAAGGAAAAGAACCATTAAGTAAAGAAGAACGTACGATAGCGATTCTTGTACGTAGTAATTGGCAGATCGACCGTCTGGTAGCTGCAGCAAAGGACAGAGATATAAAAATCAATACAAAATCAGGAGGGGATCTCTTCCAGTTAGAATCCACCTTGGATTTGTATAGACTGGTTTTACTTTTAAATAATCCGTCTAATCCTGTATATCTTGTAAACTTTATTGAATCTAACTACGTTGCTTTACATCTGGATTATCAGAAGTATCAGGGAATGTCAGATAAAGAAAGATTAGATGATTTAAATAGGATTATGGATGAATTCTTTACAATCAGCCTGCAAATAAAAAGTCAAGGCTAAATTGAAAGAACATTGAAAATTTTA
>CAJKWK010000109.1 GCA_905203555.1 uncultured Lachnospiraceae bacterium
AATATGAATACATGAAGGAGTCTGAGCAGATGCTTCAGTACTTCCAGTTTCCGAAGTTTTTGCTGAAGTTGCGCATTTCTCAAAATGCAAAATTTCTTTATATGATTTTGTATGACCGGGCGCGGATATCGAGAAAGAATAGCTGGATAGACAAGTATGGAAATGTTTATTTGATATTTCCAATAGAAGAATTGTCTGTTCAAATCGATAAATGCAAATCTTCTGTAAAAACAGCGTTGAAGGAATTAGATGATGTGGGACTATTGGTTCGCAGATCCGGTGGATTTTCAAAACCTAATCATTTATATGTAAAAATTCCATCTGATGAGATAGGTTTACAGCCGGATGACAACAAGGCGGTTGAAAAGATGGCTGCAACAGAGTCGGAAAAACAACCATCATCTAGCTGTAAAAATGGCTGTGCAGAAGCCGGAAATGTGGCACCTAGTAAAGTAACTGAGAAATATAAAAGAAATAAATATCATGAAGTAAATTATTGCTATGGGGAAGGAGAGAGTTTGTGATGAGAGAAGAAGATACCGTATGTGTAGGCAGTGATGGTTTGCGATACTGCAAAGTCTGTGGGGAAGCGAAAGAAGCATTTTTCCCAGAGGGTGGCTTTATGGGGATGAAGAAACATTCCAGGCAATGTGCCTGTGATAGAAAAGCATATGAAGAAGAACAAAAATATTTTAAAGACAAAGAGCACCGGGAATTAGTCAGCAGAAATACGAGCATCTGTTTTGACGAGAGCAGAATGGAAGAGTGGACATTTGAGAATGCAGATATGTCAGATACGGTAATGCATAAGGCAAAAAATTATGTTGATAACTGGGATGAAATGAAAAGAAATCATATAGGCTGTTTGTTCTGGGGACCAGTTGGTACCGGGAAAAGTTATGTTGCCGGGTGCATAGCCAATGAACTTCTAAAGCAGGAAGTAACGGTAAAGATGACAAATTTCAATACCATTATCGATGATATATTTCCACTGGCAGACAAAACGGAATATATCAATGTATTGGCTTCTTACCAGCTTTTGATTATTGATGATCTTGGAGTGGAACGAAATTCAGAATATGCGTTAGGAATTATTTTTAGCGTCATAGATCGCAGGATCCGTTCAGGACGACCATTGATCATCACGACCAATCTTCCGCTGAAAGAAATAAAAAGCGAGACCATGTTAGAAAAAAGACGTATCTATGACCGTATTTTAGAAATGTGTACACCCATGTATGTTGGAGGCGCAAGCAAACGAGAAGCGATTGCAAGTATGAAAATGAAGAAAGCGAAAACGTTGTTGAATACAAAGAATGATTGTGTGTATTGCGGATAGAAGTGAATGCTACGCACGTTAAACAATAAGGAAAGAATTTTATGAGCAAACTATATGTTGCAATATGTGAAAAAGTGGCTCTTACAATTGAAGAGGCAGCAGAATACAGTAATATCGGACAAAACAGAATAAGTAGTCTTTTGAAAGAACCGAGATGTCCGTTTGTGCTTTACGTAGGTACGAAAAAACTTGTAAAGAGAAAAGAATTTGAAAAATTCATTTCGGAAAGTGTGGAAATATAAATGAATGACAGAAGATGAGATGAAAATGACTTGAGTTTCCGCAAAGTGTAATTGAAAAATGGATATGTCTGTCTAAAGCACCA
>CAJKWK010000110.1 GCA_905203555.1 uncultured Lachnospiraceae bacterium
GGATTACAAGCATCCCGATCTTTTTCAACTGCTTACCAAGCTCCTTGATATCAAAGCAGACAATGCGGTTATTGATATCCACGTTTGTCTGATGGTTAAATACATTCAAAGAACCTGTAACATAGATCTCTAATGAAGTAGCCAGCCGCTGTGCTTCCGGCTCTTCCTGTTTTCTCAGAAGGTTGTATAAGTCCTCCAGGATTGGCATCTTCTCCGGTACTGGATCGGCAAGGTATTCCTGATATACTAACCGAACACATCGGTCAATAATCGTTTTTTCTACCGGCTCCAGTCCGTTCTTTCCACCAACAATCAGTTCACACAAAGACAGAATAAAATCTGCTTTTAGTGACAGCGGATTGTCTTCCTCGGAATAATTCAGATTCAGATCCATCGGATTGATATACTGGTCAGATACCGGTGAAACCCGAACTACCTGTCCATGCAGTGCCTGCACAAGTGCTGAATACTCGGCTTCTGGATCACAGACGATGATATCGTCTTCTGTAATCAGGAAACAGTTCGTGATTTCTCTCTTTGCTGAGAACGACTTCCCGGAACCTGGTGTACCAAGAATCAGTCCATTCGGGTTCTTCAGACGTTTCCGATCAACCATGATCATGTTGTTGGATAATGCATTTAATCCATAATAAAGAGCTTCCCCTTCCTGAAACAGTTCCTGTGTCGTAAATGGCACAAAGATTGCGGTTGATGATGTGGTAAGCCCTCTCTGGATTTCAATTCGATTGACTCCCAGTGGAATGCAGGACATAAGTGCTGCTTCCTGCTGATAATCCAACTGTTTTAAAGAACAGTTATATTTCTGTGCGATTCCCTGCACCTGGAAAATATTATTATCCAGTTTCTGACGCTTCTTTGCTGTATTCATAACCAGAACCGTTACAAGGAACATTCTCTCATTTCTGGACTGCAGATCTACAAGCAAGTTCTTCGCTTCTTCTCCATAGGTTACAAGGTCCGATGGAAGCACGTCCATATCATAACCGGAACGTACCGCTCGTTTCTGCTCTTCGATCTTCATCTTATCCAAATCTGAAATCTTGCTCTTGATCATCTTGATCGCTGAGCTCTGGTCAATGGACTGGATATGGATGTTGACATTAATACTGTCATCTACATCCAGGAAATCTGCAAGCATCCGGTCTGTCAGCTCTGGTGCAAGAATCTGCAGGTAACTTACACTTCCCATCGTTCTTCCCATCAAAAATGTCTGATTCTTGGAAAAGTTAAAGGAAGTCGGTGCAATAAAATCTTTAGTTTTTAATCCAGTTTCCGGCAGCATCTTATACTGGAACTTAAATGGTTCGATCCGATCCTGGTTGAACACATGATACAGAATCTCCAGCCTTTCCAGTCCATTCAAAGAATGTGCCTGTGCTCCCAGGACCTTAAAGTTATTTAAGATATCCGTTTCGATTCTTTCAAGCCTTGGTCTTGCCACCTTCAGGCTTTCTGCTTCGATTCCAAAAGTGATATATTTTGTCTTTACCAGACCATTATTTCCTTTGGAAAGCTGATTTTTCAGCATAGTACGGTACTCTTCACGAATGGCATTGAAGTCATCGTTCTGATCTGGAATATCAATGCTTTTCTCAAATTCTGCCACATCCACCTGCTGATTGATAAAGGACAGCT
>CAJKWK010000111.1 GCA_905203555.1 uncultured Lachnospiraceae bacterium
CAATGTCAATAAGTTAAGGATTGTCCCAACAACTTCATTATGAATGATCAAATAGCTAAGAGCAGATATTTCTGCTTTTGGCTATTTTTGCGCATAGCAAATAAAACAGTCCCATGGGCTGTAAGATTATAAATATTTTTTATTCTTTCTATGCTATTCTATATAAGAAGCTCACTGCTGAGTTAGGACTGATTTTCCGAGGAGCCTTACGCCCTTCTCTTACAGGAAGGATATTCTTTTGAATAAGTGCTTCTAAATTTGGTGGAGGAACCCTGCCCGAAAAAAATTCCCGGCATATCAGCACTGCAACAGTGAAGTTGGCCTGATAAATATACTTCCTGTTTTTCTGTTGGATTACGATCTTTGTGATAATCCTTTCACAGAAGTTGTAGATGATCAGTCGGGCAAAAATTTCCTGCAAGATATACTCCACCTTTTTTGCATGGAAATTCGTTAATCCAATCGTATATTTCAATTCTCGAAAAGAACGCTCAATTCCCCATCTCCATTCATACAGTTTTTTGATTTCTTTCATTGGAAAATCTTCTTTCTCCAGATTCGTAATGATACATTCCATCGTATTTTCTGTAATCGGAAACCGTAAGACACGAAAATGAAGTGTATAAAAGGGATTTTCGATTGGATCCAGAAAATCACAGACAGTTTTGTTTGTGAGGAAGCGATATTTATGGGGCTGGCTTTTTATTTCTTTTGTTTGCTTCCTGGTAAGGATTAAGGACAAAGTACAATCAAAAGTTCCATCTTCCGGTATCGGTAAATGTGTAAGAATACCGCGGCTCCCCAGATCTTTTGCACGGATCAGAAATTTCCACCCTTTTTCCTGTGCGTTAGCCATGATGTTATAACTTTCATATCCTCTGTCTGCAATCAGCAGAACCGGCTCTTGCACCTTAGAGCGTTTCAACATTTCAATAAGCGCCTGTGCCTCGTTTGGATGACGGCCGGGTTGTATGACAGCATCTATATAAATGCGGTTTTTCAGATCATACAGTGCATTTAAATGAAGTTGGTTATACCCCTTTTCACCTCGCTCGATAGAATTATGCCGTCTATGGGTCTCTTTGTCTTTCGGATTGCAGGCGATGGCAAGGTCGGAACCGTCACAGGCAATTAAACGAAATCCCCGGTAAGTACTCAGAGTTGAGAAAGAATCCGTAAAAGTATGGAATAGAAAATCCATTGCATCAGGGAGCAGCTTTTGTCGCTGCTGTGAAAAGGCAGAAACAGAGGGCATATCAGGATAAAAATCCCAATAATCCATCCATTCTTTTGGAACCGTGTTTCCATTCATAGACAAAAGAAAACGGATCGTGTCTGCAAAAGAAATCTTCCGTTTCCTAGAAAAGTCTTTTTCGGGCTGCTTTACAAACAGTTGAGATACTTCCTGCATATTCGAGATTGTGCGAAGCAGATTCTGTTTTAACATAGTAGGTGAGTCATAAAACATACGGGAACCTCCTTAAATAAAAAATATATTTAAGTGGCTTCGCCGCAAATTTTTGAAGATTTGTCAAGCGGTTTTTCCATTTTATTACAAAAAAAGAGTGAGCATACATTTTTGTGTTACCCACTCTTTCAAGATTATCTTAACTTATTGACATTG
>CAJKWK010000112.1 GCA_905203555.1 uncultured Lachnospiraceae bacterium
AAAGTATTTCGTATCCGGTAGTCCCACATACGGATATAATTCTTTTTCGTTCTTTCCTTGATATTCTTTGTTGCCATGTATCGCTCAAACAACGTATTTACAGTCAGCTTCTTGACTGATGCGTCTGTAATAAGCAGATCATCCATATCCTTATTGATCTTCTTTTCCATTTCTCGCAGACTCACCAGATCAGCTGCATAAACCGAATTACGCTTTCCGGTAATTTCATCCTTGTAACGATACTCATAACGTCCATCCGGGCGCTGGTATTCACCTGTTTTTAAATTTCTGCCTTTATTATCTTTTCTTGCCATATCAATCATTCCTTTCACTTCATTTTTCGTTATTCGGAATGATTTTTGTCCTGTCGGTATCAGTCATTTACTGCCTGATATCTGCTCACAGATTAACATAATATTTTATGATTTCCAAGGGTAAATTCCTGCAAAATGCTAATTTTTATTTGCCTTTTTTATAGGAATATTTTTCACTTTTCATTCCGAAGGAAAGTTGTTGTATTTTATCCTCTCATCTTTCATTACACTGCCATTGCATCAATATATTTTTTTATCTTATCCACGTTATAAAGAACACGTCTTCCAACAATCACTCTTGCTTCTGCATAGTCTGCAATTTTCTTTGCAGTTACTTCTCCGCAGGATAACATTGCCATTAATCCTTCAATATCTACCGTCAGACGGTTTTCAGCCTTATACTCTGTTGTTTTTCTCATGATGCACATACCTCCTTTCCTCCGTATTCTTCTGCATCACCTCCCAGACAGCGGTTATGCCCGTTGTCAGTACACTCTACTTTTTGTTTAGACTTCTTACAATGATTTTCCATTCCGTTCGACGTGTTGGCTTCCATTTGTATATAGCGGTGTCAACGTTACATTTGACCTCTATCAGAAATCTTTCTGAATACTGGCAGCTTCTTCTCAAGCATACCAGCCGTTGCCGGAGTATCTTCGGTTTCCACATACTACTCTCTGATACAGCGATGGAATCCTGTGTTACCTTTAAGCCCCGAAAGGCACCCATACAGCTCATTCAATTTTCAATGTTCAACAATCAAAAGTTTTGTAGGTATACATTTTTGTACCTATTTCGATTTAATGCCATTATATCCCCAGTTACTGCTAATGTCAATAGCACTTCATGTGTTTTAGGTTCTTTTTTGTACTCTTTTTCATTGATTTTCTGCCAGCTTGTGTTATAATATGGACAAATAGTTATTCATTTCTTGATTTCACTATCTTTAACGGATGTTTATCAGGACTAATGCAGAGGTGACTTTATGAATTTTAATCTGAAACTAAAAAAAATCCGGACATTCCGGAAAATGACACAAAAAGAACTGTCAGAGAAGATCGGACTGACCGATCAGCATAGAATTGTACAATATGAAAAAGGTGTTCGTGTTCCAAAAAAAGATCTGGTTGATAAAATGGCTAAGGCTCTTGATGTTAATCCTTATACCCTCTATGATACCGCTGGACGTGACGCTTCCGAAATGATGGAACTGCTTTTCTGGCTGGATGAATTTAA